>NZ_JBFTNY010000092.1:0-344 GCF_056397705.1 Variovorax sp. 05L425 | reverse complement strand
GGCGAGTACGCCTGGAACTGCCCGAGCACTCCTCGGAAGAACGCCGCAGCCATGGACGGTGCACTCACGATCAGGAGGGTGAGAACCAGCCCCAGCCCGCCCTGCTGCAGCGCCAGCGACGTGATGCCCTCGCCGTCGATACCTCCATCACCACCTGCCAACAGCGCCGCGTACTTGGCCAGGAACGCCACCGCCACCGACCGGATCACGTTGTTCGCGAGACCCACCATGAAGCTGAGCACCGCCAGCGAAAACACCGTGCCGATGCCGTAGAACAGCCACTTGCTGAACAGCGACTTCGTCTGCTCGAACAGCAGGCAGATGATGAACAGCGGCCCGAACCC
>NZ_JBFTNY010000091.1:0-350 GCF_056397705.1 Variovorax sp. 05L425 | reverse complement strand
CCCACCGAACGGGCGGCGGCGGCCATGCGGTGCATCGAGCGGCCGGCTAGGCACACCTTGCGGCCCGCGGCCTGGGCAGCGCGGATAACGGTGTCCATCCGCGCCACGTTCGAGGCGAAGCAGGCCACGGCGATCTTGCCCGTCAGGCTGCCGATCAGCTTGTTCAGCTCGACGCGGACGTCGGCTTCCGAGCCGGACTCGCCCTCGACGAAGACGTTGGTGCTGTCGCAGACCATGGCCAGCACGCCCTCGTCGCCCAGGCGGCGCAGGGCGTCGACGTCGGTGGCCGCGCCCAGCTGAGGATCGGGATCGATCTTCCAGTCGCCGGTGTGCAGCACCGTGCCCAGCGG
>NZ_JBFTNY010000090.1:0-351 GCF_056397705.1 Variovorax sp. 05L425 | reverse complement strand
TTCTTCACGGCGCTCATTCCTCTTCGAAGACCGCGATGTCCTGGCCTTCACGCACGGGAGCGCCTTCGGCGATGAGGATCTCGACGACGCGGCCGGCTTCGGGGGCGACGACGGGGATTTCCATCTTCATGGATTCGAGGACCATGAGGGTGTCGTCGGCCTGCAGGGTGTCGCCGGGCTTTACCAGGATCTTCCAAACGGTGCCGGTGATCTCGGAGCGAATCTTTGTCTGTGTGGTCATGGGTGGGTGCCTCGTTGGATGGCGGTTGAGCGTCGGATGCCTGAACTTTACTCGACATTCAGATTGTTGACAATACGAATGTGCCCATGATTTAATCGAGGCATTGCAGC
>NZ_JBFTNY010000089.1:0-367 GCF_056397705.1 Variovorax sp. 05L425 | reverse complement strand
CTTCGCTACGGGCAACTTGCGGTGCTCACTTTTCGCGGGGTCCGCGCGAAACTCGCTTCGCTCAAACACGCGCAGCCCTGATCCGCGAAAAGCTCCGCTCCTCAGCACCCCCAGAAGGGAGTGCTCGGGCCTTTGCTTCGCTCGGCCTGTTGAATACCAACAGCCAAACCAAAAACACAAGGACGCGCCACGGCGCGTTCTGCCTTGGTATTGGTATCCGTGTTGGGGTCCCCTCTGTGCGTGCCGAGGAGCGCAGCTTCAGGCGGATCAGGGCCGCGTGTGTTTGAGCGAAGCGAGTTTCACGCGGACCCCGCCTGAAGCGAGCACCGCAGGTTGCCCGAAGCGAAGCGCAGGGACACGCACAGTG
>NZ_JBFTNY010000088.1:0-375 GCF_056397705.1 Variovorax sp. 05L425 | reverse complement strand
ACACGGGCGGCATGTCGGTGGACTTCACCGGCACAGATGGTGCACGTGTGCTGAGCGGCGTGGCTTCGGGCAAGCTGGCGGTCGACAGCCAGGAGGCGGTGAACGGTTCGCAGCTGTTTGCGACCAACCAGAACGTGCAGGCCAACACGACGAAGATTGCCTCCATTGATGGCCGCGTGAACAACGTGGAGAACTCGGTGACGAATCTGACGCAGCAACTGGACGACGGCAGCGTTGGCCTGGTGAAGCAGGACGCGACGAGCGGCCACATCACGGTGGCCAAGGACACGGGCGGCATGTCGGTGGACTTCACCGGCACAGATGGTGCACGTGTGCTGAGCGGCGTGGCTTCGGGCAAGCTGGCGGTCGACAGCC
>NZ_JBFTNY010000087.1:0-383 GCF_056397705.1 Variovorax sp. 05L425 | reverse complement strand
ACCCCACTGTGCGTGTCCCTGCGCTTCGCTTCGGGCAACCTGCGGTGCTCGCTTCAGGCGGGGTCCGCGTGAAACTCGCTTCGCTCAAACACACGCGGCCCTGATCCGCCTGAAGCTGCGCTCCTCGGCACGCACAGAGGGGACCCCAAGACGAAGACCAATACCAAGGCAGAACGCGCCGTGGCGCGTCCTTGTGTTTTTGATTGGGGATTGGCTGCTGGTATTGGTATTCACCAGGCCGAGCGAAGCAAAGGCCCGAGCACTCCCTTCTGGGGGTGCTGAGGAGCGGAGCTTTTCGCGGATCAGGGCTGCGCGTGTTTGAGCGAAGCGAGTTTCGCGCGGACCCCGCGAAAAGTGAGCACCGCAAGTTGCCCGTAGCGAAG
>NZ_JBFTNY010000086.1:0-396 GCF_056397705.1 Variovorax sp. 05L425 | reverse complement strand
GACCGGATCACGTTGTTCGCGAGACCCACCATGAAGCTGAGCACCGCCAGCGAAAACACCGTGCCGATGCCGTAGAACAGCCACTTGCTGAACAGCGACTTCGTCTGCTCGAACAGCAGGCAGATGATGAACAGCGGCCCGAACCCCACGAACAGCGCAATCGCGATCTTGTTGAGCAGCAGAATCGACCCGCCGACCAAGCCCGGCCCGGCAATGCCGATGCCTGAGAACCACTTGGCGCGCTCCTTGGCGCTGTCCACGGAGGGATCACCGCCGCTCGCCAGCGTATCGATCGCCGAGAGCATGCCCTGCAGTAGGCGAGGTTCTTGTCGATGCTCTGGTAGGGGCTGACGGAGTCCTGCGAGACCAAGGATGTAATGGCGCCGGCGGTACTAC
>NZ_JBFTNY010000085.1:0-515 GCF_056397705.1 Variovorax sp. 05L425 | reverse complement strand
CGGTTGCTATCACCGCCGGATCTGCACTGCTGCCCTACGCCGCTGAATACGTGGCTGTCAATGGAGCTGCTGGCGCCGGCGCAGCCAATTCGAGCGTGATGTACACGCTCATCTACCAGTAATTTCTGGTAGCCCGGAAGCGCGCCGCCGGTGCGCTTCCTCCCATGGAGCAGCACCAGCGGCGGCGAACGAATTCGCTGCGCGAGGCGCGTAGATCGAGGCCTCACCGTGCCATTTTGCACAGCGGTACTGCTCCAAACGCTGCTTTAGGATTTTTCTTATGTGCCTGCGGCGTGTGGATCGATTTAATTCGGTCTTGGCAATTGGCAATTCCCTGGTTATCGCCTTCTGCCAAATCCAACTTCTTCAACTTTAGTGAATATTCGAAATGAACCGCAAACTTCTCTCCGTTCTGATCTTGGCCAGCACCGCGATGGCCGCCCAGGTTGCCTCTGCTGCTGACGGCACCATCACCTTCAACGGCGAAGTCACCTCGAACACCTGCACCATCAATG
>NZ_JBFTNY010000084.1:0-518 GCF_056397705.1 Variovorax sp. 05L425 | reverse complement strand
GTGGTGGGGACGACCACCTCGACGTCGAACAGCTCCTTGATCTGCTCGCCGTGCTTCTCCTTGACCGCGGTGAAGCCGGCGACGATGAGGTTCTCATGGAGCGTCATGACGTCTTCGTGGCTGTCGATCCAGCTGAGCTCGGTGTCGACGCTCGTGAACTCCGTCGCGTGGCGGCTGGTGAAGCTGGGGTCGGCGCGGAACGCCGGGCCGATCTCGAAGATCTTGCCGAAACCGGCCGACTGCGCCATCTGCTTGAAGAACTGCGGGCTCTGCGACAGGTAGGCAGTGCGGTCGAAGTACTCCACCTCGAACAGCTCGGCGCGCGACTCGCTCGGGCTCGCCATCAGCTTGGGGGTGTGGATCTCGATGAAGTCGTTGTTCACCCAGTACTCGCGCAGCGCGTGCTCGAACGTCGTCTGGATGCGGAAGATCAGGTTGTTCTTCGGCTCGCGCAGGTCGAGGAAGCGCCAGTCCATGCGCTTGTCGATCCCGCTGTCGCCGGCGATCGGTGTCTCGGG
>NZ_JBFTNY010000083.1:0-533 GCF_056397705.1 Variovorax sp. 05L425 | reverse complement strand
TCGCGGGACGACCGTTTTTGACTTCACCTCTTGCCGCCGTCCCGGCCTGCCTTTTTGCCCGCGGCGCGCACCCTCCCACGCAGACCGTCGAAGTAGGCCTTGTCCGCCTCGGCAGCGGGCGCTGAGCGGCCACCTTGAAGAAGCAGACCGCGCAGTTGAAGCCTCTGTTGGTCCTTGCGGATGAGCTCGCGCACATATTCACTGCTCGTGCCATAGCCGCGTTCGACCACCTGCTCATCCACGAACGACTTCATGGCGTCCGGCAGGGATACGTTCATCGTGCTCATGACTCAAGCATATGCCGCTTGGCAAAATTTGGCAAGAAACGGGGCCGCGGACTGCTGTCATTGCCGCGGACCCCGAATCGGGTCCTGTCTCGGAACTTCCGGTCTTGGCCGAGGCTGTGTGGAAACTCCCTTGATGGTCACCTATATTGAGCCAACCCGTCTGAACGAGGTGGTGGCCCATGAAGCGATTCATCGAAGGCGAAGACCGGCAGCAGGTGACGCTGCTGCCCGAATGCCTTGACGACT
>NZ_JBFTNY010000082.1:0-595 GCF_056397705.1 Variovorax sp. 05L425 | reverse complement strand
TCAACTTTAGTGAATATTCGAAATGAACCGCAAACTTCTCTCCGTTCTGATCTTGGCCAGCACCGCGATGGCCGCCCAGGTTGCCTCTGCTGCTGACGGCACCATCACCTTCAACGGCGAAGTCACCTCGAACACCTGCACCATCAATGGTGCCGGCAGTGGCGCCAGCGACTTTCTGGTGACGCTGCCGACCGTGTCGACTTCGGCCCTGGCTGCCGCAGGCCAATCCGCTGGCCGCAAGACCTTCGACATCGCGCTGACGAATTGCACGCCTGACTCGGGCAATGTCCACACCTACTTTGAACCCGGTGTCACGACCGACTTCCAAACCGGCAATCTGATTTTGGATGCTGGTGGCGCTAACAACGTTCAGATCCGCCTGCTGAACGGCGACGACTTCAGCCCCATCAAGGCTGGTTTCGCGGACGGCACGCAGAATTCCAAGTCGGTTGCTATCACCGCCGGATCTGCACTGCTGCCCTACGCCGCTGAATACGTGGCTGTCAATGGAGCTGCTGGCGCCGGCGCAGCCAATTCGAGCGTGATGTACACGCTCATCTACCAGTAATTTCTGGTAGCCCGGAAGCGCGCCGCC
>NZ_JBFTNY010000081.1:0-668 GCF_056397705.1 Variovorax sp. 05L425 | reverse complement strand
TCCTTCTCCTCGGCAGTCTCGTAGGGCACGTCGATGAACTTGCCGCCCAGGGACTCGATCTGTTCCTTGACGCTGGGGCGTACATCGGAAGCCTCGATGACGGCGCCCAGGCGCTTGGCGGTGGCAATCGCCTGCAATCCCGCAACGCCGACGCCCAGGATCACGACGCGTGCCGCCTTCACGGTGCCGGCGGCGGTCATCAGCATCGGGAAGAAGCGCTGGTACTTGTCCGCGGCCATCATGACGGCCTTGTAGCCGGCGATGTTGGCCTGGGAGGAGAGCACATCCATGCTCTGGGCGCGGGTGGTGCGCGGAGCCGCTTCGAGGGCGAAGGCGGTCAGGCCGGCCGCGGCCAGGCGCTGAAGACCGTCGGCATCGAAGGGATTGAGCATGCCGACCAGCACCGTGCCCGGCTTCATCAGCGCCGTCTCGCGATCGTCAGGACTGCGCACCTTCAGCACGATCTCGCAGCCGAAGGCCCCCGCGGCATCGGTGATCTGCGCACCAGCGGCCTCGTAGGCGCCATCGGTGAGGCTGGCCGCAATGCCCGCGCCCGATTGCACTCGCACGGTGTGGCCCTGCGCAACCAGCTTCTTCGCGGTCTCCGCAGTCACGGCCACTCTTGTCTCGCCTGGCGCAGTTTCGGCCGGCACGCCGGCCGGCACGCC
>NZ_JBFTNY010000080.1:0-668 GCF_056397705.1 Variovorax sp. 05L425 | reverse complement strand
CCTTCGGCGGCTTCCTTCTCCTCGGCAGTCTCGTAGGGCACGTCGATGAACTTGCCGCCCAGGGACTCGATCTGTTCCTTGACGCTGGGGCGTACATCGGAAGCCTCGATGACGGCGCCCAGGCGCTTGGCGGTGGCAATCGCCTGCAACCCCGCGACGCCCACGCCCAGGATCACGACGCGCGCCGCCTTCACGGTGCCGGCGGCGGTCATCAGCATCGGGAAGAAGCGCTGGTACTTGTCTGCGGCCATCATGACGGCCTTGTAGCCGGCGATGTTGGCCTGGGAGGAGAGCACGTCCATGCTCTGGGCGCGGGTGGTGCGCGGAGCAGCCTCCAGCGCGAAGGCGGTCAGGCCGGCTGTGGCCAGGCGCTGCAGCCCCGGCACATCGAAGGGATTGAGCATGCCCACGAGGACCGTGCCCGGCTTCATCAGCGCCGTCTCGCCATCGTCAGGACTGCGCACCTTCAGCACGATCTCGCAGCCGAAGGCCCCCACGGCATCGGTGATCTGCGCACCGGCGGCCTCGTAGGCGCCATCGGTGAGGCTGGCCGCAATGCCCGCGCCCGATTGCACTCGCACGGTGTGGCCCTGCGCAACCAGCTTCTTCGCGGTCTCCGCAGTCACGGCCACTCTTGTCTCGCCTGGCGCAGTTTCGGCCGGCACGCC
>NZ_JBFTNY010000079.1:0-688 GCF_056397705.1 Variovorax sp. 05L425 | reverse complement strand
GGTGACCAACGGCAACGAGTTCGCGCTGGTGACGGTGTGGGACACCGCGGCGCTGAAGGGCCAGGTTGCCGTGGTGGCACTGGCCGGCCTGTGCGACGGCTGCTCCATCAACAATCCGGCGGGCTGGTACAACTGGTGGAATGAGTGGAAGGGCGTCTACCCCGGCCTGCCCAACATGGGCAACACCGCCTTCATGAAGATCCTGGGCTATGTGGACATTCCCGGCATGACGGCGCCGACCGAGATCGCGGTGACCACCAATCTGAACCAGTTCAGCAGCGTGCTGGTCGGCGGCAACTTCATGGGCCTGGCCAACTCGCCCCTGACGAGCAACTGGCAGAGCTTCGCCAGCGGCGGCGGCAACTACGGCCGCTATGCCAAGGGCGGCGTGGCAGTGGTGATTTCCAAGTCGGAGCAGAAGGCCGCCTTCATCGACCTGAAGCCGCTGTTCAGCTACGTCAACAGCGTGTATTTCAGTTCGAACGTCAGCAGCACCAGCAACCTCGGGCAGGCCGCCAACCAGTGGCCCTACACCTTCGCCCAGGTGCCTTCGCAGACGCCGACGGTGATCAAGACGGTGTCGCTGGGCGGGCGTCCGACGGCCGTGAGGACGACGGTTTCGGCCAACAGTCCGCGCGCCTGGATCGCCACGCAGGACGGCACGCTGCACATCTACAGCCTGGATGGC
>NZ_JBFTNY010000078.1:0-688 GCF_056397705.1 Variovorax sp. 05L425 | reverse complement strand
GCCATCCAGGCTGTAGATGTGCAGCGTGCCGTCCTGCGTGGCGATCCAGGCGCGCGGACTGTTGGCCGAAACCGTCGTCCTCACGGCCGTCGGACGCCCGCCCAGCGACACCGTCTTGATCACCGTCGGCGTCTGCGAAGGCACCTGGGTGAAGGTGTAGGGCCACTGGTTGGCGGCCTGCCCGAGGTTGCTGGTGCTGCTGACGTTCGAACTGAAATACACGCTGTTGACGTAGCTGAACAGCGGCTTCAGGTCGATGAAGGCGGCCTTCTGCTCCGACTTGGAAATCACCACCGCCACGCCGCCCTTGGCATAGCGGCCGTAGTTGCTGTTGCCGGGCATGAAGCTCGGGTAGTTCGCCGTGAGCGGCGAGTTGGCCAGGCCCATGAAGTTGCCGCCGACCAGCACGCTGCTGAACTGGTCCAGACCGGTGGTCACCGCGATCTCGGTCGGCGCCGCCATGCCGGGGATGTCCACATAGCCCAGCACCTTCATGAAGGCGGTGTTGCCCATGTTGGGCAGGCCGGGGTAGACGCCCGTCCACTCATTCCACCAGTTGTACCAGCCCGCCGGATTGTTGATGGAGCAGCCGTCGCACAGGCCGGCCAGTGCCACCACGGCAACCTGGCCCTTCAGCGCCGCGGTGTCCCACACCGTCACCAGCGCGAACTCGTTGCCGTTGGTCACC
>NZ_JBFTNY010000077.1:0-691 GCF_056397705.1 Variovorax sp. 05L425 | reverse complement strand
TGCAGCAGCTCCCGGAAGTGCGCGCGACGCTCGGCCTGCAGGACGTGGTGCGCCAGATCACCGCCGGCTCCTTCGAAGGCAACCCCAAGTGGCTGACCATCAGCCGCAACCAGGACGTGCTGAACTACGGCGCGCAGCAGGCGACGGTGAACAATCCGGAGCTCTTCAACGTCGAATGCTCGGTGATGCCGCTGGTGGCCTACCTCTCGGACCACAAGGCCGAGACGCTGCAGAAGGTGCTCGCGGTGGTGGAGAACTTCGTCAAGGACCATCCGACCGATCCGGCCGTGGTGCAGATCCTTCCGGCGGCCGGTTCGGCGGGCATCGAGGCGGCGACCAACATCGTGGTGCATCAGGCCAACAGGACCATGCTGCTCTATGTCTACGCCGCCGTGATCGCACTGTGCTTCCTGACCTTCCGATCCTGGCGTGCGGTGCTGGTGGCTGTGATCCCGCTGGTGGTCACCTCCATCCTGTGCGAGGCGCTGATGGTGTGGCTGGGCATCGGCGTGAAGGTCGCAACGCTGCCGGTGATTGCGCTGGGCGTGGGCATCGGCGTGGACTACGCGTTGTACCTGCTGTCGGTGCAACTCGCAGGCCAGCGCCGGGGCCTGACCTTGGCCCGCGCCTACGGCGATGCGGTGATGTTCACCGGCCGTGTCGTCGCGCTCGTTGGCGTCACGCTCGCCGC
>NZ_JBFTNY010000076.1:0-707 GCF_056397705.1 Variovorax sp. 05L425 | reverse complement strand
ACCGACCGGATCACGTTGTTCGCGAGACCCACCATGAAGCTGAGCACCGCCAGCGAAAACACCGTGCCGATGCCGTAGAACAGCCACTTGCTGAACAGCGACTTCGTCTGCTCGAACAGCAGGCAGATGATGAACAGCGGCCCGAACCCGACGAACAGCGCAATCGCGATCTTGTTGAGCAGCAGAATCGACCCGCTGACCAAGCCCGGCCCGGCAATGCCGATGCCTGAGAACCACTTGGCGCGCTCCTTGGCGCTGTCCACGGAGGGATCACCGCCGCTCGCCAGCGTATCGATCGCCGAGAGCATGCGCTGCATGTAGGCGAGGTTCTTGTCGATGCTCTGGTAGGGGCTGTCGGAGTCCTGCGAGACCARGGATGTAATSGCRCYGGCGGTACCGTCAGTGAGCGTCCAGTACAGAGAAGAGGACACGCTGGCCGCGCCGGTGGCGATGCCGATGATGAGCGTGGCCTTGAGCGCATCGCCCACCAACGCCATCATGGGCTGTTGCGTTCGGCCGGTGACGATGCGGTATCCCTGGAACAGGATCCACACCGTCAGCAGAATCAGCCCGATCGCGCCGACGAACTGCGCCATGCTCGTCAGCAGGTTCCACTGGAAGGTATTGATCTCGTCGCGGAGGTAGTCGTTGATCAGCTGGAAGAAGACGAAATTGCTGGCATCTGTGATGGGCATGGGTCAGCGGCC
>NZ_JBFTNY010000075.1:0-709 GCF_056397705.1 Variovorax sp. 05L425 | reverse complement strand
ACTTGACGCCGGGCGCGCCTTGCCTGTCCATCACGCCGACCACCAGCGTCTGCTGGAACTGGTGGTCTTCAGCGCGCATGTGCCCGCTCTGGCCCGCGAGCGTGACATGGGCCTTTTCAAGCGCACGGGCGACCGCCACGGTGTCGGTGGTGCCGGCACGCTCGATCGCCTGGGCCAGCGCCTCGATCATCAACTGCATGCGCATGTGCACGTAGTCCTCGGAAGGCTTGGGAAAGCGCGCGCGGAAGGACTTGTAGAAGGCCTCCGACTGCGGTGTCTGCACGTTCGGCAGCCAGTCGGCCACCGCGACGACGCGGCCGATGCCGGCGTCGCCAATCGCCGCCGGCGCCCCCAGCGCATTGCCGTAGAAGGTGTAGAAGGTGCCGTTGAAGCCTGCCTCGCGCGCCGCCTTCACAAGCAGCGTGAGGTCGTTGCCCCAGTTGCCCGTGATCACGGCCTGCGCCCCACTGGCGAGGATCTTGCTCGCATAAGGGGCGAAATCCTTGACTTTGCCCATCGGATGCAGCTCGTCGCCGACGATCTGCACGTCGGGCCGCAACTCGGCAAGCTGGCGCCGTGATTCGCGCAGCACCGCCTGGCCGAAGCTGTAATCCTGGCCGATCAGGTAGACGCGCTGGAGCGCCTTGTCGTCCTTGAGCACCTGCATCAGCGCGGTCACGCGCATGTCGGCATGCGCGTCGAAGCGGAA
>NZ_JBFTNY010000074.1:0-816 GCF_056397705.1 Variovorax sp. 05L425 | reverse complement strand
TTGCAGGCGATTGCCACCGCCAAGCGCCTGGGCGCCGTCATCGAGGCTTCCGATGTACGCCCCAGCGTCAAGGAACAGATCGAGTCCCTGGGCGGCAAGTTCATCGACGTGCCCTACGAGACTGCCGAGGAGAAGGAAGCCGCCGAAGGCGTGGGCGGCTACGCCCGGCCCATGCCCCCGAGCTGGCTCGATCGCCAGAAGATCGAGGTCGCCAAGCGCGTGGCGCTCGCCGACGTCGTCATCAGCACCGCGCTGATCCCGGGCCGTGCGGCTCCGACGCTCATCACCGAGGAGATGGTCAAGTCGATGAAGCCGGGCTCGGTCATCGTGGACATCGCTGCGGGCAAGGGCCCGGAAGGCGTGGGAGGCAACTGCCCGCTGTCCGAAGCCGACAAGACGGTGGTCAAGCACGGCGTGACCATCGTGGGCGAAACCAACCTCGCCGCCCTCGTCGCCGCCGATGCGTCGTCGCTGTATGCGCGCAACGTGCTCGACTTCCTCAAGCTCGTGCTGCCGAAGGAGGGCGGGCTCAAGATCGACCTCGAGGACGACATCGTCGCCGCCTGCCGCATGAGCCAGGACGGCCAGGTCACGAAGAAGTAAGCGAACAAGCAGCAAGCGAACAGCGAACAAGCGAGGAGAAGCCGCCATGGATCCCGTATCCCACACCGTCATCAACCTGATCATCTTCGTGCTGGCCATCTACGTGGGCTACCACGTGGTGTGGACCGTCACCCCGGCGCTGCACACGCCGCTGATGGCCGTCACCAACGCCATCTCCGCCATCGTCATCGTGGGCGCCATGCTGGCCGCGGC
>NZ_JBFTNY010000073.1:0-914 GCF_056397705.1 Variovorax sp. 05L425 | reverse complement strand
GCAGTTCAAGGGCCAGCACATGCTGAACCTCGTGCTGGGGCTGCTGACCATTGCGCTGGGCCTGCTGTACGTGGCCACCGAGAGCTGGCTGGCCTTCCTCGCGATGGTGATCCTGGCCTTCGTGATGGGCGTGCTGATCATCATCCCGATCGGCGGGGCGGACATGCCGGTGGTGGTGTCCATGCTCAATAGCTACTCAGGCTGGGCGGCCGCGGGCATCGGCTTCAGCCTGAACAACGCGATGCTGATCGTGGCGGGCTCCTTGGTGGGCTCCTCGGGTGCGATCCTGAGCTACATCATGTGCAAGGCGATGAACCGCTCGTTCTTCAACGTGATCCTGGGCGGCTTCGGCGGCGAGGCGGCGGCGGCCACGGGCGGCGCCAAGGAGCAGCGGCCAGTGAAGAGCGGCAGCGCGGACGACGCGGCCTTCGTGCTCTCCAACGCCGAGACGGTCATCATCGTGCCGGGCTACGGTCTGGCGGTGGCCAGAGCCCAGCACGCGGTGAAGGARCTYGCGCAGAAGCTCACCGAGCACGGCGTGACGGTGAAGTACGCGATCCACCCGGTGGCCGGGCGCATGCCGGGGCACATGAACGTGCTGCTGGCCGAGGCCGAGGTGCCCTACGACCAGGTCTTCGAGATGGAGGACATCAACGGCGAGTTCGGCCAGGCCGATGTRGCGATCATCCTSGGGGCCAACGACGTGGTGAACCCTGCGGCGCTGCAGAAGGGCACGCCGATCTACGGCATGCCGATCCTGGAGGCCTACAAGGCCAAGACGGTGATCGTGAACAAGCGAAGCATGGCCGCGGGCTACGCGGGGCTGGACAACGAGCTGTTCTACATGGACAAGACCATGATGGTCTTCGGCGACGCCAAGAAGGTGGTCGAGGACATGGGCAAGGCGATCGAGT
>NZ_JBFTNY010000072.1:0-929 GCF_056397705.1 Variovorax sp. 05L425 | reverse complement strand
ACCGTCATCAACCTGATCATCTTCGTGCTGGCCATCTACGTGGGCTACCACGTGGTGTGGACCGTCACCCCGGCGCTGCACACGCCGCTGATGGCCGTCACCAACGCCATCTCCGCCATCGTCATCGTGGGCGCCATGCTGGCCGCGGCGCTCACCGAGACCACCTTGGGCAAGACCATGGGCGTGCTGGCCGTGGCACTTGCTGCAGTGAACGTCTTCGGCGGCTTCCTGGTGACGAGACGCATGCTGGAGATGTTCAAGAAGAAGGACAAGAAGGTAGCCGCAGGCGACAAGGGGAACGCAGCATGAGCATGAACGTCGTCACGCTGCTGTACCTCGTTGCATCGGTCTGCTTCATCCAGGCCTTGAAGGGCCTCTCGCACCCCACCACCTCCATCCGCGGCAACATCTTCGGCATGGTCGGCATGGCGATCGCCATCCTCACCACCGCCGCCCTCATCGTGCAGCTCTCCGGCGGCAAGGCCCTCGGCATGGCCTGGGTGCTGCTGGGCCTGGTCGTGGGCGGCGGCTACGGCGCCTACCGCGCCAAGACGGTCGAGATGACCCAGATGCCCGAGCTTGTGGCCTTCTTCCACAGCATGATCGGTCTGGCAGCCGTCTTCATCGCCGTGGCGGCGGTGGTGGAGCCCTGGGCCTTCGGCATCACGCCGCTGCCGGTGGCGGCCTCCGGCACGGTCAACACGCCCGACGGCGCGATGATCGTCGACGGCTTCCTGCGCTACGCGATTCCGGCGGGCAACCGGCTGGAGCTGTTCCTGGGTGCGGCCATCGGCGCCATCACCTTCAGCGGCTCGGTCATTGCCTTCGGCAAGCTCTCGGGCAAGTACAAGTTCCGCCTGTTCCAGGGTGCTCCGGTGCAGTTCAAGGGCCAGCACATGCTGAACCTCGTGCTGGGGCTGCTGACCATT
>NZ_JBFTNY010000071.1:0-932 GCF_056397705.1 Variovorax sp. 05L425 | reverse complement strand
GGCGTGCTCCCGGGCATCGGCCCGGTGGCGACCATCGCGATGCTGCTGCCCGCCACCTACGCGCTGCCGCCCGTGTCGGCGCTGATCATGCTGGCCGGCATCTACTACGGCGCGCAATACGGCGGCTCCACCACCGCGATCCTGGTCAACCTCCCCGGCGAATCATCTTCGGTGGTGACCTGTATCGACGGCTACCAGATGGCGCGACAGGGCCGCGCGGGCCCCGCATTGGCGGCCGCCGGCCTGGGCTCGTTCTTTGCAGGTTGCGTCGGCACGCTGATCCTGGCTGCCTTCGCGCCGCCGCTGACCGAGCTGGCCTTCAAGTTCGGCCCCGCCGAGTATTTCTCGCTGATGGTGCTGGGGCTGATCGGCGCCGTGGTGCTGGCTTCGGGTTCGCTGCTCAAGGCGGTCGCGATGATCGTGCTGGGCCTGTTGCTGGGCATCGTCGGCACTGACGTGAACTCGGGCGTGGCGCGCTTCAGCTTCGACATCCCGGAACTGACCGACGGCATCGGCTTCGTGGTGATCGCCATGGGCGTGTTCGGTTACGGCGAAATCATCGGCAATCTCTCGCAGCCCGACGACGAGCGCGAAGTGTTCACTTCCGAGGTCAAGGGCCTGTGGCCCACCAAGCAGGACTTCAAGGACATGACGCCCGCCGTGTTGCGCGGCACGGCCCTGGGTTCGGCGCTCGGCATCCTGCCCGGCGGTGGTGCACTGCTGGCGTCCTTCGCGTCCTATGCGCTCGAGAAGAAGATGCGCAGCAAGCCCGGCGAAGTGCCTTTCGGCAAGGGCAACATCCGCGGGGTGGCCGCGCCCGAGTCGGCCAACAACGCCGGCGCGCAGACCTCCTTCATCCCGCTGCTGACGCTGGGCATCCCGCCCAACGCCGTGATGGCGCTGATGGTGGGCGCGATGACCATCCACAACAT
>NZ_JBFTNY010000070.1:0-932 GCF_056397705.1 Variovorax sp. 05L425 | reverse complement strand
GGCGTGCTCCCGGGCATCGGCCCGGTGGCGACCATCGCGATGCTGCTGCCCGCCACCTACGCGCTGCCGCCCGTGTCGGCGCTGATCATGCTGGCCGGCATCTACTACGGCGCGCAATACGGCGGCTCCACCACCGCGATCCTGGTCAATCTGCCGGGTGAGTCGTCCTCGGTGGTGACCGTCATCGACGGTTACCAGATGGCTCGCAAGGGGCGGGCGGGTCCTGCGCTGGCAGCCGCCGGTTTGGGCTCGTTCTTTGCAGGCTGCGTCGGCACGCTGATCCTGGCTGCCTTCGCGCCGCCGCTGACCGAACTGGCCTTCAAGTTCGGGCCGGCCGAGTATTTCTCGCTGATGGTGCTGGGCCTGATCGGCGCCGTGGTGCTGGCTTCGGGTTCGCTGCTCAAGGCGATCGCGATGATCGTGCTGGGCCTGCTGCTGGGTCTGGTCGGCACCGACGTGAACTCCGGCGTGGCGCGCTTCAGCTTCGACATCCCGGAACTGACCGACGGCATCGGCTTCGTGACCATCGCCATGGGCGTGTTCGGCTACGGCGAAATCATCGCCAACCTGTCGCGCCCCGAGCACGAGCGCGAAGTGTTCACCGCCAAGGTGTCCGGCCTGTTCCCGACCAAAGAGGACTTCAAGCGCATGACGCCTGCCGTGCTGCGCGGTACCGCGCTGGGCGCGTCGCTCGGCATCCTGCCCGGCGGTGGTGCGTTGCTCGCGGCCTTCGCGGCCTACACGATCGAGAAGAAGACCAAGCTGCACCCGGGCGAGGTGCCCTTCGGCAAGGGCAACATCCGCGGGGTGGCCGCGCCCGAGTCGGCCAACAACGCCGGCGCGCAGACCTCCTTCATCCCGCTGCTGACGCTGGGCATCCCGCCCAACGCCGTGATGGCGCTGATGGTGGGCGCGATGACCATCCACAACAT
>NZ_JBFTNY010000069.1:0-1146 GCF_056397705.1 Variovorax sp. 05L425 | reverse complement strand
CGATGGTATTGATCGGCAAGGTCATCTCTCCACCCAGGCCCAACTGCACGATGATCCCGCGCGGCCTGATCGCATCAAAGGCGCCGCGCAGGGCACGCTCGTTGCCGCTGGCCTCGAACAGCACATCGAAACTTCCCTTGTCGGCAGCAAAGCGCGCGAGACCGTCGGGCTGCTCCGCCACGTTGATGACTTCGTCCGCACCGACCTTGAGCGCCTTGCCCAGCGTGTGGTTGCCGACATCGGTCGCCACGATATGCGTCGCGCCCGCGCGCCGCGCCGCAATGATCGCGAGCGCGCCGATCGGCCCGCAGCCGGTCACCAGCACGCGCTTGCCCAGCAGCGAACCCGCGCGGCGCACCGCATGCAGCGCGACCGACAGCGGCTCGGCCATCGCGCCTTCGCCRTCGCTGASSGAATCGGCCAGCCGGTGGGCCTGCCATTGCTCGACCACGATCTGCTGCCTGAACGCGCCCTGCACATGCGGCGTGCGCATCGCGCTGCCGTAGTAGCGCATGTCCAGGCAATGGTTCTGCAGGCCCTGCTGGCAGTACTGGCAGCGCCCGCAGGGCCGGCTCGGRCTGATCGCCACGCGCTCGCCCGCCTTGAACGAAGTGCCGGRGCCGACCGTTTCGATCATTCCGGCCACCTCATGGCCCAGCACCATYGGCTCCTGGATGCGAACCGTGCCGAAGCCGCCRTGCTGGTAGTAGTGCAGGTCCGAACCGCAGATGCCGCCGCAGCGCACCCGCACGAGCAGTTGGCCGGCTTCGAGTTCGGGCGTCGGGACTTCCTCGACGCGCAAGTCGCCGGGGGCATGAATGACGAGGGCTTCCATGGGCTTTTCTCCTTCTTCCTCAATCTGATGACCGTTCACGAGCCCCTTCGCGAACACCGCGGAATCGGCTCTGCCGGGCCGCTGGTGTTGCCCCCTGCAAGGGGGTGGGCGGATACACGAAGTGAGCCAACCTGGGGGTGTGCTAAAGGGCTGCGGTGACGCCGCCGTCGACGTAAAGGATGTGGCCGTTGACGAAGCGCGACGCATCGCTCGCGAGGAACACCGCCGCGCCGACGAGGTCCTCCACGTCGCCCCAGCGCCGGGACGGCGTGCGGCCGATGAGCCAGGCGCTGAAGTCCGCATTCTTGACC
>NZ_JBFTNY010000068.1:0-1200 GCF_056397705.1 Variovorax sp. 05L425 | reverse complement strand
ATCAGATGTCGAGGATCTTTGCCACGACGCCCGAGCCCACGGTGCGACCACCTTCGCGGATCGCGAAGCGCAGACCTTCTTCCATGGCAATCGGGTTGATCAGCTTCACCGTGATCGACACGTTGTCGCCGGGCATGACCATCTCCTTGTCCTTGGGCAACTCGATCGCCCCAGTCACGTCCGTCGTGCGGAAGTAGAACTGCGGACGGTAGTTGTTGAAGAACGGCGTGTGACGGCCGCCCTCGTCCTTCGACAGAACGTACACCTCGGCGGTGAAGTGCGTGTGCGGCTTGATCGAGCCGGGCTTGCACAGCACTTGGCCGCGCTCGACTTCTTCGCGCTTCGTGCCGCGCAGCAGCACGCCCACGTTGTCGCCAGCCTGACCCTGGTCCAGCAGCTTGCGGAACATTTCCACGCCGGTGCAGGTGGTCTTTTGCGTCGGGCGAATGCCCACGATTTCGATTTCTTCGCCGACCTTGATGACGCCGCGCTCCACAGCGCCGGTCACCACCGTGCCGCGACCCGAGATCGAGAACACGTCTTCCACGGGCATCAGGAAGGTACCGTCCACCGCGCGCTCAGGCGTAGGGATGTAGCTGTCCAGCGCCTCGGCCAGCTTCATGATCGAGCCTTCGCCGAGTTCGCCCTTGTCGCCTTCCAGGGCGAGCTTGGCCGAGCCATGGATGATGGGGGTGGCGTCGCCAGGGAATTCGTACTTGTCCAGGAGTTCGCGGACTTCCATTTCGACCAGCTCGAGCAGCTCCTTGTCGTCCACCATGTCGCACTTGTTCAGGTAGACGATGATGTAGCCCACACCCACCTGGCGGGCCAGCAGGATGTGCTCGCGGGTCTGGGGCATCGGGCCGTCAGCAGCCGAGCACACCAGGATGGCACCGTCCATCTGGGCAGCGCCGGTGATCATGTTCTTCACATAGTCAGCGTGACCCGGGCAGTCCACGTGCGCATAGTGACGGTTGGCCGTCTCGTACTCGACGTGCGCGGTGTTGATCGTGATGCCGCGCGCCTTTTCTTCCGGCGCCGCGTCGATCTGGTCGTAGGCCTTCGCTTCGCCGCCGAACTTCGCCGACAGCACCGTCGCAATCGCCGCCGTCAGAGTCGTCTTGCCATGGTCAACGTGACCAATCGTGCCCACGTTCACGTGCGGCTTCGTGCGGGTGAATTTTCCTTTTGCCATTTTCT
>NZ_JBFTNY010000067.1:0-1380 GCF_056397705.1 Variovorax sp. 05L425 | reverse complement strand
CACCGTCGCCTGCTGCGCGCCGTAGTTCAGCACGTCCTGGTTGCGGCTGATGGTCAGCCACTTGGGGTTGCCTTCGAAGGAGCCGGCGGTGATCTGGCGCACCACGTCCTGCAGGCCGAGCGTCGCGCGCACTTCCGGGAGCTGCTGCAGTTCCCACGCGAGGCGGTCGACGTGCGCCAGCGTGTCGTACTTCAGGCAGCCTTCCTTCGGCGTCTTCACGATCACGGCGAAGAGATCGCTGGACAGCGAATAGTTCTTCGTGACGAAGGCGTTGTCGCGGTTGTAGCGCGAGTCGGGCCGCAACTCCGGCGCGCCCGGATCGAGATCGCCGACCTGCAGCTTCAGGCTCACCGCAAAACCCCCGCCGGCGAGCGCCAGCGAGCCCAGCACCGCCGCGAGTGCCCAACTGCGCTTCGCAGCGAAGTTGTCGAGCACGCCCCAGAAGCGCCCTCCCCGCCCCGCGGCCTGATCCAGCTCCACCTTCAGACTGCGCTCGGCCGCGGCCGGGCTCACACCGACATAGGACAGCAGCACCGGCAGCAGCAGCAGGTTGGTGAAGATCAGCACCGCGACGCCGATGCTCGCGGTCAGCGCCAGTTCGCGAATCACGGGGATCGGGATCAGCATCAGGACCGCGAAGCCCACCGCGTCGGCCATCAGCGCGGTGACGCCCGCCAGGAAGAGGCGCCGGAAGGTGTAGCGCGCAGCCACCAGCCGGTGCGTGCCGCGGCCGATGTCCTGCATGATGCCGTTCATCTTCTGCGCGCCGTGGCTCACGCCGATCGCGAAGACGAGGAACGGGACCAGCATCGAGTAAGGGTCCAGTTCCAGCCCGACCAGCTTGACGAGCCCCACCTGCCACAGCACCGCGACCAGCGAGCACGCCAGCACCATCGCCGTGCTGCGCACGCAGCGCGTGTAGCCGTACAGCAGCAGCGCCGCGATCACCGTGGCGGCGCCGAAGTACATCATCACCTGCAGCAGGCCATCGAGCAGGTCGCCGATGATCTTGGCGAAGCCGATGACGTGCACCTTCACGCCCCAGGGCTTGCCGTCCGGCGCGACGCCGTGCTCGTACTTGTCGCGGATCTGGGTTTCGATCTCGCGCGAAAGCCGCCAATAGTCGAGCCGGCCGTCCTTGCCGTTGTCGAGCAGCGGCGCGACGATGGCGCTGGACTTGAAGTCGTTCGCCACGAGGCTGCCGACCAGTCCCGCGCGCGCGACGTTCGTTCGCAGCTTCTCGACGCTGGCGGCCTTGCCGTCGAAGTTGTCGGGCATGACGGGGCCGCCCTGGAAGCCCTCCTCCGTGACCTCGGTCCAGCGCGTGGCGGGTGTCCACAGCGACTTGACCCAGGCGCGGTCGACCCCCTGCGTGAGAAA
>NZ_JBFTNY010000066.1:0-1380 GCF_056397705.1 Variovorax sp. 05L425 | reverse complement strand
CACCGTCGCCTGCTGCGCGCCGTAGTTCAGCACGTCCTGGTTGCGGCTGATGGTCAGCCACTTGGGGTTGCCTTCGAAGGAGCCGGCGGTGATCTGGCGCACCACGTCCTGCAGGCCGAGCGTCGCGCGCACTTCCGGGAGCTGCTGCAACTCCCAGGCGAGGCGGTCGACGTGTGCCAGGGTGTCGTACTTGAGGCACCCTTCCTTGGGTGTCTTCACGATCACCGCGAAGAGATCGCTGGAGAGCGAATAGTTCTTCGTGACGAAGGCGTTGTCTCGGTTGTAGCGCGAGTCGGGCCGCAACTCCGGCGCGCCCGGATCGAGATCGCCGACCTGCAGCTTCAGGCTCACCGCAAAACCCCCGACGGCGAGCGCCAGCGAGCCCAGCACCGCTGCGAGCGCCCAACTGCGCTTCGCAGCGAAGTTGTCGAGCAAGCCCCAGAGGCGCCCTCCCCGCCCCGCGGCCTGATCCAGCTCCACCTTCAGACTGCGCTCGGCCGCGGCCGGGCTCACACCGACATAGGACAGCAGCACCGGCAGCAGCAGCAGGTTGGTGAAGATCAGCACCGCGACGCCGATGCTGGCGGTCAGTGCGAGTTCGCGGATCACCGGGATCGGGATCAGCATCAGCACCGCGAAACCGACCGCATCGGCCATGAGCGCCGTGACGCCCGCCAGGAAGAGGCGCCGGAAGGTGTAGCGCGCAGCCACCAGCCGGTGCGTGCCGCGGCCGATGTCCTGCATGATGCCGTTCATCTTCTGCGCGCCGTGGCTCACGCCGATCGCGAAGACCAGGAAAGGCACCAGCATCGAGTAAGGGTCCAGTTCCAGACCGACCAGCTTGACGAGCCCGACCTGCCACAGCACCGCGACCAGCGAGCACGCCAGCACCATCGCCGTGCTGCGCACGCAGCGCGTGTAGCCGTACAGCAGCAGGGCCGCTATCACCGTGGCGACGCCGAAGTACATCATCACCTGCAGCAGCCCGTCGAGCAGGTCGCCGATGATCTTGGCGAAGCCGATCACATGCACCTTCACGCCCCAGGGCTTGCCGTCGGGGGCGACGCCCTTCTCGTACTTGTCGCGGATCTGGGTTTCGATCTCGCGCGAGAGGCGCCAGTAGTCCAGGCGCCCGTCCTTGCCGTTGTCGAGCAGCGGCGCGACGATGGCGCTGGACTTGAAGTCGTTCGCCACGAGGCTGCCGACCAGTCCCGCGCGCGCGACGTTCGTGCGCAGCTTCTCGACGCTGGCGGCCTTGCCGTCGAAGTTGTCGGGCATGACGGGGCCGCCCTGGAAGCCCTCCTCCGTGACCTCGGTCCAGCGCGTGGCGGGTGTCCACAGCGACTTGACCCAGGCGCGGTCGACCCCCTGCGTGAGAAA
>NZ_JBFTNY010000065.1:0-1458 GCF_056397705.1 Variovorax sp. 05L425 | reverse complement strand
GTCATCAACCTGATCATCTTCGTGCTGGCCATCTACGTGGGCTACCACGTGGTGTGGACCGTCACCCCGGCGCTGCACACGCCGCTGATGGCCGTCACCAACGCCATCTCCGCCATCGTCATCGTGGGCGCCATGCTGGCCGCGGCACTCACCGAGACAGGCCTGGGCAAGACCATGGGCGTGCTGGCCGTGGCGCTGGCCGCTGTCAACGTCTTCGGCGGCTTCCTGGTGACCCGGCGCATGCTGGAGATGTTCAAGAAGAAGGACAAGAAGGCGCCAGCGGCCGGTGACGCCGCCAAGGCGGGGGGCCACTGATCATGTCGATGAACGTCGTCACGCTGCTGTACCTGATCGCCTCGGTCTGCTTCATCCAGGCCCTGAAGGGCCTGTCCCACCCCACCACCTCCATCCGCGGCAACATCTTCGGCATGGTCGGCATGGCGATCGCCATCCTGACCACCGCCGCGCTGATCGTGCAGCTCTCCGGCGGCAAGGCCCTCGGCATGGCCTGGGTGCTGCTGGGCCTGGTCGTGGGTGGCGGCTATGGCGCCTACCGCGCCAAGACGGTCGAGATGACCCAGATGCCCGAACTCGTGGCCTTCTTCCACAGCATGATCGGTCTGGCGGCCGTCTTCATCGCCGTGGCGGCGGTGGTGGAGCCCTGGGCCTTCGGCATCACGCCGCTGCCGGTGGCGGCCTCCGGCACGGTCAACACACCCGAAGGCGCGATGATCGTCGACGGCTTCCTGCGCTATGCGATTCCCGCGGGCAACCGGCTGGAGCTGTTCCTGGGTGCGGCCATCGGCGCCATCACCTTCAGCGGCTCGGTCATTGCCTTCGGCAAGCTCTCGGGCAAGTACAAGTTCCGCCTGTTCCAGGGKGCKCCSGTGCAGTTCAAGGGCCAGCACATGCTGAACCTCGTGCTGGGGCTGCTGACCATTGCGCTGGGCCTGCTGTACGTGGCCACCGAGAGCTGGCTGGCCTTCCTCGCGATGGTGATCCTGGCCTTCGTGATGGGCGTGCTSATCATCATCCCGATCGGCGGGGCGGACATGCCGGTGGTGGTGTCCATGCTCAACAGCTACTCGGGCTGGGCGGCCGCGGGCATCGGCTTCAGCCTGAACAACGCGATGCTGATCGTGGCAGGCTCCCTGGTGGGCTCCTCGGGTGCGATCCTCTCCTACATCATGTGCAAGGCGATGAACCGCTCGTTCTTCAACGTGATCCTGGGCGGTTTCGGCGGCGAGGCGGCTGCGGCCACGGGCGGCGCCAAGGAGCAGCGGCCAGTGAAGAGCGGCAGCGCGGACGACGCGGCCTTCGTGCTCTCCAACGCCGAGACGGTCATCATCGTGCCGGGCTACGGCCTCGCGGTGGCCAGAGCCCAGCACGCGGTGAAGGAGCTTGCGCAGAAGCTCACCGAGCACGGCGTGACGGTGAAGTACGCGATCCACCCGCCGG
>NZ_JBFTNY010000064.1:0-1994 GCF_056397705.1 Variovorax sp. 05L425 | reverse complement strand
GGAGGGTGCGCGCCGCGGGCAAAAAGGCAGGCCGGGACGGCGGCAAGAGGTGAAGTCAAAAACGGTCGTCCCGCGAGAACAGGCAAACCGAGACATTGAAGACGCCATTGCCTACTACCTGGGAGAGGGCGCAGCGAGTGCTGCCCTTAGCTTCATCGACGAACTCGAAGAAGCCTACGTCCACATCAGCCGATACCCTGGCACGGGCTCCACGCGCTACGCACACGAGCTCAACTTGCCAGGGCTGCGCTTTTGGTCATTGACTCGCTTTCCACACATGATTTTCTACTTCGAACAATCAGACTGCATCGACGTTGGCCGAGGCCGTGTGCAAACGGCTTTGACTTGCGAGTATGCCGAACGCACGGCCGTCATTGGCGCGATGAAGTCATCCAGTAGTCTCGTCGCACAAGCGTGCGCCTTGGCTCTGCTCCTGAGTTGATGCGCGAACTGCAAAGGCCATTGAAGGGGCTCACGTCCCCAGCAATCTCATCGCTTTCATCGTTCTGGCAATACCCAAGATTGCGATCACCCGCTTCAGGTTGTATGCCAACACGTGCAGACTCATCTCGGTGTTCACGTGCTCCAGTTTCTTCGTCAGGAAGTGCGTCCAACCCATCCAGTGTTTGAGCGTTCCGAACACGTGCTCCACGGTGCACCTTCGCAGCGTCATCGCGACGGGCTTGCGGTCCAGGCGTTGCTGGACACGTTCGAGCACTTCCTCGTGCTCCCATCGACGGATGCGGCGGTAGTCATCGGTCGTGCACTGTTCTTTTATCGGGCATGAGGGACAGGCGCTGGTCCAGTAGAAGCGCGCCTGGAGGCCATTTCTCTCTAACGTGCTGAACCTGTAAATGGCTCGCTCTCCCGCGGGGCACTGATACTCGTCGTCCTTCGCGATATAGATGAAGTCGCTCTTGTCGAAGCGCCCCTCGGCCTTCGCATTCGAGGTCATCGGCTTGGGCACGTAGGTCGTGATGCCCGCGTCCTCGCAGGCCTTGAGCTCCGTGCCGTTGAAGTAGCCGCGATCGGCAAGGGCTTGCAGCTTGGTCTTGCCCATTGCCTCGCGCGCAGCCTGTGCCATGTTGCTGAGTTGCGCGCGGTCGTTGCCTTCGTTGATCACCTCGTGCGCCACGATCAGGTGGTGCCTGGCATCGACGGCCGCCTGGACGTTGTAGCCCACCAGGCCCGAGCCCTTGGCCTGCGAGTTCATCGAACGCGCGTCGGGATCGGTAAGCGAGCGTTGCCCATCGGGTTCCTTCTTCAACTCTTCCTTGGTGTCGTCGAGCTGCTTCATCTGCTCGCGCAGCTTCTTGATCTTGTCCTGCAGCCGTTCGGTCTTGGCCTCGATCTCCGCGGGCTGCGTGCGGTCGGCTGTCTCAAGGGCGTCGAGGTAACGCTGGATGCTCTGTTCGATCTGCCGCTGGCGCGCGTCGATCTTGCCGGCAGTGAAGTTGCGATCGCGGCTGTTGACCGCCTTGAACTTGCTGCCGTCGATGGCCACGATGGCGTGCGTGAACAGCTTGAGGTCGCGGCACAGGCCGACGAAGCGCTTGCAGACGTTGCGGATGCCSGSACCRTTGTCGTGGCGGAAATCRGCRATGGTCTTGAAGTCCGGGGCCAGGCGGCCTGTGAGCCACATCAGTTCGACATTGCGCTGCGCCTCGCGCTCCAGGCGACGGCTCGACTGGATGCGGTTCAGGTAACCGTAGATGTAGAGCTTCAGCAGGACYGAYGGGTGRTACGARGGSCGMCCKGTYGCTGCRGGYTCAAYGCCTTCGAAGCCCARKGCMWGAAGRTCCARTTCCTCGACGAASGCRTCRACGACTCGWACCGGGTTGTCTTCACCGATGTAGTCGTCAAGGCACTCTGGCAGCAGAGTGACCTGCTGACGGTCCTCGCCTTCGATGAATCGCTTCATGGGCCACCACCTCGTTCAGACGGATTGGCTCAATATAGGTGACCATCAAGGGAGTTTCCACACAGCCTCGGCC
>NZ_JBFTNY010000063.1:0-2122 GCF_056397705.1 Variovorax sp. 05L425 | reverse complement strand
AACAGGTCGTCGTTGATGTGCTTCAAGGCATCGAGGTAACGGGCGTCGAAGATGTCGCCGTTCTCGTTCTCCACCACCACGCGCAGGGTGTTGCCCATGCCGCGCAATTCGCTGCGGTTGTTCAGGTAGTTCTGGATGTAGGGATGACCGACAGGGATCATCTTCTCGAAGCTGGCGTTGAGCGACACGCGTGTGGCGAAGAAGCCGAGGACCAGGGTGGCAACCAGGCAGGCCAGCGTGACCGCGACGCGGTGATTGAAGACGGCGCGCTCGAGCCAATTGCCCGAGTCGCGCGGGAAATCGGCGAGCTCGCGCACGACCGGCATGCGGTCGAGACCGGAAGAGATAGCCATTACTTGTCCTTGGTGGTCAGGTCGATGGTGCGCAGGCCGCGCGGGCCGCCCACCACGAGCGAGGTGGTGCTGGCGAAGGCGACTGTGGCAAGGGGCGTCTGAGCGCGATCGGGTGAGCGCGTAAAGGAGAGCCCGCCGTCGATGCTCAGAGCGATGGCGCCGGCCTGATCGACCAGGGCCACGGTGCCATTCCCCGCGACGGCGCCGCCGACGATGCTGGCGGCCAGTCCTGTGTTGACGGGAGCCCAGGAGGCGCCATCGTCCGTGCTGAGGAAGGCGTTGCCGCGCATGCCGTAGGCCAGCACGCCGGCCCGGGTGGCCAAGAGTCCGAAGAGGCTGCCCTTGTATGGTGAAGGCATTGCGGTGAGACGTTGCGCGCCGGCGTCCAGCTTGAGCAGCAAGCCGGCTTCGCCCGCGATGAAGATCGATCCGCGCGCGGCACGGATCGCATAGAGATTGAGCAGCCCCGCGTTGTCGGCGCGATCGAACCATGGTTCCCACGTCTTGCCGCCGTCGGCGGTGCGCAGGATCAGCCCGTACGCGCCGACCACGAAGCCTTCATTGGCGCTCGTAAAGCAGAGATCGAGGAAAGGCTTGTCGGGGCCCGCATCTGCGTTGCGCTGGGCTTCCACGAGCAACTTCCTGTCCTGTTCGGTCGCATCCGAAGAGGCGACGCGGCGCTTCATGTGCTCGAGCACCAGCGCGTTGGCCCGGCGCCCGTCGAGCAGGCCCGTCCAGCTCTGCCCGCCGTCGCGCGTGCCGAGCACCACGCCGTCATGGCCGGTCGCGTAGCCGACGTTGCCATCAACAAAGCTCACGGCAGTGAGGTCTGAGCTGACCGGAACCGGCACCTGCGTCCAATGGCGACCGCCATCCTCGGAGTGCACGATGTGGCCGCGCTGGCCGACCGCGATGAGCCGCTCGCCGGCTCGCGCGATGCCCGTGATGAGGCGCTGATCCGCCAGCGCGCTCATTCGAGCAGGCCGGTCCAGCACCTCGCTGACGGTGGCCGCTCCTGCGCCGGGAACGGCCACCGAGCCGAGCACCGCCAGCAGCATGCTTCTGCGTTGCACGTCGACTCCGCTTCAGCGCACGCCGGAGCCGGCCAAGGCATCGGCCGACCACGCGTTGGCCGACAGCGGGTCGGTGTACTTCAGGCCGACGTTGTAGGCGCCCATCAATCCGGTGACGTTGTAGCCGCCCGTGGTGAAGTCAATGACGGATTGGCCCATGGCGGCCGGCGCCGGCACTTCGTACGAAGGGTTCGTGTAGACGAATCCCGCGCGATAGAGCTGCCCGCGTGCGTCGTACTGGTCCGACGCCACGGCGATCCAGCTGTCTTCGTCCACATAGAAGGTGCGTTTGGCGTAGATATGGCGCTTGTCGGCCTTCAGCGTGGCTTCGACCACCCACACGCGGTGCTGCTCCCAGCGCACGAAGTCCGGGTTCAGGTGGTTGGCCGTGGTCACGGCATACGGGTCCTTCGCATAGACCAGCTTGAAGGTGTTGTAGGGGACGAGCATCTCCTGCTTGCCCATCAGCTTGAAGTCGTAGCGGTCCATCGCGCCGTTGAAGACCCAGGCGTCGTCGTAGGTCGAAGCGCCGGCCGAGCCGGGGTTCGGCGTGTCGTAGGCGATATCGGGTGCGAGCTTCACGCGGCGCTGGCCGGGCAGGTACTGCCAGGCGCGGCGGCCGTTCTTCATCGGGTTGATGTAGTCCTGCGCGAGCAGCGCTTCACCCGCTCGGCGTGCCGGCGCGGTGTAGGCGAT
>NZ_JBFTNY010000062.1:0-2131 GCF_056397705.1 Variovorax sp. 05L425 | reverse complement strand
AACAGGTCGTCGTTGATGTGCTTCAAGGCATCGAGGTAACGGGCGTCGAAGATGTCGCCGTTCTCGTTCTCCACCACCACGCGCAGGGTGTTGCCCATGCCGCGCAATTCGCTGCGGTTGTTCAGGTAGTTCTGGATGTAGGGATGACCCACGGGGATCATCTTCTCGAAGCTGGCGTTGAGCGACACGCGCGTGGCGAAGAAGCCGAGCACCAGGGTGGCAAGCAGGCAGGCCAGCATGACCGCGACGCGGTGATTGAAGACGGCGCGCTCGAGCCAATTGCCCGAGTCCCGCGGGAAATCGGCAAGCTCGCGCACGACCGGCATGCGCTCCAGTCCGGAAGAGATAGCCATTACTTGTCCTTGGTGATCAGGTCGATGGTGCGCAGGCCGCGCGAGCCGCCCACCACGAGTTCGGTCTTGCCGCTGAAGGCGACTGCGGCCAGCGGCATGGGCGAGCGAGACGGCAAGGGCGCGAAGTTGTGGCCGCCATCGCCGGAGATGGCGATGGCGCCGCCCTGGTCGACCAGCGCCAGCACGCCATCGGCATTCAGAGCGCTGCCGACGATGCTCGCGGCAAGGCCGGTCTTCACGGGTTCCCACGACGCGCCCTCGTCCACGCTCAGGAAGGCGTTGCCGCGCATGCCGTAGGCCAGCACGCCGGCGCTCGTGGCCGCGAGGCCGAAGAGGCTGCCCTTGTAGGGCGAAGCCAGCACACGAAAGCGCTGTGCATCGGGGTCCAGCTTGAGCATGAGGCCACCTTCGCCCGCGATGTAGAGCGCGCCGCGCGCCGCGCGGATCGCATAGAGGTTGAGGAGGCCGGGGTTGTCGACACGGTCGAACCAGGGCTCCCATGTCTTGCCGCCGTCGACGGTGCGCATGACCAGCCCGTACGCGCCGACCACGAAGCCCTTGTCGGCGTCGGCGAACCATAGGTCGAGGAAGGGCTTGTCCGGGCCGGCGTCGAAGTTGCGCTGGGCCTCGTCGAGCAGCTTGCGGTCCGCCTCGCTCGCGCCGGGCGCGTCGGGCGCGGCGGCGCGCCGCTTCATGTGCTCGAGCACCAGGGCATTGGCCTGGCGCCCGTCGAGAAGTCGCGTCCAACCGAGGCCGCCATCGCGCGTGCCGAGGACCACGCCGTCATGGCCGCAGGCGTAGCCGACCTTGGCATCGACAAAGCTCACTGCGGTGAGGTCCGAGCTGACCGGAACCGGCGCCTGCGTCCAGTGGCGACCGCCGTCCGCGGAGTGCACGACGTGGCCGCGCTGGCCCACGGCGACGATGCGATCACCGGCGCGCGCGATGCCGGTGATGAGGCGCTGATCCGCCAGCGGGCTCATTCGCGCGGGCCGGTCCAGCACCTCGCTGGCCGCTGCCGTGGCGGCGCCGGAGGCGGCCAGCGAGCCGAGCGCCGCCAGCAGCATGCTTCTGCGTTGCACGTCGACTCCGCTTCAGCGCACGCCGGAGCCGGCCAGGGCGTCCGCGGACCAGGCGTTGGCCGACTGCGGCTCCATGAACTTCAGCCCGACGTTGTAGGCGCCCATCAGGCCGGTCATGTTGTAGCCGCCGGTGGTGAAGTCGTGAAACGACTGGCCCACGCTGGTCGGTGCCGGCACTTCGTAGGCCGGGTTCGAGTAGACGAAGCCGGCGCGGTAGAGCTGGCCGCGTGCGTCGTATTCGTCCGAAGCCACGGCGATCCAGCTGTCCTCGTCGATGTAGAAGGTGCGCTTGGCGTAGATGTGGCGCTTGTCGGCCTTCAGCGTGGCCTCGACCACCCACACGCGATGCGCCTCCCAGCGCACATAGTCCGGGTTCAGGTGGTTCGGCGTGGTCGTCGCGTACGGATCCTTGGCGTAGATCAGCTTGAACGCGTTGTAGGGCACCAGCATCTCCTGCTTGCCGACCAGCTTGAAGTCGTAGCGGTCCATGGCGCCGTTGAAGACCCAGGCGTCGTCGTAGGTCGAAGCACCGGCCGAGCCGGGATTGGGCGTGTCGTAGGCGATATCGGGTGCGAGCTTCACGCGGCGCTGGCCGGGCAGGTACTGCCAGGCGCGGCGGCCGTTCTTCATCGGGTTGATGTAGTCCTGCGCGAGCAGCGCTTCACCCGCTCGGCGTGCCGGCGCGGTGTAGGCGAT
>NZ_JBFTNY010000061.1:0-2471 GCF_056397705.1 Variovorax sp. 05L425 | reverse complement strand
CGAAGCGCGCAGCCTCAGGCGGATCAGGGCCGCGTGTGTCTGAGCGAAGCGAGTTTCACGCGGACCCCGCCTGAGGCGAGCACTGCAGGGAAGCCCGAAGGGCCGGCGCAGCGGGGTCGCACAGCCCGCACCGCATACCGGGCGGACCCCCCCAACAGACGCCCCCCACTCGTCCAAACGTATTACCCAAAGGAGACCTGACCCATGAAATTCCGTCGTTCCCTGCTCGGCGTCCTGGCCGTTGCTGCCGCGTTGGGCGGCTTCTCCGTAGCTGCCGCCGCGCAGACCTACAAGGCCGAATACAAGATGTCGCTGGTGCTAGGCCCCCCGACGCCGTGGGGCGAAGCCGGCCGCATCTGGGCCGACCTGGTGAAAGAGCGAACCCAAGGCCGCATCAACATCAAGCTCTACCCCGGCGTGTCGCTGATCCAGGGCGACCAGACGCGCGAGTTCAGCGCATTGCGCCAAGGCGTAATCGATATGGCCGTAGGCTCGACCATCAACTGGTCCCCGCAGGTCAAGCAGCTCAATCTCTTCTCGATGCCCTTCCTCATGCCCGACTACGCGGCCGTTGACGCGCTCACACAAGGCGAAGTCGGCAAGGACATCTTCAGCACGCTCGACAAGGCCGGCGTCGTGCCGCTCGCATGGGGCGAAAACGGCTTCCGCGAAATCACCAACTCCAAGAAGCCCATCAAGTCCCCCGACGACCTGAAGGGCATGAAGATCCGCGTCGTCGGTTCGCCGATCTTCTCCGACATGTTCAGCACACTCGGCGCCAACCCGACGCAGATGAGCTGGGCCGACGCGCAACCCGCGCTCGCCAGCGGCGCTGTCGACGGCCAGGAGAACCCGCTCTTCCTGTTCACCGTGCTCAAGATGCAGACCGTCGGCCAGAAGTTCGTGACCACCTGGGGCTACGTCTGCGATCCGCTGGTGTTCGTCGTCAACAAGGAAATCTGGGCCTCATGGACGCCTGCCGATCAGGCGATCGTCCGTCAGGCCGCAGTCGACGCCGGCAAGCAAAACATCGCGTTGGCCCGCAAGGGACTGACCGGTGCCGACAAGCCGGTGCTCAAGGACATCGCCGGCATGGGCGTGACAGTGACCCAATTGACGCCGACGGAACGCGATGCCTTCGTCAAGGCCACGCGTCCGGTCTACACCAAGTGGAAGTCGACCGTCGGCAACGACCTCGTGGCAAAGGCCGAGCAGGCCGTCGCGGCACGCAAGCAGTAGTCAACGCCAACGGGACGCGGGCGCTCAGCCCGCGTGCTGCATGAAGCCGTCAAGCACATTGACGGCGTTGGCACCCACCTCCGCTACCGCATAGCCGCCCTCGAAGACGAAAACCGTCGGCAGGCCGGCGCGCGCCAGATCCTCGCCGATGCACAGGTAGTCAGGCGTGGCGAGCGTGAAGCCCGCAATCGGATCGCCCTCGAAAGTATCGAGCCCCAAGGACACGACCAGCGCGCCGGGCTTGAACTCGGCGATGCCGCGCAGCGCATTCTTCAATGCATCACGCCAGACCGTGAAGCCACTGCCGCGCGCCAGCGGCAGGTTGCGGTTGAAGCCCAGCCCCTCGCCGACGCCGCGCTCGTCCGCGTAGCCCAGGTAGTAGGGGTACTCGGTGTGAGGATCGCCGTGGATGCTGGTGAACTGCACATCGGCGCGCTCGTAAAAGATCGCCTGCGTGCCATTGCCGTGGTGATAGTCGATGTCGAGCACTGCGACACGATCGACGCCCGCATCGCGCAACGCCTGCGCGGCGATGGCCGCGTTGTTGAGGAAGCAATAACCGCCGAAGAAGTCCGCGCCGGCATGGTGTCCCGGTGGCCGTGTGAGCGCGAACGCGGCGCGCTCGCCTTGCAGCGCGCGCGTGGCAGCGGTCAGCGCGCAACAAGCGCCCGCGCGTGCGGCTTCCCAGGTGCCGGCGGTGAGTGGCGTGCCCGCGTCATAGGAAAACAAGCCCATGCGCGCGGGGAAGCTGGCCGGCAGCACGTCGGAACGGAAGGTGCGAATCGGCCAGTACGAAGGCAGTGCATCGCGCTCGGCATTGGCCGGATCGAGTGCGACCCACTCGCTCCAAGCGTGGGCGAGGAAATCGAGATAGCGCGGTGCGTGGACGCGGGCGACGGCGGCATCGTCGAATGCATCCGGCGATTCGATCGCGCCGAGCTTGCGCTGCTTCAGTTCCTGCAGGACGTAGTCGGCACGGGCCGGTATTTCGAAGCACGGCACGAGTTCGCCGCGGAACATCTCCAACTTGCCGTGGTGGACCGCGTGGCGGTCGTTGTAGATCGTGAGCATGTATGTAGCGTAGCGCCTGAACACCCCCGGAGCCCGGTATGCGGTGCGGGCTGTGCGACCCTTCTGCGCCGCCGAAGCGCGCAGCCTCAGGCGGATCAGGGCCGCGTGTGTCTGAGCGAAGCGAGTTTCACGCGGACCCCGCCTGAGGCGAGCACTGCAGG
>NZ_JBFTNY010000060.1:0-2918 GCF_056397705.1 Variovorax sp. 05L425 | reverse complement strand
CAATGGCCTTTGCAGTTCGCGCATCAACTCAGGAGCAGAGCCAAGGCGCACGCTTGTGCGACGAGACTACTGGATGACTTCATCGCGCCAATGACGGCCGTGCGTTCGGCATACTCGCAAGTCAAAGCCGTTTGCACACGGCCTCGGCCAGTACCTGCCGCTGGCAACCTGCGCCGCGCGCAGCGGCGTCACGATGCCCTCGGAACCTCAAGGAATGCGCGTGACTGACTCTCACTTGCCAGTTCGCAGACAACCTGGCCGTGCGCTTGCCGCAGGTCGAAAGGACACTCACGATGACCATCACCATCACCGCCTTTGAACGGTCGCCCGACGGCGGCAAGGGTCTGGCGCGCGACACGCGCGTCCGCTGGGCGCTGGAGGAAGCCGGCCTGCCCTACGAGGTGCGCCTGGTGTCCTTCCGCGCGCTGAAGGAGGCCGAGCATCTGGCGCTTCATCCCTTCGGCCAGATCCCCACCTACGAGGAAGGCGACCTCGCGCTGTTCGAGACCGGCTCCATCGTGCTGCACATCGCCGAGCGCCACCCGGGCCTGTTCCCGGCCGATGCCAATGCAAGGGCGCGCGCCATCACGTGGATGTTCGCGGCGCTCAATACGGTCGAGCCTCCCATCCTCGAACTCGTCACCGTCAAGCTGGTGGAAGGCGACAGGCCCTGGAAGCCCGAGCGCCTGCCCCTCGTCGAGGACCGGGTGCGCGACCGACTGAACCCACTGGCCGCCCGCCTGGGCGACGGCGACTGGCTGGACGGCGGCTTCAGCGCGGGCGACCTGCTGATGGTGTCGGTGCTGCTCCGGCTGAGACCGTCCGGCCTGCTGAACGAGTTTCCCAGCTTGGCCGCCTATGTCGCTCGCGGCGAAGCGCGACCGGCCTACCAACGGGCGTTCGCCGCGCAACTGGCGATCAACACCGTCCCCTTGCCGGCGGGCTGATGGGGCGCCGCTGCCGGTGTCGTGGGGTAGACCGCACCCTCGGCCCGTGCCAAATCTATCCTGGCAATCTGCTCCGGAGATAGTGCCTCGAGCAAGGAAGGCATGCATTTGTGCGAAGGTAAGGCCAATCGCATAGCCTGCGGCGACTCCGGCTGCAACGTGCACTGTGAGGCCAGAGGCGGCGTCCACGTTCACCATCGTCTTGAATTCGGCAAAGTATTCTTCAAGAGTCATCATGTGCCTGCTTATGGCCGGCTCTCGTCTCGCTTCCGGACTCAGTGACACCGTGCCGCAAACCACCCATTCAAAACTACAGCGACAACGGAAGCGCCAAGTGACGCTCGTACATCATGGCGCGGTGTCCCAGCAATGATTCGTCCAGCGCCTCGTCGCTGTGAGGGCCACGCAGTTCAAAGGCTTTGCGCGTACTGCTCTCCATCGAGCACACGCTTTCGGGCAACGGCCGCAGCAACGCCATGAACGTCGCACTATAGATGTCGGCCGCAGTCACACTGTTGCCCACAAGATAGTCGCTACCCGCCACGCGTTGTGCCTTCAGCCGCTCCGAGAGCATCTTCAGTAGTTGCCCGACGCGGGCGTCCGCATTGACGCCGGCTTCGGGGGTGTACCCATATTTCTTCGCAAGATAGGCGGACACTTCTGGCGAGAATCCACCGTCGCCATGCAACCCTGCATGGACCAAGTGAAGCCGCCGGGTCCATCCCAAGCCGTGCTCGCCGCAGATGTCTCGGCCCAACTGCATCACGATTTCGCGCTGTTCAACAGCGTGCGGCAGGAGCGCAGGGGTTGGCGCCAACCGTTCTGCGAGCTGAAGGATGTCGGCCCATCCGGAGCGAGGAGGTTCCTCGTTGTAGATGGCGACCGGCGCACTCCGCTCTCCCGCCCATTCCTTAAGCAGCTTGCTGTCATACGACAGTCGCACCGCCGTCCATTGAATACCCTTCAACAGGAAAACTCCCTTGGCCGACTCTGACCATGGACTGGGCACGTCGCCAACGACCACCATGCGCAGCCCGGGACGTGAGACTGCTTCTTCAACGCTGACGTAAGAAATTTCCATGCGAAATGCTAGCGGATTCGTCTCGGCACCGAATTGTTCAAACCTGCCTTGAACTGGTTTGGCGACTAGCCGGGAGGACAGCTATTGGCCGACTGTTCTTTGCCATCATGGGAAGGTCAAGTCCAAACCGAGCATCCTGCTAAGGCCGAAGGTGAGGAGCGAGAGGCCCAGGAGCGATAGCACGAAGACTGCGGCCACCTTGCCGCCCGCGCGTAGCACCGCGCTCTGCTTCTCCTTCCCCTTCTTCCCTCGCTCATAGTGCCACTTGATGGCGAAGAACATGCCCGTGCCGAACACGAGAACCTTGAACGTAACGAAGACTATAGGGACCCAATCCATCATTTTGAGTATTTCTAAGCTATTTCTTGGCACTATGGTTCAAGGCATCGGATGTCTGGTACCGGCCCGATTGCTGCTGACCGCGTGGAACGCAGGTCAGGAGCCGACGTCCGACGCTTGCATCCATGCAGGTATATCGCGCTGGCCATGGAGGACGCGCCAAACGTCGATGCRGTCTGATTGTTCGAAGTAGAAAATCATGTGYGGAAAGCGAGTCAATGACCAAAAGCGCAGCCCTGGCAAGTTGAGCTCGTGTGCGTAGCGCGTGGAACCCGTGCCAGGGTATCGGCTGATGTGGACGTAGGCTTCTTCGAGTTCGTCGATGAAGCAAAGGGCAGCACTCTCTGCGCCCTCTCCCAGGTAGTAGGCAATGGCGTCTTCAATGTCTCGGTTTGCCTGTTCTCGCGGGACGACCGTTTTTGACTTCACCTCTTGCCGCCGTCCCGGCCTGCCTTTTTGCCCGCGGCGCGCACCCTCCCACGCAGACCGTCGAAGTAGGCCTTGTCCGCCTCGGCAGCGGGCGCTGAGCGGCCACCTTGAAGAAGCAGACC
>NZ_JBFTNY010000059.1:0-4635 GCF_056397705.1 Variovorax sp. 05L425 | reverse complement strand
CGGCCGAGGTTGTGTGCAAACGGCTTTGATTCGCGAGTATGCCGAACAGCGGCTGTGCGGTCGGCATCAGCGTGACGGAGTCATCCAGTGGTCTCATCGCGCAAACGCAGGGTTGTTTTAGGACCAGAGTGGTTGCACGAGTCGCAAAGGCCATCTAAAGGCACTCACGCCCCCAGCAATCTCATCGCCTTCATCGTTCTGGCAATACCCAGGATGGCGATGAACCGCTTGAGGTTGTAAGCCAGCACGTGCAGACTCATCTCAGTGTTGACGTGCTCCAGTTTCTTCGTGAGGAAGTGCGTCCAGCCCATCCAGTGCTTGAGTGTCCCGAACACGTGCTCCACGGTGCACCTTCGCAGCGTCATGGCCACAGGTTTGCGATCCAGGCGAGCCTGTACGCGGTCGAGCACCTCTTCATGCTCCCATCGCCGAATGCGCCGATAGGCGCTTTTCGTGCACTGGTCTTTGATCGGGCACTTGGGACAAGCGCTGGTCCAGTAGACGCGAAGCTCGTTGCCGTTCTTCTCCAACGTGTTGAACCTGTAGATGGCCCGCTGCCCGGCGGGGCACTGATACTCGTCGTCCTTCGCGATATAGATGAAGTCGCTCTTGTCGAAGCGTCCCTCGGCCTTGGCGTTCGAGGTCATCGGCTTGGGCACGTAAGTCGTGATGCCCGCGTCCTCGCAGGCCTTGAGTTCCGTGCCGTTGAAGTACCCCCGATCGGCAAGGGCCTGCAGCTTGGTCTTGCCCATCGCCTCGCGCGCAGCCTTTGCCATCTTGCTGAGCTGCGAGCGGTCGTTGCCGTCGTTGGTGACCTCGTGTGCCACGATCAGGTGATGCCTGGCATCGACGGCCGCCTGTACGTTGTAACCCACMAGGCCCGAGCCCTTGGCCTGCGAGTTCATCGAACGCGCATCGGGATCGGTGGTCGAGCGCTGGCCGTCGGGCTCGTCTTTCAGTTGCTCTTTGGTCCGGTCCAGTTCGCGCATTTGCTCGCGCAGCTTCTTGATCTTGTCCGTCAACCGTTCGGTCTTGGCCTCGACCTCCGCCGGCTGCGTGCGATCCGCCGTCTCCATGGCATCGAGGTAGCGTTGGATGCTTTGTTCGATCTGCCGCTGGCGCGCGTCGATCTTGCCGGCAGTGAAGTTGCGGTCTCGACTGTTGACTGCCTTGAACTTGCTGCCATCGATGGCCACGATGGCGTGAGTGAACAGCTTGAGATCTCGGCACATGCCGACGAAGCGCTTGCAGACGTTGCGGATGCCCGCACCATTGTCGTGGCGGAAATCAGCAATGGTCTTGAAGTCCGGGGCCAGGCGGCCTGTGAGCCACATCAGTTCGACCGATATAGTCGTCAAGGCATTCGGGCAGCAGCGTCACCTGCTGCCGGTCTTCGCCTTCGATGAATCGCTTCATGGGCCACCACCTCGTTCAGACGGGTTGGCTCAATATAGGTGACCATCAAGGGAGTTTCCACACAGCCTCGGCCAACACCGGACCTTCGCCCCGCTCGCTCATTGAATGACGCCAACCCTCTTCGTCTGCCATGAACATCCAGGAGCGCGCCCATCCGATGCACCAATGATTGCCTCCGTTTTGCAAGAGGCAGCGCAGTGGCTCATTAGCGAGGCTCGTCTGCGTCCACCGAACTGCGGCAGGGGTGTTGCAGATCCAATGGTCAAGAAGACGTTCGTGACGAAAATCTTCATTTCGGCCTTTAGTCACCCGGTCCTCGGGCTGCTGCTGCTCCTCATGGCGGCCCTTCCGCTTGCAACGACAGCCCAGGAACTCCGGGCCGAAACGCAGGGCCGCATTGAGTTCCAGAGCTTCACGCCCAAGACGATGTTTGACCTTGCGCGGGAGCGTCGCCAGAACTGGACGGAACAGAAGGTCTGGGGCGACCTGCACCTGCCGCAGCGCAGGGAAGGCAACGACGACAAGATCCCTGCTGTCGTGCTCATGCACGGCAGCGGTGGCATCGAGCCGAGCATGACGCAGTGGGTGGACGCCTTCAATGACATCGGCGTTGCCACCTTTGTCGTGAGCGTGTTCGAGCCGCGGGGCGTCAAGCGGACGGCGGAGAACCAGTCGCTGGTGCCGTATTCCGCAGACCTCATGGATGCATTGCAGGCGCTTCAACTGCTGGCAAGCCATCCGCGTATCGATGCCTCCAGAATCGGCGTGATGGGCTTTTCGCGCGGCGGAAGCGCTGCCTTTCAGGCGGCGGAGGAGCCGCTCCGGCGTGCCGTCATCAAGAGCGACCTGAAATTTGCGCTGCATATCCCGACGTATGCCGGATGCAACCAGGTCTATTGGTCGCCGCAGATCACGAAGGCGCCGATCCTCAACCTGGTCGGGGCGGATGACGACTACAGCACGCCCGGACCCTGCGGGCAGCTTGCCACGCGATACGCCGATGCAGGCGCACCTGTTCGCACCATCAAATATGCCGGTGCGGGCCACTCATGGGACGCCATGTACAAAGTGTTCTACCTTCCTGGCGCAACATCGGCCGCTTCGTGTGGCGTGCTGCGGTGGGACATCGAGCCCTGGAAGATCACGGCCGAACGCACTGGCGAGACCGTCGACCCAGCGAGGCTCTCGGAGTTCTTCAGTGCATGCGTCAAGCCGGGCGCGCATGTCGGGCGAAACGAGATGGCATTCAGACAGTCGCGCAAGGACGTACAGGAGTTTGTGAGGGAAGTGTTCTTTGCCGGCAAGTGACTTGGCTCTCTTGGAATCCGGTGCCGGCGCACTTTTGGCGCAGCAGGGCTCGACTCGAAGACCATGGGAAGAACTCTCATCGCGCCGGTTGACGTCTGCCGGCCAGAAGTTGCCGTTGCCTCACGCGCCAAAATAGGACTCGAACCCATACACGCAAACCCGGAGGCGACGGCATGACCATTGAGCTGAGCAAGGAAGCCCGAAAGGAGGCCATCGCATCCATCGAGAGGTATTTCCGAGAGAACATGGAGGAGCCCATCGGCAACTTGGCTGCGGGTGCTCTACTCGGCTTCTTCTTGGAGGAGGTCGGCCCTGTGATTTACAACCGAGCTGTCTCGGATGCACAGGAGCGGCTTCAGGCAAGAGTCTCAGAACTGGACATCGAAGTCCATGAAGAAGAATTCCAATACTGGCGCAAGTACGACCGCAAGGGGCGGGCGCAGAAGTGATGGCCGGCTGCTTCCGTACACGGCCAAGACCAGACATTCGATGCCTCCCCCTGAAAGTTGATTGACGATATGGACGAACTGCCGAGTTCTCTGCACGAGGACATCAAGAAGCTTTGCGCCGAAGGGGATGCGCTCGCAGAGCGTCGTCTCTATGAGGAGGCAATCGCCACGTACAACAAGGCTTGGGCGCTGGTACCGGACCCGAAGAACGATTGGGAAGCCAGCACGTGGGTACTTGCAGCCATCGGCGACGCCTGCTTCTTGGGTGGATTCTTCACGACAAGCATGGAAGCACTGAACTATTCGATGCAGTGCCCCGGCGGGCGCGGCAACCCTTTTCTCCATTTGCGCCTCGGCCAATGCGCGCTTGAGCTGGGGCAAGACGATGTGGCGTCCGACAACTTGGCCAGGGCATACATGCTCGAGGGCAAGGAAATATTTGCCCAGGACGACGCCAAGTACTTCGAGTTCTTGAAGACCAAGCTTGCACCTCCGGCATCCGGTGTCTGGTGACGACGGCGCGGTGCGCATGTCCTGCCGCATACCGTGGGGCAGAATCCGGCCCAGAACCGGCCCTTCAACTGCGGTCCAGAAATCGAACGGGGGAGCGAACATGTGGAAGCGTGGTGACGTTGCCGAAGGTGTGGACTACCAACTGGCTTTGGTACAGCGGCGTGACGGTTACCGTGCCTACGTCCTATTTGAAGCCGGGCAAGGCGATGGAATCGACGGCCTACGCTTCGTCACGACGGTCGTGCCCCGTGACCTGCTACTGAAGCGCGACCTACTTGGAATTGCGCAGGCGGTCAAACTGACCGACGGCACCTCTTTCGGCGTTGAAGCCCACGGAGTCTGGTTGACCCCAGAGGAATGTGCCGCGTTCGAGCGCCAGGTGGCTTGGAGCGAAATGCCTTGGCTCAACGGCTTGGCTCCTATCCTTCCTCCAAAATGAACGGTGACCCGCAGCGTCAGCCCGCGGCCAGAACCAGCCGTTCAACGATGCCGCTCAAATAGCCGGTGAGCCGACGTTCGCATGTCATGATGAGCGTGGAGCAATGGAGGAAGCACAATGGGTTGGACCACTCAGGAACTCGCCGTCTTCTTGCGAAAGCGGAACGTTCCCGAAAGCGCGTATTCCTTTGACGGCGACAAGGACGATGCCTATTGCATCCGGAGGGTCGGCGCCGAATGGCTTGTGTACTATTCCGAGCGGGGTCACACGAACGAACTGGCTTGGGGGAAAACCGAAGCGCAGGCCCTCGACGTGCTGAAGCTGTACCTGCTCGAAGCGCACCGATTGCTGTGACGGTTGCCGGCCGAGGTTGTGTGCAAACGGCTTTGATTCGCGAGTATGCCGAACAGCGGCTGTGCGGTCGGCATCAGCGTGACGGAGTCATCCAGTGGTCTCATCGCGCAAACGCAGGGTTGTTTTAGGACCAGAGTGGTTGCACGAGTCGCAAAG
>NZ_JBFTNY010000058.1:0-3826 GCF_056397705.1 Variovorax sp. 05L425 | reverse complement strand
TTTGCGCTGGGCACGCCGAGCTACGACCAGTTCACGGTGGTGATCGTGCTGAACATCGCAGGCCGCGTGGTGGGGATGGTGGTGGACAGCGTGTCGGACGTGATCACGCTGACCGCCGAGCAGATCAAGCCTGCGCCGGCGATGGGGTCGGTGCTGGAAACGGACTACCTGATCGGGCTGGGCACGCTGGACGAGCGGATGCTGATCCTGGTCGACATCGACCGCCTGATGTCCAGCGAAGACTTGGGCCTGATCGAGAAGTTGGCCGCCTGAGGCCGGCAACGAAATTCAAGGGAGACACAGCGATGAAGGACTGGAAGATCGGTACGCGCCTGGGCGGTGGATTCGCACTGGTGCTGGCGTTGGTGGCGGGCATTGCCGGCATTGGCGTGATGCGCTTGCAGAGCGTGGGCGACGCAACGCACGAGATGGCGCGGCAATCGCTCGAGAAGGAACGCATGGCGGCGAACTGGCTGCTGCTCACGAGCACGAACAGCGTGCGCACCTTCTCCCTGCTGAAGAGCAACGACCCGGAAGTGCAGGACTACCTGCAGAAGAACATCACCAAGACCAGTGCGGCGATCTCGGAGGCGCAGAAGCGGCTCGAAGAAGTGCTCGCATCGCCCGAAGAGCTTGCGCTGAGCGCCGACATCAAGAAGAAGCGGGGCGAGTACGTCGACCTGCGCAACACGATCCTCAAGCTCAAGGCGGACGGCAAGCGGGAAGAAGCAGACCGGCTCAGCGGCGAGAAGCTGCTGGCCGCACTCGACAGCTACGACGGAAGCATCCGTGCGATGCTGAGTCACCAGAAGGAGCAGATCGACAAGTCGGCCGATGCCATCGATTCGCTCTACCGGTCGGGCCGAACCCAGTTGCTCGTCCTGGCGCTGCTCGCGCTGGCGGTGGGCACTGTGCTGGCGTGGCTGCTGACGCGCAGCATCGTCGAGCCGATCGGCGAGGCGTTGCTGATCGCCGAGACCGTGTCGGCGGGTGATCTCAGCAAGGACTTCGATACCGATCGCGGTGGCGACTTCGGGCGCCTGCTGCGTGGCATGGGCGAGATGGAAGACAGGCTCACCGATCTGGTGGGCCGCATCCGGGCATCGACCGACTCGATCGTCGTCGCGTCGAAGGAGATTGCGGCCGGTAATCACGATCTCTCATCTCGCACCGAGCAGCAGGCGAGTTCGCTGGAGCAGACGGCTGCCTCGATGGAGGAACTCACCTCGACCGTCAAGCAGAACGCGGACAACGCGCGCCAGGCCAACCAACTCGCCGTCTCAGCGTCCGAGGTGGCCGTGAAAGGTGGGGAAGTCGTGTCCCAGGTGGTGGACACGATGGCCTCGATCAACGCGTCGTCCAGGAAGATCGTGGACATCATTGGTGTGATCGATGGCATCGCGTTCCAGACCAACATCCTGGCGCTGAACGCGGCGGTCGAAGCCGCACGCGCAGGTGAACAAGGCCGTGGCTTTGCTGTGGTGGCTTCCGAGGTGAGAAGCCTCGCGCAACGCTCTGCGGCAGCGGCGAAAGAAATCAAGGGCCTGATCGACGACTCGGTCGGCAAGGTCGATGTGGGCAGTGCATTGGTCGGCGACGCCGGGAAGACGATGGAAGAGATTGTCGACAGCGTCAAGCGGGTGACGGACATCATGGGCGAGATCACGGCAGCCAGCCAGGAGCAGACCTCGGGGATCGAACAGATCAACCAGGCGATCACGCAAATGGACCAGGTGACGCAGCAGAACGCGGCGCTGGTGGAAGAAGCGTCGGCCGCGGCCCAATCACTGCAGGAACAAGCTGGAAGCCTCTCGCAGGTGGTCGGTGTCTTCAGGCTCGACAGCGACACGAGCTTGCGGGCCTCAACATTTGCGTAGCACTGCCGATAGATACCTGTATCTCTATCGATTCGAACCAACGAAGGAAATGTGCGATGAGTTTCAAGGATCTGAAGATCGGCACGCGCCTGGGCATCGGCTTCGCGGCGATGCTGGTGCTGATGGCCGGTATTTCCACGACCGGCATGGTCCGGCTGGGCAACGTGGGCGATGCAAGCGAGCAGATGGTCGCGGGCCCACTGGTCAAGGAGCGCATGGTCGCCCAGTGGTCCACCCTGCTCGCAGCCAACATCGTGCGCACCTTCGCGATGGTCAAGTCGATGGACAGTACGACCGAGGCCTACTTCAAGAAGGAACTCGCCGCGGGACAGGCGCTCACCAATCCACTGCAGAAGCAGGTAGAGGAAGTGATGACATCGCCCGAGGAGAAGAAGCGCTACGGCGACGTGGCCGAGGCGCGGCGGGTCGTGCTCGAGTTGCTCGCGACGCTGAACAAACTCAAGGCAGGCAATGACTGGGAAGGCGCCAACAGTCTGGCGGACAAGGAATTCGCCGCCGCGTTGGCCAACTATGAGAAGGCCGTCGGCAATCTTGCCGTCTACGAGCGCGAGCAGATCGATGCTGTCGCCAAGGGCATCGCCAAGGACCACGAAGCCGGACGCACCTGGCTGATGTTGCTGTCAGCCGTTGCGCTCCTGGTCGGTGCCCTTGCGAGTTGGCGGCTCACGGTGGGCATCGTGAAGCCCCTGGGGCAGGCCGTGCAAGTGGCCGAGACGGTGGCGGCCGGCAATCTGGGCAGCCGTATCGAGGCGGAGAGCCGTGACGAGACCGGCCAGCTCATGCAGGCGTTGAGGAACATGAACGACAGCCTGGCGAAAGTGGTGGGCGAGGTGCGTACGGGCACGGACACCATTGCGACGGCGTCGGGCCAGATCGCGACGGGCAACCAGGACCTGTCCTCGCGCACCGAAGAGCAGGCCAGCTCGCTGGAGCAGACCGCTGCCTCGATGGAAGAGCTGACCTCGACCGTCAAGCAGAACGCGGACAACGCGCGGCAGGCCAACCAGCTCGCCGTCTCGGCGTCCGAGGTTGCCGTGAAAGGTGGAGAAGTCGTGTCCCAGGTGGTGGACACGATGGCCTCGATCAACGCTTCGTCCAGGAAGATCGTGGACATCATCGGTGTGATCGATGGCATCGCTTTCCAGACCAACATCCTGGCATTGAATGCGGCGGTCGAAGCCGCACGCGCAGGTGAACAAGGCCGTGGCTTTGCTGTGGTGGCTTCCGAAGTGAGAAGCCTCGCGCAACGCTCTGCGGCAGCAGCGAAAGAAATCAAGGGCCTGATCGACGACTCGGTCGGCAAGGTCGATGCGGGCAGTGCATTGGTTGGTGAAGCCGGCAAGACGATGGAAGAGATCGTCGACAGCGTCAAGCGCGTGACGGACATCATGGGCGAGATCACGGCAGCCAGCCAGGAGCAGACCTCGGGGATCGAACAGATCAACCAGGCCATCACGCAGATGGACCAGGTGACGCAACAGAACGCGGCACTGGTGGAAGAAGCGTCCGCAGCTGCCCAATCACTGCAGGAACAAGCTGGAAGCCTCTCGCAGGTGGTCGGCGTCTTCAGCTTCGAGTCCGGCCGATTGGCGCATTCATGAACGCGAAGCGCCCCGGATTCACCTACCTAATCATGGAACCCACAAGATGTTGACGAAGACCACAGACCCTGCAAGCACAGCGGTGCGCACCGGCAAACCGCTGGAGTTTCTTTCCTTCACTCTCGGCCACGAGGAATACGGCATCGACATCCAGAAGGTGCAGGAGTTGCGGGGCTACGACGCGGTGACGCGGATCGCGAACGCGCCGGAGTACATCAAGGGGGTGGTGAACCTGCGCGGGATCATCGTTCCGATCATCGACATGCGGATCAAGTTTGCGCTGGGCACGCCGAGCTACGACCAGTTCACGGTGGTGATCGTGCTGAA
>NZ_JBFTNY010000057.1:0-4859 GCF_056397705.1 Variovorax sp. 05L425 | reverse complement strand
TAATCCTGGCCGATCAGGTAGACGCGCTGGAGCGCCTTGTCGTCCTTGAGCACCTGCATCAGCGCGGTCACGCGCATGTCGGCATGCGCGTCGAAGCGGAAGTGCCAGAAGCTGCAGCGCTCGTTGGTGAGGATCGGGTCGACGGCCGAGTAGTTGAGGAAGAGGACACGCTTCGACGGATCGCGCTCGTTGTTCTTCTCGATCGCATCGATGAGCGCCGCGGCAGTCGCCGAAGAGTTGCCCTGCATCACGATGCGCGCGCCGTCGTCCATCGCGGCGCGCAGCGCGGACAGCGCTTCTTCGTTTTGTCCCTTGCTGTCGTAGCGATCCAGTTGCAGGAGGCGCGCGCCGCCGGGCAGCTTCACCCCCCCGCGCGCATTGACGCGCTCGACCGCCCACAGCAGGTTGCGGAACACCGCTTCACCCGTATTGGCGAAGGGGCCGCTCATGCTCTCGATCAACGCGAGCCGGATCGGCAACTGCGGCTGCGACTGCCCGAGCGCCGGAGCGGCCACCGCCGCGCCGATGGCTGCGATGGTAAATGTCAGCGCCTTGCGACGTACGTTGTCCATGGCTTACTCGGGTTTGAAATCGATCGATTTCAGCACGGCGCCGATGCGCTCGTAGCCGGAGCGCAGCGACTTCGTCAGATCTTCCGACGTTCGCGGCTGACCCGCTTCGAGGCCCAACTCCTTCTGCAGGCCTTCCGCCAGGAGGCGTGACACGACCTCCAGCGACCCGCCGGGCGGCCCGGCCACGATGATGCGCACCGCCTTGCCCGAAGGTATTTGCGGAAACGCCGCAGGAGCGACCAGCAGCGCGAAGGCGGCGGCCAGGGTGGCACCAAGGCCACGGCGATGAAGAATGAAAGTCATGTGTCTCTCCTGTGGAATTCAGTCGTGGGGGAATGCTGGGAGGGCCGGCAGAGGGGCCGGCAGTTCATCGAAGAACGCGACCCGGCCCGTCTCCAGCGAATACTCGGCGCCGACGACGTGCAATTGGCCGATGTCGATGAGGCGCTCGAGGATCTTCGATCCCTTGCGCAACTGCTCGACCGATTGATGAACGTTGGCTCGAATGCTCTTGCGGATCAGGGTGTCCCGGTCGTAGCCGAGTTCAGGGGCGAGCAAGTCGGCCACTGCAGGGCGGATGCGCTCGGCGATGAACCGCAGGTGTGGCGAGCGGGCTTCCTTTGGCCGACGCAGGTGCTCCAGGGTCCCGAGGATTGCTCCGCAGTGCGTGTGCCCCATCACCACGACCAGGGGCGTGCCGAATTCCGCGGCGGCGAACTCGATGCTTCCGAGTTGCGAAGGGGCGGCGATGTTGCCGGCAACCCGGATGACAAACAGGTCGCCGAGGTCCTGGTCGAACACGATCTCGACCGGCACGCGTGAATCGGAACAACCCAGAACGATCGCGAAGGGCTTCTGCTCGAAGTGGGTCTTGGCGCCCCGCAAGCGCCGAAGGAATCTCTCGCCGGTTTGGACCTCCGAAGCAAAGCGTTCGTTGCCTTCACGCAGGCGCTGGAGTGCTTCATGGGCAGTCGTCACGGCATCACCTGCTGAAGAAGATGAATGCGATCACGAGGACCGCGAGAAACATCATTTCGCTCGGCCAGCGAGATGGCGGCCACCGCGACCACCACCGACATCAGGACGCCGTGGAAATTCGTGCGGGCGGGCTCGCGCCAGCCGGACCAGGTTGTCGAGAGGTTCATTGGGACTTCGTGCCTCGTGCCGCATTGCGTGCCGCGTCTGCCACGTAGCTTCGCGAGGCGAGAACGAAGAAGACCGCCGCCGCCAGCGCCATCATCGGCGTCAGCGTCAGCGCGAGCTTCAGGCCAAGAAGGTCCGATAGCATGCCGACGATGAGCGGACCCGGCGCCAGGCCGATCAAGTTGTTGGCCAGGGTCATCGTGGCCGCGACAGTTGCGCGCACGCCGGGATGAGTGACATCGCAAACGATGGCACTTGAACATCCGCCTTGCGCCGCAGCGAACAGGGCGCCGAGGAAGATCAGGCCCAGTCCCAGCGGACCGGGCGGCAGCGAGAAGGCGGCGATCAGGACCAGCGCCGTCAGCGCCGAATAGGCTGCAGGCACCAAGGCGCGACGTTGCGGGTGATTGCGACTCAGCCGGTCCGCCAAGCCGCCGCCGAAGACCATGCCGATGCCCGCAGCAAGGACCGCCATGCCGGCCATCAGGCCGGCTTTCTTGACGTCCATGTCGTGGTAACGGCCGAAGTAGGTCGGCAGCCATGCGATCAGCATGGCCGGCATCGCCATCTGCAGCCCGCTCGCGAGGTAGGCGAAATTCCCCGAGCGTGCAGCAAACACTTCACGTGCGAGTTGGGCGAAGCTCAATCGTTTCGGCGTGGCGTCGTCCTGGCCCGTGGGGGTCAACGCCACGGTCTTGTAGTCGCGCACGACGAAGGGATAGATCAGGGCCAGCAGCAGGCCCGGCGCACCCACGACGAAGAAGGCCATGCGCCATCCGGACTGGGCCGCAACGGCGCCCCCGATGACCACCCCGAGCACCGAACCGAACAGGCTCGCCGACAGGAAGGCGCCCAGCACCGCGGCACGTTGCCTTGCGGGAAACACATGCGCGAGCAATGCGGCCCCTGCAGCCCCGTAGGCCGCTTCGCCGAGCCCGACGAATGCTCGCGCCCAGAGCAGTTGCCCGTAGCTTTGCGCCAGGCCGCAGGCCACGGTGGCCAGGCACCACACGAAGGCCATCAGCGTGATGCTCTTGACGCGTCCCCAGCGGTCCGCAACCAGGGAAATCGGCACCACGAGCACGCCGACGACGAGCGACACCACGCTCACCAGCATTCCGAGCTGCGAATACGACAGCGACCATTCGGCCTTGATGGCCGGAATGACGGCGCCGATGACTTGCCGCGACAGGTAGTCGGACAGCATCAGGCCGAACGTGAGCGCGAAGACCGACCACGCGTAGACACGCGACGTCCGGGCCGGGTCGGTGGAAAGGGGGATGGCGGCATGGGCCGGGAGGGAGGGATTCATGGCAGTTGTCTCTTGGGGTTGTCTCTTGGGGTTGTCTCTTGCTGGTGCGGATGCGAAATGCGCTCAGATATAGGTCGGCCACGAACGCATCTCGTGCTGGCCGATGCCGCCGCTGCGCTCGCGGCGATGGGTGGCCAGGCCTTCGATCAGCCAGGCCCGCGTCTGCTGCGGGGCGATCACCGACTGCACGCCGAAGGCGCCCGCCAGTGCGTAGGCCGAGGTGTCACGGCTCAACTCGGCCTTCAGGCGGTCGAAGCGCTCGGGGTCGTCCTCGCGCCGGATGCCATAGAGCACGCTCACGCCGATCTGCGGGTCCATGAAGCTGACATCGGCGCTGGTCCATGCCGCCACCGCGTCGCTGTTGCGCCCGCCGCCCATGTTGATGTAGGCCTGGCCGTAGCTCTTGCGCAGGATCACCGACAGCTTGGGCACGCTGCACAACTGCAAGGCGTGGACCATGTTCATGATGTGCGCCGGCGCGGCCTTCTGCTCGCCCTCGACACCGACGAGGAAGCCCGGCGTATCGACCAGGAAGATGAGCGGAATGTTGAAGGAATCGCACATCACCAGGAACGAAGTGACCTTGCGGCAGGCCTCTGGGTCCATCGCGCCGCCCTTGAACATCGGGTTCGACGCGACGATGCCCACGCTCTCGCCATTCAATCGCGCCAGGCCGGTCACGGCGGCGCGACCGAAGCGGTCCTTCAGATTGAAGAAGCTGCCTTCATCGACGATGCCGGCGATGACCTTGCGCATGTCGTAGGTCTTGCCGCGCGCAGACGGCACGAGTTCGAGGAGCTTGCCAGCGTCGGGCGCAACGGCCTCCGTCGCCGGTTGGCTGGGTGGCCGGGCACCTGCGTGCGACGGCAAGTAGCTGAGGAAGCGGCGGATTGCCGCGAGCGCCTCGGAGTCGCTGTTGACAACCATGTCGACCAGCCCCGTGCGCTCGACGTGCAGCTTCCAGCCGCCAAGTTCCTCGGACTCGACGGCCTCTCCGATTGCCAGCGATGTGACCCTTGCGCTGGACACCGCGAGGAACGCGCCCTTGCGCATCACCACGAAATCGGAGAGGCAGGTGTACCAGGTCGATGAGCCCAGGCAGGGGCCAAGCACCGCGCTGACCCACGGGGTTTCACGGCGCCGGCAGTACTGTTGAGGGTCTTGGCCGGCTGCGGCCATCGCCTCGGCGCCCAGGCTGTCGGGCACCCTGGAACCGCTGGATTCGCCGAGGAAGATCAGCGGCATGCCGCTGCTGTTGGCCGTGTCCTTGAGGCGTGCGATCTTGCGCATGTTGACGGCTGATGACGACGCGCCCTTGACGGTCATGTCGTTCGAAACGACGGCCACGCGCCGCCCTTCGATGCGACCGGTGCCTGTGATCTTGGCGTCGGCCGGCGAAGCATCGCGATCGGCCGGCATCACCGAGACGGCCAGCATGCCGGTCTCGCTGAAGGAGCCGGCGTCGAGCAGTTGCTCGATGCGCTCGCGGGCATTGAGGTTGCCGCTGGCCCGGCGCTGCGCAAGCTTGTCCGCGCCGCCCATGGCGAGTACGGCCAGAGTCCGTTGAGCCAGTTCGGCGCTCTGTTCCTCGTAGCTGGAGACGCCGAAGGCGGCAGCATTGACGGCCGAGCCCACTGGTGCGAACGTGAGGCTCATGCGAATACCCCCTCTTCAACGCATTGGTTCTTCACGGCGCTCATTCCTCTTCGAAGACCGCGATGTCCTGGCCTTCACGCACGGGAGCGCCTTCGGCGATGAGGATCTCGACGACGCGGCCGGCTTCGGGGGCGACGACGGGGATTTCCATCTTCATGGATTCGAGGACCATGAGG
>NZ_JBFTNY010000056.1:0-5660 GCF_056397705.1 Variovorax sp. 05L425 | reverse complement strand
ACCGTTCTGACGTGTGTTGCGCTTTGGTGTTTGGAAACGCAAAAAGCCCAGCCTGATAGGGCTGGGCTTTTTGGGGCTGTAAGAGCCTGACGATGACCTACTTTCACACGGGAACCCGCACTATCATCGGCGCTGAGGCGTTTCACTGTCCTGTTCGGGATGGGAAGGAGTGGGACCACCTCGCTATGGTCATCAGGCATAAAGGGTTGCTGCGCTGAGGGATCAGCACAACGAATTCATAGAGTCTGGAATCAGCTTGATTTATTTTGAATGCGTCAACTTGGCATAACACTTTGATCGACAGATCAAAGTTATAGGGTCAAGCCGCACGAGCAATTAGTATCGGTTAGCTTAACGCATTACTGCGCTTCCACACCCGACCTATCAACGTCCTGGTCTTGAACGACTCTTCAGGGGGCTCAAGGCCCCGGCAGATCTCATCTTGAAACGAGTTTCCCGCTTAGATGCTTTCAGCGGTTATCTCTTCCACACTTAGCTACTCGGCAATGCCACTGGCGTGACAACCGATACACCAGAGGTGTGTCCACTCCGGTCCTCTCGTACTAGGAGCAGGCTTCCTCAAATCTGCAGCGCCCACGGAAGATAGGGACCAAACTGTCTCACGACGTTTTAAACCCAGCTCACGTACCTCTTTAAATGGCGAACAGCCATACCCTTGGGACCGGCTACAGCCCCAGGATGAGATGAGCCGACATCGAGGTGCCAAACACCGCCGTCGATATGAACTCTTGGGCGGTATCAGCCTGTTATCCCCAGAGTACCTTTTATCCGTTGAGCGATGGCCCTTCCATACAGAACCACCGGATCACTATGTCCTGCTTTCGCATCTGCTCGACTTGTCAGTCTCGCAGTTAAGCACGCTTATGCCATTGCACTATCGTCACGATGTCCGACCGTAACTAGCGTACCTTCGAACTCCTCCGTTACGCTTTGGGAGGAGACCGCCCCAGTCAAACTGCCTACCATGCACTGTCCCCGATCCAGATAATGGACCTAGGTTAGAACCTCAAACACACCAGGGTGGTATTTCAACGTTGGCTCCACAAGATCTAGCGACCCTGCTTCAAAGCCTCCCACCTATCCTACACAGATCTGTTCAAAGTCCAATACAAAGCTACAGTAAAGGTTCATGGGGTCTTTCCGTCTTTCCGCGGGGAGATTGCATCATCACAAACATTTCAACTTCGCTGAGTCTCAGGAGGAGACAGTGTGGCCATCGTTACGCCATTCGTGCAGGTCGGAACTTACCCGACAAGGAATTTCGCTACCTTAGGACCGTTATAGTTACGGCCGCCGTTTACTGGGACTTCAATCAAGAGCTTGCACCCCATCATTTAATCTTCCAGCACCGGGCAGGCGTCACACCCTATACGTCCACTTTCGTGTTTGCAGAGTGCTGTGTTTTTAATAAACAGTCGCAGCCACCGATTTTTTGCAACCCATTCATGCTCCGTTGTTCACTTCACACTAATAGGGCACACCTTCTTCCGAAGTTACGGTGTCAATTTGCCGAGTTCCTTCTCCTGAGTTCTCTCAAGCGCCTTAGAATACTCATCTCGCGCACCAGTGTCGGTTTGCGGTACGGTCGTGTGCAGCTGAAGCTTAGTGGCTTTTCCTGGAACCTCGTTCAGTCACTTCACCAGCAAGCTGGCTCGATCGTTGGCCTCGGTATATGACGGGCGGATTTGCCTACCCATCGCCTACTTCCAACTAAACCGGGATATCCAACACCCGGATGACCTATTAAGATCCGTCCCCACATCGCACTACACATCGGTACAGGAATATTGACCTGTTTCCCATCAGCTACGCATCTCTGCCTCGCCTTAGGGGCCGACTCACTCTACGCCGATGAACGTTGCGTAGAAAACCTTGCGCTTACGGCGAGGGGGCTTTTCACCCCCTTTAACGCTACTCATGTCAGCATTCGCACTTCTGATACCTCCAGCACGCTTTACAACGCACCTTCACAGGCTTACAGAACGCTCTCCTACCACTTGCAATAAATTGCAAATCCGCAGCTTCGGTAACTGGCTTAGCCCCGTTACATCTTCCGCGCAGGACGACTCGATCAGTGAGCTATTACGCTTTCTTTAAATGATGGCTGCTTCTAAGCCAACATCCTGACTGTTTTAGCCTTCCCACTTCGTTTCCCACTTAGCCAATTTTAGGGACCTTAGCTGGCGGTCTGGGTTGTTTCCCTCTTGAGTCCGGACGTTAGCACCCGGTGCTCTGTCTCCCAAGCTGTACTCTTCGGTATTCGGAGTTTGCCTTGGTTTGGTAAGTCGCCATGACCCCCTAGCCAAAACAGTGCTCTACCCCCGAAGGTAATACTTGAGGCACTACCTAAATAGTTTTCGGAGAGAACCAGCTATTTCCAAGTTTGTTTAGCCTTTCACCCCTATCCACAGCTCATCCGCTAGTTTTGCAACACTAGTCGGTTCGGACCTCCAGTACCTGTTACGGCACCTTCATCCTGGCCATGGATAGATCACTTGGTTTCGGGTCTACACCCAGCGACTGATCGCCCTATTCGGACTCGATTTCTCTACGGCTTCCCTATTCGGTTAACCTTGCCACTGAATGTAAGTCGCTGACCCATTATACAAAAGGTACGCAGTCACCCTCGCGGGCTCCTACTTTTTGTAAGCATGCGGTTTCAGGATCTATTTCACTCCCCTCCCGGGGTTCTTTTCGCCTTTCCCTCACGGTACTAGTTCACTATCGGTCGATGATGAGTATTTAGCCTTGGAGGATGGTCCCCCCATATTCAGACAGGATTTCTCGTGTCCCGCCCTACTTTTCGTTAGCTCAGTACCACACAGGTCTTTTCACATACGGGGCTATCACCCGCTATGGCCAGCCTTTCCAAGCTGTTCTGTTAAGTCTTGTGCTATCACTAACAGGCTCTTCCGATTTCGCTCGCCACTACTTTCGGAATCTCGGTTGATGTCTTTTCCTCGAGCTACTGAGATGTTTCAGTTCACCCGGTTCGCCTCGCATACCTATGTATTCAGTATGCGATACCTTTCGGTGGGTTTCCCCATTCGGAAATCTCCGGATCAAAGCTAATTTGCCAGCTCCCCGAAGCTTATCGCAGGCTATCACGTCCTTCGTCGCCTATCATCGCCAAGGCATCCACCACATGCTCTTATTCACTTGACCCTATAACTTTGACGTTTCTTCACAGAAACCAAAATCAATCAAGGAATTACCAGGCCTTTCACCTGGCGCGTTATGCCGCCTTCATAAATCGATTTGACTCGAAATTGAAGTTCATTTGACGCAATCAAAAATTCATGTTGCTGACGGCACGGTGAGCCATGAAGCTCTTTCCGTCAGCAACGCTGATTCGACTCTATGAATTTTTAAAGAACAGCCGATTGATCAGGAGATCCCGATCAACAACAAAGAAGCCTCATGCTTGCGCACAAAGCCGCTTTGGTGTTGAGTGCTTCAGTATCGGACGTCGTCAAGACAAAGAATTGGTGGAGGATGACGGGATCGAACCGACGACCCCCTGCTTGCAAAGCAGGTGCTCTCCCAGCTGAGCTAATCCCCCAGGGTCCTCACACTTGACGCATATGACCATTGGAAGAATTGGTGGGTCTAGTTGGGCTCGAACCAACGACCCCCGCCTTATCAAGACGGTGCTCTAACCAGCTGAGCTACAGACCCATGTCGATGGAATCGACTTCATCCAACAACCGATAAGTGTGGGCGTTCAATTTGAACGGCTCGTTTCCAGAAAGGAGGTGATCCAGCCGCACCTTCCGATACGGCTACCTTGTTACGACTTCACCCCAGTCACGAACCCTGCCGTGGTAATCGCCCTCCTTGCGGTTAGGCTAACTACTTCTGGCAGAACCCGCTCCCATGGTGTGACGGGCGGTGTGTACAAGACCCGGGAACGTATTCACCGTGACATTCTGATCCACGATTACTAGCGATTCCGACTTCACGCAGTCGAGTTGCAGACTGCGATCCGGACTACGACTGGTTTTATGGGATTAGCTCCCCCTCGCGGGTTGGCAACCCTCTGTACCAGCCATTGTATGACGTGTGTAGCCCCACCTATAAGGGCCATGAGGACTTGACGTCATCCCCACCTTCCTCCGGTTTGTCACCGGCAGTCTCACTAGAGTGCCCAACTAAATGTAGCAACTAATGACAAGGGTTGCGCTCGTTGCGGGACTTAACCCAACATCTCACGACACGAGCTGACGACAGCCATGCAGCACCTGTGTTACGGTTCTCTTTCGAGCACTAAGCCATCTCTGGCAAATTCCGTACATGTCAAAGGTGGGTAAGGTTTTTCGCGTTGCATCGAATTAAACCACATCATCCACCGCTTGTGCGGGTCCCCGTCAATTCCTTTGAGTTTCAACCTTGCGGCCGTACTCCCCAGGCGGTCAACTTCACGCGTTAGCTTCGTTACTGAGTCAGTGAAGACCCAACAACCAGTTGACATCGTTTAGGGCGTGGACTACCAGGGTATCTAATCCTGTTTGCTCCCCACGCTTTCGTGCATGAGCGTCAGTGCAGGCCCAGGGGATTGCCTTCGCCATCGGTGTTCCTCCGCATATCTACGCATTTCACTGCTACACGCGGAATTCCATCCCCCTCTGCCGCACTCCAGCGATGCAGTCACAGATGCAGTTCCCAGGTTGAGCCCGGGGATTTCACAACTGTCTTACATCACCGCCTGCGCACGCTTTACGCCCAGTAATTCCGATTAACGCTTGCACCCTACGTATTACCGCGGCTGCTGGCACGTAGTTAGCCGGTGCTTATTCTTACGGTACCGTCATTAGCCCTCTTTATTAGAAAGAGCCGTTTCGTTCCGTACAAAAGCAGTTTACAACCCGAAGGCCTTCATCCTGCACGCGGCATGGCTGGATCAGGCTTGCGCCCATTGTCCAAAATTCCCCACTGCTGCCTCCCGTAGGAGTCTGGGCCGTGTCTCAGTCCCAGTGTGGCTGGTCGTCCTCTCAGACCAGCTACAGATCGAAGGCTTGGTGAGCCTTTACCTCACCAACTACCTAATCTGCCATCGGCCGCTCCATTCGCGCAAGGCCTTGCGGTCCCCTGCTTTCATCCGTAGATCGTATGCGGTATTAGCACAGCTTTCGCTGCGTTATCCCCCACGATTGGGCACGTTCCGATGTATTACTCACCCGTTCGCCACTCGCCACCAGGATTGCTCCCGTGCTGCCGTTCGACTTGCATGTGTAAGGCATGCCGCCAGCGTTCAATCTGAGCCAGGATCAAACTCTATAGTTCGATCTTGAATTTTTCGCTCGATTTCTCAAGCAACTCATAAAAACGGAATTGAAGTGAACTTCACTTCTATTCTCATGAGCGTTTAAAGTCCGAAGACTTCGTTCCGAAGAACTTGGCCATTCGCCTCAAACGCCCACGCTTATCGGCTGTATGTTTTTAACGATCACCGCGCTCCGCTTTCCGCTTCGCGCTTCACTTCGCTGCGATCAGCGAAGCCCTCTATTATTACACGCTTTTCAGAAGATCTGAAAAACTTTTTAAGCTTTTCTTTTCCCCCCTCCGCTCACCTCAACCTCGCTCCGAAGAACTCCTTCGAGATCCGTGTTTAGCGGAGCCTGCGATTATGACACGGTTTT
>NZ_JBFTNY010000055.1:0-7002 GCF_056397705.1 Variovorax sp. 05L425 | reverse complement strand
GTGCGAGCTTCACGCGGCGCTGGCCGGGCAGGTACTGCCAGGCGCGGCGGCCGTTCTTCATCGGGTTGATGTAGTCCTGCGCGAGCAGCGCTTCACCCGCTCGGCGTGCCGGCGCGGTGTAGGCGATCTTGGTGCGGAAGTAGATGTCGTTGTCCGCCGATGCGCCCGTGCGCTTGGGGTCGTAGTACGGGTAGTCCATGTAGATCTGGCCCGTGGTGGCGAGCACAGCCTTGCCCGACGCGTCGACATTGATGGAGTCGTACTGGGTGAAGTAGCTCTGGCCCGTGAAGCGCAGCAGGTGGTTCCACATCACTTCGTTGCCGGTCTTGGGGATCGGGAACGGAATGCCCGCGAAGGTGCCTTCGAGGCCGAGGCCGTCATCGGTGGTCTTCACGGCGGTGGCGTTCTTCACCGTGTTCTCGAGCACGTACTTGGGGAAGGCCATCGAGCGGTGCGAGGGGTACACGTCCACGCGCATGGTCGGGTGCTTCTTCAGCAGCTCCTTGGTGCCGGCGGTGAGCTTGCCTTCGTACTGCGCCATGTTCTGCGCGGTGATCGCGTAGAGGGGCTTCTCGGCGGCGTAGGGGTCAGGGCGAATGCCCGAGCCTTTCTCGTAGCCGGCCGGCGGCGTGGTGAGGCCGCCGGTGTACTCTGGGATCGACTTGTCGGCGTTGCCTGCGCGTTCTGCACCGGTTTGCGTGAGGGTGGTGCCGAGCTTCTTCGCTTCGTCGGCCGAAACGGCGGCCAGGGTGGACTGGGCGGCGAGCGCGATCAGCGCGCCAGCCCAGAGGGGGCGGGTGTTCATGGGTTTGTCTCCGTTGTGGTTGAGGTTGGACGACTCAAAAGGTCGCCTTGAACGTAAACAGCACATGCCCGCGGTCGGACAGGCTGGCGTAGGTGCCGTTCGGCACGTTCATCGCGCCGGTGGCCGTGGTGCTGTAGTCGCCGTAGAAGCCGACGTACCGCAGCGCGATGTTGTATTTGGCACGGACGTCGGCGGCGATGCCGATACCGTAGGTGCCGGCGTTCTTGTTGCCGCCCGAGAGCACGGCCGAGTTGCCCGACAGCCCGCCCGACCAGCTCAGCGGCAGCGAGATGTCCACGCTCGGGAACACCTGGTACCAGGTGGGCGTGAAGTTCAGGCCCAGGCCGAAGTAGTCCTTGCTGACCGCGTCGACGTTCGCGGGGTTGGCCGCGTAGAGCGCGCTGCCCTTGAAGGCACCGGGGTTCTGCGTGACGCTGAGCCAGCGATTCCACACCAGTTCGGCATTCCAGGTGGCGCTGTCGAAGAGCGCGGTCTTCGAGACGGTGCCCAGCAGATTGAACACACCGTGCATGGTGTCGCCGCGAGCGCCGGGCGCATCGTTGCCGAGTTGCGCGAGTTGTGCGAGCGAGATGGCGCCGGTGGCCGGGTTGACCAGCGGTGCGGGCAACACCTGCACGGGCACGCTCTGCAGCGACATGTTGCGGCGGTAGCTCAGTTCCCCGCCAAAGCTCAGGCCGCCGACGCTCTTGGACAGGCTCAGGCCATAGATGTCGATGTCGCGCCCGTAGAAAGCCTGGTACTGGCCGACATAGCCGGCCTGGATCTGGGGCAGTGTGGCCGCGCCTGGATTGATGTAGCAGGTGCTCGGGCCGATGGGGCGCAGTCCGGCGCGCGTGCAGGCCGCTGCGGGCACGCCCGCGGCGACAGCGGGCATGAGGGCGAGCTGCGGCTGGATGTCTGCCGTGCGGCGGCCATAGAGGCCGGCGGTACCGTCCAGCCACTCCGGGCTCCAGCGCGCCGACAAGCCGAAGTCGCCGGTCTTGTTCGGATCACCGCTCGTGGCTTGTAGCAGTCGCTGGCCGGGTCCGGCGATCAGCGATTCGCCGCCGTGCAGCAAGGCATCGTTCACCGTCAGGTAGCTGCCCGACTCCGGATAGCGCACGCTCTCCCAGTCGAAGAAAGTCTGTGCCGACAGAGACAGGTCGGGCCTCGGCTGCACCTGCAGGGTGGCCGAGTTGCGTGGGCGGTAGATCTCCTTGGCCTCGATGCCGGGCGTGGCGAGCGCCTTCCACAGGTCCAGTGAGTACTGGCCGTAGGAGATGCCGTGGATGGCGCCGCCACCGAGCAGGCTCTCGCCCCAGTAGACAGTGGTCTTGCCCAGCCGCAGGCCGACGTTCGTGTCGCCGAAGTCCATGTTGCCGAAGACGAAGGCGTCCAGCAGTTCGCCCGAAGGGCCCTTGGCGTAGCGGCTGGTGTAGGGCGACAGGATGCCGGCCGTCGGCAGGCCATAGGACAGCGTGTTGGCGGTGGCGTTGCTGTGGTTGTCCAGGCTGTTGTAGGCGCCGTCGGCCCAGGCCGCGCCGCTCAGGCGGAAGCCGTACTTCTTGTCGACCACCAGGTCCATCTCGCTGAGCAGGTCCAGGCGGTTGGCGATCAGCGAGTGGTTGTTGAAATTGCGGTCGCCGTCATCGAAGTTGGGGTTGCCGAGGATCGCCTTGTCCTGGCCCTGCACCCGCTGGCCGAGGTTGTAGCGCAAGGTGTTGTCCCAGCGCAGGACGATATCCGGATTGCCGGTGTCGATCTCCATCGAAAGCGCTGACGTGCTCATGGCGAGCAAGGCCAAGGCAGCGCTGGAAACCGCAGTGCGGCGATAAGTGGCGAGGGAGCGCAGCGAAGCAGAAATGAACACAGAATCGTCTCGTGAAAAGTTCTTTGTGGTGCCGGGACTTCCTTCGTCAGGATGAGTGCGTCAGGGGTGCCCGGCTTTGTTCTTCCATCAGCCGACCGCGGGATGACCCGTCACGCCCTAGTGCGGCACGAGTCGTTTCCGTGCGGGAAACTGAACGCTCATTCTGTTGAGCGCGTGCTTCCGTCGCCGGTCTTTGAAGTCAAATCGGTGGTCTCGCCGAGCATCGTTGGCGCAGCGGCCGGGGGCTACCTGCCACCCCGCGGACATTCATAGCGCCTTGATCCGGCGCCAGAGCCTCGCTCGGGCGGGGGCTGCCAGGTTGGCGGCGATTGACTGGGGTCAGGTTCTCATCGGTTCGTTGCGCAGGAGCTGCTGCAGACGTTTGTGTCCTCTCACCGTCGACGGGCGGAACCGTACGGCGCGAACACCTCCACCGTCCAGTCGACAAAGGCACGCAGCTTGGCGCTCGGGTGCCGGCTGGACGGGTAGGCTACCGACACGGGCATCGGCGGCGGTTCCCAGTCGACCAGCAACTCGACCAGCGCGCCGCTCTCGACGTGCGGCTGCGCCATGAAGGCAAAGGTCTGCGCCATGCCGAGCCCGGCCAGCAGCGCCGTCAGGTGGGCCGTGCTTTCGTTGACCGCGATGACGGCATGCCCATTGATTTCGATGCGCTCGTCGCCGCGCTCGTAGCGCGGCGGAATGTAGCGCCCCGTGCGCGACGAGAAATAGCTCACCACCCGGTGCCCATCGAGCAGGTCGGCCGGCGTCGCGGGCACACCGTGGCGCTTCAGGTAGTCGGGCGTCGCGCAGGTCATGTAGGGCATCTGCGCGACGCGGCGGGCCACCAGCGACGGATCGCTCAGCACGCCGCCGCGGAGCACGCAATCCACCCCTTCGCCGATCAGGTGGACCGGCCGGTCGCCCACGCCGAGCTCGAGCAGGATGTCGGGGTGGCGCGCGTGGAACGCCGGCAGCCTGGGAATCAGGATTCGGTTGGCCAGCGAAGAGCCGATGTCCACACGCAGACGGCCTCTGGGGCTGGCCTGTGCATTCGTGACATCGGCCTCTATGTCGTCGATCTCGGCCAGCACCCGCGAGATGCGCTCGTAGTAGGCCGCGCCCTCCGGCGTCACCGTGACACGCCGCGTCGTACGCTGCAGCAGCCTCACACCCAAGTGGCTCTCAAGTTGCTGGACCAGCTTGGTCACGCTGGGCTTTGGCATCTGCAGCAAGTCGGCCGCCCGCGTGAAGGTGCCGGCTTCGACGACCCGGGCGAACACACGCATAGCTGCGATCTGGTCCATCGCCGAATTATTAGCGAAGTGGAAATAAACATGTCCCGTCCACCATCTTGGTCAGCGCAGGGTCCGACCCGACACTTCATGCCATCGCCACTCACCACTTCTCTTTCCTCCTCCTTCCATCCGTTCCCGGCAAGCGATCCACGCCCTATCGCGATGCCAACGGCGCACGGCGCATACAAGCGACCGAGCTCCTCGATGACAGGGCTAACCAAACCGAAAAGGAATCCGAAATGACCACCAAAATCCAAACCGTGCTGATGACGGGCAAGACCCATACGACGGCCAGCCGCCGTGAGGGCGCCCCGCGCGGCGATGAGCGCGTCGACATCCAGATGTCGACTCCTGGCAAGGCCGGCAATGAAATCGTGCTCAAGGCGATCCAGTTGCATCCGACCGCGGAGCAGCTGTTCGCCGGCGCTTGGTCGGCGTGTTACACGGGCGCACTAGGCGTCGCAGCCAAGGCGAAGAAGGTGGCGCTGCCCTCCGACATGTCAGTCGACATCGAAGTGGATCTCGGCCAGACCCGCGACGCGTACTTCATCCAGGCGCGGATCGATGTGCGCATGCCCGGCGTCGCACTCGACGTGGCAGAGGCCATCGCGCGTGCAGCGCATGAGATGTGCCCCTATTCGAAGGCCGTTCACGGCAACATCGACGTCGCCACGAATGTCGTTGCTGCCGCGGACGCCGTGGCAGCGTAGTACCTCGGCCTCCTCATGAACCGAGCCTCGCTGTCGACTCGACAGCGAGTGCTCCCATCACAACCCACCTTCCCGGAGAACTGCATGTCCAAGCCCCTCGCCAACAAAGTCGCCCTCGTCACCGGCGGTTCACGCGGCATCGGTGCCGCTATCGCGCGCCGCTTGGCGCGCGACGGCGCCGATGTCGCCATCAGCTATTCGGCCTCCGCCGACCGTGCCGAGGCGCTGGTCAAGGAACTGAAGGGTCTTGGCGCGCGTGCCGCAGCCTTTCAGGCCGACCAAGCCGACCCACTGCAAGTCGAAGCGCTGGTGAACAATGCCGCGCGGCGTTTCGGCAAGCTCGACATCCTCGTCAACAACGCCGGCGTGTTCGTGGTCGGTCAGGTCGGCGCGCCCGACAGCGACGTCGCCGCCTTGGAACGTCAGTTCGCTATCAACGTCGGCGGGGTGGCCGCCGCCGTGCGCGCCGCAGTGCCGCTCATCAGCGACAACGGCCGCATCATCTCGATTGGCTCCGCCGCCGCCGATCGCACGCCCTGGCCGGGTGTTGCCGACTATTCGGCGACGAAGGCAGCAGTGTCCGCCTACACCCGCGGCTGGGCGCGCGACCTCGCCCCGCGCAGCATCACCGTCAACACCGTGCAGCCAGGCTCGATCGACACAGAGATGAACCCGCAGGACGGCGACTTCGCCGCCGCGCAGAAGGCCGCCATTCCGCTCGGCCGCTATGGCCGGCCCGAAGAGATCGCGGCGGCGGTAGCCTTCCTCGCAAGCCCCGACGCCAGCTTCATCACGGGCATTTCACTCGACGTTGACGGAGGCGCTGCGGCGTGATCGCGGGCAAAACGGAGCGAGCTCTTTGGGCTCTATGGCTTTAGGCTTTTTTTCCCAGCACGAATTGACTCGGGACTTCTTCTTCCGCAGGAGTTGGCCGAGTCGTGTCTGCGGCGACGTCGGCATCGCGCGCTTGCCGGTGCGATAGGCATCGCGCTGCGCCTCCAGCGCTGCGGCCAATGCGGCGACGCTGGCGCTGTCATAGCGCCAGATACCCGTCACCGCGAAATGTGCTGCCTTCGGCGACACCACGATGTCCCGGGCGCCGATGCTCTGCAGGATTTCCGACCGGGCTTCGGCCAGCAAAGCCTCGCGTCCGACGAAGTCCGCGATGGCGCGGCTGAGTTCGATGCCGATAGTATGGATCGATGAGTTGCACTCGGCGATGAAGCTGACCACCTCCGCACGAGCAGCGGCGAGGACATCTTGTGAACCAATCCGAGCAGTCCCTGCGGAAGTGCGAATCAAGGCGCATCATGGGCGGATGAATATCCAGCTCGGTTTTGAAATCGCCTACCAGTTTCCCCAGGCGACGCCGATGATCCTGACCCTCAGCATTCATTACTCGCGCGCCTCGGATCTCCTGCGCCCGGACCATCTGCTCACGAAGCCGGCCGTGCCCACCACTGCGTACCGCGATCTGTTTGGCAACTGGTGCACTCGCCTGGTCGCACCCGCGGGCCGCTTTGTGCTGAGTACGGATACCGTGATCCACGACAGCGGCGCGCTGGACATCGTCGTGCCCTCGGCGCCGCAGACGCCGGTGGAGTACCTGCCCGAGTCCACTTTGCTCTACCTGCTTGGTAGCCGCTACTGCGAAACCGACCTGCTGTCCGATTTTGCCTGGCAGCGCTTTGGGACCGGACCGACCGGCTGGGGCCGCGTACAGGCGGTCTGCGATTTCGTGCACAAGCACATCGAGTTCGGCTACCAGCACGCCCGGCGCACCCGTTCGGCCTTTGAAGCCTTCAAGGAAGGGCAAGGCGTGTGCCGCGACTATGCGCACCTGGCGATCACCCTATGCCGCTGCCTGAACATTCCGGCCCGTTATTGCACCGGCTACCTCGGCGATGTCGGGACCCTGCCGCCTTACGGCACGATGGACTTTGCGGGTTGGTTCGAGGCTTTCCTGGGTGACCGCTGGTACACCTTCGATGCGCGCAACAACGTGCCCCGCATCGGCCGCGTGCTGATTGCGCAGGGGCGCGACGCCAGCGACGTGGCGTTGTCAAGCACCTTCGGCCCCAACGAGCTGGACGGATTCAAGGTCTGGTGCGACGAGGTCCAGTGATTGAAAAAGGATTTTGGCGCATACTGCCAAGGTTGGTGCGCTAGCTGTGAAGCGTCAAGAGGTTATTTCTTGACGAGCTGAGTCTGGACATGGGCACCATGCCGCCGATGCCACTGTGGGGTCGGTGCCAGTTGTAGTGATGCTGCCAGCTCGCCAAGGCGAGCGTTCGCTGGGCAGAGTTCTGGTAGGTCCAT
>NZ_JBFTNY010000054.1:0-7153 GCF_056397705.1 Variovorax sp. 05L425 | reverse complement strand
TTTGCGCTGGGCACGCCGAGCTACGACCAGTTCACGGTGGTGATCGTGCTGAACATCGCAGGCCGCGTGGTGGGGATGGTGGTGGACAGCGTGTCGGACGTGATCACGCTGACCGCCGAGCAGATCAAGCCTGCGCCGGCGATGGGGTCCGTGCTGGAAACGGACTACCTGATCGGGCTGGGCACGCTGGACGAGCGGATGCTGATCCTGGTCGACATCGACCGCCTGATGTCGAGCGAGGAAATGGGCCTGGTCGAAGCCACCGCCTGATTCGAGAAAAACCTGAACTTCCAAGCACCATCATGACCTTTCTATCCAACGTACGCATCGGAACGCGTCTTGCCATCGGCTTCGCCATCGTGCTGGGCCTGACGATCATCTCGTCGACTTTTGCGCTGATCAATGCCAGGGACAATGCTGCCGCGACGCGGCACATGATGGAAAGCCCGCTGGCGAAGGAGCGGCTCATCTCCGACTGGTATGTGCTCACCTATTCGGCCATCGCGCGCACCTCGATGATCGCGAAGACCAATGACGAGACGCTTCCAGTCACCTTTGCCGATGTGATCTCCGACAGCGTCAAGAAGGGCACCGAGACCATGAACAAGGTCGAGGCCCTGCTGGTCGTCGACGAGGAGAAGGCGGCGTTCAAGTCGATCGTCGAACTGCGCGCGAAATACCAGGCCGCCAAGGAACTCGTAGGCAAGGCGAAGGCAAGCGGCAACATTCCGGAAACGGAGCGAGTCTTCAAGGAGTCGTTCCAGCCGGCAGCGAAGGCGTATGAAAGCCGCGTCCTCGATCTCCTGTCGATGGAACGGAAGGCGATCAACGACATGAGCCAGGCCATCGATGCGGCGAACGATCGGGCCTTTCAATTGAGGGCCATCCTGACGCTGGCTTCGGTATTGATCGGAGGTGCGTTTGCCTTCTTTATCTCGCGCAGCATCGTTCGTCCTCTCGGCGATGCCGTCAAGGTGGCAGAGACGGTCGCGGCTGGCGATCTGACATCACGCATCCAAGTCCAAGGCCGTGACGAGACCGGCCAGCTGATGCGGGCGCTGAAGAACATGAACGACAGCCTGGCGAAGGTGGTGGGCGAAGTGCGCACGGGCACCGACACCATCGCGACAGCATCGGGGCAGATTGCGACGGGCAACCAGGACCTGTCCTCACGCACCGAAGAGCAGGCCAGTTCGCTGGAACAGACGGCTGCCTCGATGGAGGAACTCACCTCGACCGTCAAGCAGAACGCGGACAACGCGCGGCAGGCGAATCAGCTCGCGGTCTCGGCCTCCGAAGTGGCAGTCAAGGGCGGTAGCGTGGTCAGCCAGGTGGTCGACACCATGGGCTCCATCAATGCCTCGTCGCGCAAGATCGTGGACATCATCGGCGTGATCGATGGGATCGCGTTCCAGACCAACATCCTGGCGCTGAATGCGGCGGTCGAAGCCGCACGTGCAGGTGAACAGGGCCGCGGCTTTGCGGTCGTGGCTTCCGAAGTGCGCAGCCTCGCGCAACGCTCGGCGGCAGCGGCCAAGGAAATCAAGACGCTGATCGGCGACTCGGTGGAGAAGGTCGCGGAAGGCAGCAAGCAAGTCGCCGAGGCTGGCCGGACGATGGAAGAAATCGTCGACAGCGTGAAGCGCGTGACGGACATCATGGGCGAGATCACGGCAGCCAGCCAGGAACAGACCTCGGGCATCGAGCAGATCAACCAGGCGATCACGCAGATGGACCAGGTGACGCAGCAGAACGCGGCGCTGGTGGAAGAGGCCGCCGCAGCGGCTGGCTCATTGCAGGAACAGGCGACGAGTCTCGTCAAGGCCGTCAGCGTCTTCAGGCTGGACAGCGACAACCAGGCGATCCGTACGATCGCACGGGCACGATCAGACAGCCATGACGTGGCGCCAAAGCGTGCCGCGAGCGGACAGCCTGCGCTGGCGAAGTCCGCAGCCCGGCGGGTCGCTGCGCCCGCGAAACGTGCCGTACCCGCGGAAGCGCCGGGCGACTGGGCCGAGTTCTAAGCGAAGAAAAATGCAGTGGTTCCAAAAGCTTCGTGTGACCGTCAAGCTGGTCCTCAGTTTTCTCGTGGTTGCGGCCGTCGGTGCGGTCGTCAGCGCGCTCGGCATCTTTCACATGGGGCGCATCAGCGATGCGGCGGAGAGGCTCTACGCGCACGAGCTCCGCGCCCTGCAGGCTGTTCAAGAGGCCAACATCCATCTGCTGTATGCGAGTCGCGCACAGATGAGCCTTCTGTCGGCTTCCACGCGCGGCGAGCGCAATGTGGCAGCGAAGGAGTTGACGACTTCCATGGACAGCCTCGCGGCGCGGGGCGCCGAGGTGAAGTCCTTCTTCGAGGAAAGCGACGCCGGCAAGAAGCTGTTCGGGCAGTACGAGGCTTTGCTCCCACCCTTGAAGCAGCACATGGATGACTTCCTGACGCTGATCTCCAAGCAGTCGCTGGACAGTTCGCAATTCGACGGGCGGGTGGCCGAGGACAGCACGCGCCTGCTGCAGGAGTCCCGAGGGCTCGAGGAGGTCCTGAAGAGCATGGTGGCCCACAGCAACGCGCTCGCGAAAGAGAGCGCGGAACATGCGACGGACGTCTACAGGAGTTCGCGGCTGATGATGCTGATGATGGCGCTGGTCGGCGTCCTGGTCAGCGTGGGACTTGGCCTTGCGGTCGCGCGTGTCCTGGCGCGTCAGTTGGGAGGCGAGCCCGCCCATGCGGCGGATGTCGTCGGCCGCATCGCGAGCGGCGACCTGACGGTGAATGTCGACGCCGAGCGCGCGCATGACGGCAGCCTGCTGCATTCCATCAAGCAGATGCAGGATCAGCTCACATCCGTGGTTGGAAAGATCAAGACGTCGAGCGACACCATTGCGACGGCGTCGGGGCAGATTGCGACGGGCAACCAGGACCTATCCTCGCGCACCGAAGAGCAGGCCAGTTCGCTGGAGCAGACGGCTGCGTCGATGGAACAGTTGACCAGCACCGTCAAGCAGAACGCGGACAACGCGCGGCAGGCCAACCAACTCGCAGTTTCAGCTTCCGAAGTGGCGGTCAAGGGCGGCAGCGTGGTCAGCCAGGTGGTGGACACGATGGCCTCCATCAATGCGTCATCCAGGAAGATCGTGGACATCATCGGCGTGATCGATGGCATCGCTTTCCAGACCAACATCCTGGCGCTCAACGCGGCGGTCGAGGCTGCGCGTGCAGGTGAACAGGGCCGCGGCTTTGCTGTGGTGGCTTCCGAAGTGAGAAGCCTTGCACAACGCTCCGCAGCGGCGGCGAAAGAAATCAAGGGCCTGATCGACGACTCGGTCGGCAAGGTCGATGCCGGAAGTGCACTGGTCGGCGAAGCCGGAAAGACGATGGAAGAGATCGTCGACAGCGTCAAGCGCGTGACGGACATCATGGGCGAGATCACGGCAGCCAGCCAGGAGCAGACCTCGGGCATCGAACAGATCAACCAGGCCATCACGCAGATGGACCAGGTGACGCAACAGAACGCGGCATTGGTGGAAGAGGCGACCGCGGCCGCCGGCTCGCTGCAGGAGCAGGCAACGAGTCTGGTCCAGGCTGTCAGCGTCTTCAGGCTGGGCAGCGACGAAGCGGACCTCAACTTCCGCGCGACCGCGCCGATATAGACACAGAGGGCATCGAGACGATGCCGCCAACCAATACTCACCCATACAGGTAAAGCCACATGTCAAGCTTGTTCTTCACGGGCCTGAGCGGTCTCAACGTCGCGCGAACCGCGTTGGTGACCACGGCTCACAACACCGCCAACGTCTACACGGCGGGCTACAGTCGCCAGGTTGCGCAAGTCGCCACCAACGGCGCCATCGCAACCGGTTCGGGCTACATCGGCAGCGGCGCGACCGTCACCACGGTCACGCGCAGCTACGACCGCTACCTCACCGCGCAACTTGCTTCCGCACAATCGAGTTCTGCGGCGCTGAGTTCGTACGGCACCGAGATCGACCGCATCGATTCGCTGCTGGCCGACAAGACGGCAGGCCTGAGCCCGCTGATGCAGAACTTCTTCACCGCGGTGCAGGGCGTCGCCAACACGCCGGCCGATTCGGCCGCGCGGCAACAGCTGATCAGCTCCGCGCAGTCGCTTTCCAACAAATTCCGCGCGACGGATCAATACCTCTCTGACCTGAACTCATCGGTCAACGATCAAATCACGGGCAGCGTCGACCAGATCAACACCTTCGCCGGCAAGATCGCGAACCTCAACCAGCAGATCAGCATGATGAGTGCGGTGGCTGGCGGCCAGCCACCGAACGACCTGATGGACCAGCGTGACCAGCTCGTCAGCCAGCTGAGCCAGATCGTCGATGTCAAGGTCCTGCAGCAGGACAACGGCAAGTACAACGTGTTCATCGGCACCGGCCAGTCGCTGGTGGTGGGCGATCAGGCCGCAACGATGCAGGCCGTGCAATCCGCCGCCGACCCGACGCGCAAGGCCGTGGCGCTGGTCGGGATCGCCGGCAATGTTTCGGAGTTGAGCGACAGCGCGATCACCGGCGGTTCGCTCGGCGGGCTGCTGGCCTTCCGCACCCAGACGCTCACGCCGACACAGAACGCCATCGGCCGTCTGTCGATGGCGCTTGCAGGTGCGTTCAACGCACAGCACGACCTGGGCGTCGATCTCAACGGCGCGCTCGGCCAGAACTTCTTCACCACGGCGGCCCCGGGCGTCTTCTCGAACGCGAAGAACACCGGCAGCCTTGTGCTCGCGGGCACGGTGACCGACACCAACCAGCTCACGACGAGCGACTACTCGGTGCAGGTCAAGGATGTGGCCGGCGTGCTGAACTACTCGGTCACACGGCTCTCGGACAACCAATCTGTCGGCAGCTACACCAGCTTTCCGATCACTTTCGACGGCGTGAGCCTCTCGGCCGCCAGCGGCACTGCGCAGGACGGCGACACCTTCCTGGTCCAGCCGACCCGCAATGGCGCACGCGACATGGACGTGCTTGTGCTCGATCCGGCCAAGGTCGCTGCCGCGTCGCCGGTGATCACCGGCAACGCCACCGCCAACCAGGGCAGCGGCGCGCTCGGCACGGCGACTGTCGATGCGGGCTACACCGCCACGCCGTTGGCTGCGAACGTCACGATGAGCTACGACGCCGCGACCAACACCCTCTCGGGTTTTCCGGCCACCTCGGCCGTGACGGTGACCTTGGCGAACGGCACGAGCACCACCTACGCGGCCGGCACCCCGGTGCCCTACACGGCAGGCGCCAAGATGAGCTTCGACGGCATCACGGTCAGCTTGACCGGCTCGCCGGCGCAGGGTGACAGCTTCACCATCTCCAAGAACGTCGCGGGCGTGTCCGACGGCAGCAACGCGCTACTGCTCGGCGCATTGCAGCGCGCGACAACGATCGGCAACGGCACCACCACCTTCAACGGTGCCTATTCACAGCTGGTGAGCGAGGTCGGCAACCGCGCTCAGGAGATCAGCGTCGCGAGCACCACGCAGGACAGCGTCACGGCCCAGATCAAGGCCAGCCAGCAATCCATCTCCGGCGTGAACCAGGACGAGGAGACCGCCAACCTGCTGATGTTCCAGCAGATGTACCAGGCCAACGCGAAGGTGATCCAGACCGCATCGACGATCTTCGACGCGATCCTCGCCATCAGCGCTTGATTCCTTTTCATCCCATCACCCGATTCCAGGAGCCGTGATGCGCATCAGCACCAGTTCTTTCTACGAGCAGAACGTCAACGCGATGGGTCTGCAGCAGCAAAACCTGTTCCGAGTCCAACAGAAGCTGGCCGCGGGCACCAAGTTTCTGACCGCCGGGGACGACCCCGTCGCGGCGGCGCGCGCGCTCGGCGTCAGCGAGACGCTGGCCGAGTCTTCGCAGTACGCATCGAGCCGCGACCGGGCGATGCTGTCGCTGTCACGCGAGGAAACCGCGCTCGACAGCGCGACCTCGATCATGCAGAACATCAAGACCCTGACGGTGCAGGCCGGCAACGGCACGCTGTCGGATGCCGATCGTGCATCGCTGGCCACCACCATTCAGAGCAATCTGGATCAGCTCGTGGGCATTGCCAATTCCGATGATGGGAATGGGCAGTTCCTGTTCGCCGGCTACAAGAGTGCCAACGCGCCTTTTGCTGCGATGGCCGGTGGTGGCGTGCAGTATGTCGGTGACCAAGGTCAGCGGATGATGCAGGTGGACGTTGCGCGCCAGATGTCGACTGGCGATGACGGGCGCAGTGTGTTCCAGTCGGTGCAAGGTGGGGCGGGTTACGTTACGTCGAGCGGAGTGGGCAATACCGGTACCGGCGTGTTTGGTTCCGTGGGTGTGCTGGACGCCACTGCAGCGAACTATGGCAAGGATTTTCAGATCAGCTTCGTCGGTGGCAACTACACGGTCACCACCAATGACACGCCGCCCGTCGTCGCCGCGACTGGCGCCTTCGTTGACGGCCAGCCGATTGCCTTTGGCGGTGTGCAGATCAGCATCAGCGGTGCGCCGGCGGATGGCGATACCTTCAATGTGACGACTGCGAAGAATGCGGGGACGGATATCTTTGCTTCCATCGGCGCGCTGGTCACTGCGTTGCGGACGCCGCTTGCGGGTGGGGGGGCGCAGGCGCAGGCACAGTTGCAGAACGCGCTGAGCACGGCCAACGTGAAGGTCACGAATGCGCATGACAACGTGCTGACTGTGCTTTCGTCTGTGGGGTCGCGGATGAATGAGCTGGAATCGCTGAATACGAGTGGGGCTACTCGGGATTTGAATGACAAGCAGTATTTGTCTAACGTTCAGGATCTGGATCCCGCCAGTGCGATTTCGGAGTTTTATCAGCAGCAGACTTCGTTGCAGGCTACGCAGATGACGTTTGCTAAGTTGAACTCTATTGCGTTGTTTAATTATTTGTAGGGGGTTGGTGAGGGTGTTGGCCGGGACTCGCCCCGGCGGGCGACTTACTTTTCTTTGCTTCGCCAAAGAAAAGTAAGCAAAAGAAAGGCGACCCTGCTGTGGGCGTCCCTTCGCTTCGCTACGGGCAACTTGCGGTGCTCACTTTTCGCGGGGTCCGCGCGAAACTCGCTTCGCTCAAACACGCGCAGCCCTGATCCGCGAAAAGCTCCGCTCCTCAGCACCCCCAGAAGGG
>NZ_JBFTNY010000053.1:0-8587 GCF_056397705.1 Variovorax sp. 05L425 | reverse complement strand
AGCAGAATCAGCCCGATCGCGCCGACGAACTGCGCCATGCTCGTCAGCAGGTTCCACTGGAAGGTATTGATCTCGTCGCGGAGGTAGTCGTTGATCAGCTGGAAGAAGACGAAATTGCTGGCATCTGTGATGGGCATGGGTCAGCGGCCCAATCCTCGCAAGGCGAGACAAGGCTTTCTTGGTTGACTTCGGATGTGTGACCCCGAAAGCCTATCACTCCCTCAGCCGATCACCGTCGACGCCGACACACGCGCTGGCAATGTCAATCGGTCGTGCTCAACACCTCACCAAAGCCTTGCCACAAGGTCCCCGTGAAGCGCGCCAACTGCCCTTGCTTGACCAGGGCGAAGTCGGTCGGTGTACTGTTGAGTGCCATGCCCGGCAGCATCAGCGGAAGCTTCAGGTTCTTGATGTTGGCGGCCTGCTTCATCACGTTCTCGCGCGTCAGGTTGTCGCCGCACTGCTTCAGTATCTGGACCATCGTCTGTGCAGCCAGGTAGGCGTAGAGATTGGAGGCGTCCTTCGGGTCACCCTCCTTGTAGTAGCGCCCCATAAAGGCGCGCCATTCGAGCATCGCCGGATCGTCCTTCCACTGCGGATCGTTCGGGTCCTTGTAGTACTGCATGGTCAGCAGTCCGGTCGACTTGTCGAGCCCAGCCGGCACCAGCACCGAACCCACCGACGCGCCGACGTTGTTGATGATGTGCAGGGGCTTCCATCCCGAGTCGTAGGCCTTGCGAATGGCCTGCGCCGAGAACTTCGGCGTGGTGATGTCGATGAAGGTGTCGGCACCCGAGCCTTGCAACGTGACGATCTGCGAATCGACCGTCGGGTCGGTCACCTCGTAGGAGGCTTCGGCCACGATCATCTTGGCGCCCTTCTGGCCCAGACCGTCCTTGACGCCCTTCAGCAGGTCTTTGCCGTAGTCGTCGTTCTGGTAGAGGATCGCGATCTTCGCGTTGGGCTTTTCCTTGAGCAGGTACTTGGCGTAGATCACGCCTTCGGCCTGGTAGCTCAGGTTGAAGCCGATGGTCCAGGGGAAGTTCTTGGGGTCAGCCCATTTCGTCGCACCGGTGGCCAGCAGCAGGTGCGGCACCTTCTTGGCGTTGACGTACTTGTGGATGGCCGAATTGCTCGGCGTGCCCAGCGTCTGGAACAACGCGAGCACCTCGTCCTGCTCGACCAGCCTGCGCACCTGCTCTACCGCCTTGGGCGGGCTGTAGCCGTCGTCGAGGCTGATCAGGTTGATCTTCCGGCCGTTGATGCCGCCGTTGTCGTTGATCATCTTGAAGTAGGCCTGCTCCAGCTTGCCGATGGTCCCGTAGGCCGAGGCGGGGCCACTGTAGGGCATCGTCTGGCCGAGCTTGATCTCGGTGTCGGACGCTCCGGGGCCGTACTTCTTCTGCGCGGTGGCCGGTGCGGCGACAACGGCCAGCGCGACGGCGGCAGCGCCGGCGAGCAAGGTGGCGCGACGGTCTGGACTGAATTTCATGATGTCTCCTTCAATGTCATCGAACACAAATCGGACCGGCCCGCGGGCCGTGACCCGGACGAAAACACCCCAACTCAACGTTTGCGCCGGCGCTGCAGTCGACCGATGGCGATCCGCACCAGCCCGGCCACACCGGTAGGCATCACATACATGAAGACGATCAGGAACACGCCGTAGATGGCCCACGGCGCGGCCTTGGAAATCTGGTCGGCGACGTTCGGAATGAACTGGATGAACAGCGCGCCGTAGATCGCACCCTGAATCGATGCGAGCCCGCCGATCACGACGCCCACCACGAGCGAGATCGACAGGAAGAAGTTGAAGGAATCCGGCGCGACGAATTGGATCACGATCGCGCCCAGGGCCCCGGAAATGCCGGTGTACATCGCGGAGACGCCGAAAGTGATCGACTTGACCATGGCCGTATTGACGCCCATCGCCTGTGCCGCGATCGGCTGGTCGCGGACGGCGACCATGGCCCGCCCGATGCGGCCGCGCAGCAGGTTCCAGCCGAAGACGAAGAGCACCAGCAGCAACAACAGGACGACGAAGTAGAGCCACTGGTCCTGCGTCAGGCCGGTCCATTCCGGCGCTTCCGGCTTCACGATCACGATGCCTTGAGCGCCGCCGGTCCACGCCTCGAAATGCTTGTACTTGAGGATCTGCGGCATCGCCACGCCGAGCGCGAAGGTCGCCAGGGCCAGGTAGAGCCCCTCCAGCCGCAGCGCCGGCAGGCCGAAGAGGAATCCCGCCAGCAGGCACACGGCGCCCGCAATGGGAATGGTCAGCCAGTAAGGCACGCCGAACTTGTCCATGAGGATCGCCGCAACGTAGGCGCCGATGGCATAGAACGCACCGTGGCCCAGGGATATCTGGCCGTTGTAGCCGGTGAGCATGTTCAGGCCCAGCAGCGCAATGGCATAGACCAGCGCCAGCGTGAACTGGAACACCCGGTAGTTGCTGACGACGAAAGGCAGCACGCACGCGAGGACCAGCACCAGCAGCAAGCCGGCGAGCTTGACCTTGCCGGATGGGGCGCGCACGCGTGGGTCTTGGGGTGGGTCTTGGATGGTCATGGATCAGACCCGCGTCACGTGGACCTTCCCGAACAGGCCCGAAGGCCGGATGACGAGCACGCCGACGATCAGCACCAGCGCAACTGTCAGCTTCAGTTCGGTGCCGAGAACGGCGCCGACGAGGTTCTCCAGCACGCCGACGATGAAGCCGCCAAGCACCGCGCCGCCGGGGCTGTCGATGCCGCCCAGCAGCGCCGCGGCAAAGGCGTAGAGCAGGATGCCGGACATCATGTTCGGCTCCAGGAAAACGCTGGGCGCCACCATGATCCCGGCGATCGCGCCGATGGCCGCGGCGAGGCCCCAGCCCAGTGCCAGCATCCAGCCGACCCGGATGCCCACCAGTCGGCTCGACACGGGGTTCTGCGCGGCTGCGCGCATCGCCAGTCCCAGCGGCGTGAAACGGAAGAAGGCGAAAACCAGCGCCAGCACCACGAGCGTGACACCGATGGAGCCCAGCTCGTGCGCAGTGAGGAAGGAGTTCCCGAACAGGGGCCGGTCCGGAAACGGGCTCGGAAAGGGCTTGATCGTGTACGTGAAGATCCAACCGGCGAGACTGTTGAGGATCACCAGCAGGCCGATGTAGACGATCACCACCGAGAGGATGGGTGCGTTCTCGACCGGCTGGACGACGATCCGCTCGATCAGCACGCCGAGCACGAAGGCGATCGCCACCGTGATGAAGAAGGCGCCCCAGTACGGCACGCCGGCCTGAATCAGGCTCCACGCGATGTAGGTCGAGAACATCGCCAGTTCGCCCTGCGCGAAGTTCACCAGGTGCGTGGCCTGGTAGATCATGACGAGGGCCAGCGCCACGCTCGCATAGATGCCGCCCGTGGCGAGGCCCGAAAGCGCTTGGTGGAGCAGGACGTTCATGACCTGGTGCCTAGTAGCCGAGGTACGAGCGCCGCACGGCCTCGTCGTTGCGGATGGTCTCGGCGCTGCCGGAGATCACCACGCGGCCGGTTTCCAGGAGGTAGGCCTGGTCGGCCAGGCGCAGCGCCAGCGCCGCGTTCTGCTCCACCAGCAGCATGCTCACGCGGTCACGCCGGTTGATCTCCTGGAGGATCTCGAACAGCTCCTGCACGATGCGCGGCGCGAGGCCGAACGAAGGCTCGTCCAGCAGCAGCAGGCGCGGCCGCAGCATCAACGCGCGCGACACGGCGAGCATCTGCTGCTCGCCGCCGGACAAGGTGCCGGCCTGCTGGCGCCGGCGTTCCCGCAGGCGCGGGAAGTAGTCGTAGATGCGCTCGTAATCCGCGCCCACGTCGGCCTTGTCGCGCCGCGTGTAGGCGCCGAGGCGCAGGTTCTCCTCGACGCTCAGCTCGACGAAGGTTCCGCGCCCGTCGGGCACGTGCGCCACGCCAAGGCGGACGATGCTTTCGGTGGCGCGGCCATCGATGCGCTGCGCGGCGAAGACGATTTCGCCCTGCGTCTTCACCATGCCGCAGACCGCGCGCAAGGTCGTCGTCTTGCCGGCGCCGTTGGCCCCCAGGATGGTGGTGATGCCGCCCTCCTCGACGCCGAAATCCAGGCCGTGCAGCACCTTGCTCGGGCCGTACTGGGCGTGCATGCCGCGCACTTCGAGCAGCGCGGCCATCAGTTCGCTCCTCCGAGGTAGGCGCGGATCACCTCGGCATTGCCTTGCACCTCGGCCGGCGAGCCGTCGGCGATGACGCGGCCGAAGTCCAGCGCCACCACCTGGTCCGACACGCGCATGACCAGGTTCATGTGGTGCTCGACCAGCAGCATGGTGAGCTTCAGCCGGTCGCGCACCTGCCGCAGCAGCGCCATCAGGTTGCCGACCTCTTCATGGTTCAGCCCGCCCGCGGGCTCGTCGAGCAGCAGCAGCTTGGGCCGGCTCGCCAGTGCGCGGGCCAGTTCGACGCGCTTCTGCGTGCCGAACGACAGGTCCATGACCTGGGTGGCCGCCACGCTGCGCAGATCGAGCAGTTCCACCAGTTCGTCGGCGTGGGCTTCCAGGGCCTGCTCTTCACGCCGCACCCGCGGCAGCCGCAGCGCGTTCGCGAAGAAGCCGCTGCGCGTGCGGCAGTGCCCGCCAAGCAGGATGTTCTGCCGGACCGTCATGGTGCGGAACAGCGCGAGGTTCTGGAAGGTCCGGCCGATGCCGGCCGCCGCGATGCCGTGGGCCGGCGTGGCGAGCAGCGAGCGGCCCTCGAAAAGAATGGCGCCCTCGCTGAATGCGTAGAGCCGCGAGAGGCAATTGAACAAGGTCGTCTTGCCGGCGCCGTTGGGCCCGATCAGCCCGACGATGTGCCCGGACGGCACGGAGAACGACACCTTGTCGAGCGCCGTGATCCCGCCAAAGCGCACCGTCACGCCGTCGACGCGGAGCAGTTCAGCACGTTGGGCAGACGAGACGATGGTCGACTCCTTGCGCGATGTGACAGCCACCGAAGGCGGCTGATACAACAAGATACCGACCTTTGAAATGCTTCAGAAGCGGGCTTTACCCTTGCTGTCGCGAAGGTGACGCGCGCGCGAGACAAGTCCGGGCCGACCGACCCGGAAGAGCGACGGCTTGGCGCTCAGGGCCGCAGCGCGCGGCGCAGTTCGGCGGCGCAGAGAGCCACGGCGGCATTGGCTTCGTCGAGTACCTTCCCCATGAGGATGAAGCCGTGGATCTGCCGCTCGAAGCAGATGTAGACGGCGGAGTTGCCGGCCGTCGTCAGCGCCTCGGCGTATTCCGCACCCTCATCGCGCAGCGGGTCGTAGCCCGCGGTGAGCACCAGCGCCGGCGGCAATCCCTGGAGATCCTTGCGCAGCAGCGGCGAGGCGCGCCAGTCGAGGTCATGCTTCGCGTCGGTGATGTAGTGGTCATGGAAGTACGTGATGGTGTCGCTGGTCAACACGTAGCCCTGGCCGTTGGTGGTGTGCGAAGGGTGGCCGCGCCGCATATCGGTCGCGGGATAGATGAGCAGTTGGTAGGCGATGGGCAGGTCCCCCGCGTCGCGCGCCGCGATGGCGACCACCGCCGCCAGGTTGCCGCCGGCGCTGTCACCGCCCACCGCGAGCCGACTGGGGTCCACGCCGAGCCCGGCTGCCTCCTTGCGCACCCAGCGCGTGGCGGCGAGCGCGTCGTCCACAGCCGCCGGAAAGCGATGCTCCGGCCCCATCCGGTAGTCCACCGCGACCACCGCACAGCCGGACTGGTTGGCCAATTCGCGGCACAGCGTGTCGTGCGTGTCGAGGTCGCCGATGGTCCAGCCGCCCCCGTGGTAGTAGACCAGCACCGGCAGCACGGCGCCGGCCTTCGAGCCCAGCGGCCGGTAGAGGCGCATCGGGATCGGGCCCCCCGGGGCTTCGGCGCTGACGTCCCGCACTTCGGCGACCTCGGGTGGCGCGGGCTGGGTGATGGCGCGCCGCTCGCGGTAGAACTTGCGCGCGTCGGCGACCGTCAGCGTATGCGTCGGCGGTACGCCTTTGCTCGCGAGGAGATCGATGAACGCCTGGGCTTGAGGATGCAGCATGAAGGTCTCCGAGAGGTGAAGTGAATCAGGCTTGGCGGGGCTTGACGCGGGAGGCGGCTTCCTTCGCGTTGAGGCGCGCAGTGTCGACGTCCGCCGCATGCGCCAGCGCGACGCCCATGCGGCGCTTGACGAAGCTCTCCGGCTTGCCGAAGAGCCGGACATCGGTGCCCGGCACGGCCAGCGCCTCCGCGACGCCCTCAAAGGCAATGCCGGTCGCATCGACACCGCCGTAGATCACCGCGCTGGCGCCCGGGCTCTTGAGCGTGGTGTCGACCGGCAGGCCCAGGATGGCGCGGGCATGCAGTTCGAACTCGTTCTGCCATTGGGTGGCCATGGTCACCATGCCGGTGTCGTGCGGGCGGGGGCTGACCTCGCTGAACCACACCTGGTCGCCCTTGACGAACAGCTCGACGCCGAACAGGCCCTGCCCGCCGAGGTCCGACGTCACGGCGCGGGCGATGTCCTGCGCCTTCTTCAGCGCGGCCGGCGCCATCGGGTGCGGCTGCCAGCTCTCCACGTAGTCGCCGCTCACCTGAATATGGCCGATCGGGTCGCAGAAGTGCGTCTGCGCTGCACCGGCGGCATCGAGCGCTCGCACCGTCAGGAGCGTGATCTCGTAGTCGAAGTCGATGAAGCCCTCGACGATGACCCGGCCATGACTCACTCGGCCGCCGGCCATGGCGTAGTCCCACGCCTTCTGCACGTCGGCGGGGCCGTCGATCTTGCTCTGGCCCTTGCCGGAGCTGCTCATCACGGGCTTGACGATGCAGGGATAGCCGATGCCCTCGTCGATGGCCGCCTGGAGTTCAGCCAGCGAATCGCAGAACTTGTACGGGCTGGTCGGCACGCCCAGCGTCTCGGCGGCCAGGCGGCGGATGCCCTCGCGGTCCATCGTGAGGCGCGCCGCCCGCGCCGTGGGAATCACGCGAACCACGCCGGCATCTTCCAGCTCCTGCAACATCGGCGTGGCGATGGCCTCGATCTCGGGCACGACGAGTTGCGGCTTCTCGGCTTCGATCAATGCCTTGAGCTGCGCCGGGTCGCTCATCGTGATGGTGCGCGCATGGTGGGCCACCTGCTGGCCGGGGGCGTTCTCGTAGCGGTCGACCGCGATGGTTTCCACGCCCAGGCGCTGGAGGGCGATCAGGACTTCCTTGCCGAGCTCGCCGGAGCCGAGCAGCATAACGCGGGTGGCGGTGGAGGAAAGGGGGGTGCCGAGGGTGGTCATGGTGCGGATTCGTGGCTGTGGGAGTGAACGCGGCACTTTAAATCACCCGCTTGTCACACGTGGCAACGGGGCCGTCCGCGCGCTGTTTCACAATCTCGGCCAAGCACCCTTTTCATTTCCTCTTTTCTTTTTCTCTCTGAAGGAACATTTCTCATGACTATCCAGACAGTCGGCATCATTGGCGCGGGAACGATGGGCAACGGTATTGCGCAGGCTTGCGCGGTCGCAGGCGTCAACGTCGTGATGATCGACGTCGCGCAGGCTGCCGTGGACAAGGGCTTGGCCACCGTGGCGGGCAGCCTCGACCGCCTGATCAAGAAGGACAAGCTCACCGCCGCGCAGAAGGATGCGGCGCTGGCGCTGATCAAGGGCTCGACGAACTACGACGACCTGAAGGCTGCGCAACTGGTGATCGAGGCCGCGACCGAAAACCATGAGCTCAAGCTGAAGATCCTCAAGCAGGTCGATGCCCTCGTGGCGCCCGAAGTGATCATCGCGTCGAACACGTCGTCGATCTCGATCACGCAACTGGCCGCGGCCACCTCGCGCGCCGATCGCTTCATCGGCATGCACTTCTTCAACCCGGTGCCGATGATGGCGCTGGTGGAGATCATCCGCGGCTACCTCACCAGCGACGCGACGCACGATGCGGTGAAAGCACTGGCCGAGCGGTTGGGCAAGTCGCCGATCACCGTGAAGAACGCGCCGGGCTTCGTGGTCAACCGCATCCTCGTGCCGATGATCAACGAGGCTTTCTTCGTGCTGGCCGACGGCCTGGCTACTGCGGAAGATATCGATGCCGGCATGAAGCTCGGGTGCAACCAGCCCATCGGCCCGCTGGCGCTTGCCGACATGATCGGCCTCGACGTCTGCCTGGCGGTGATGGAGGTGTACCTCGAGCAATTCGGCGATTCGAAATACCGCCCCTGCCCGCTGCTGAAGGAAATGGTCGCGGCCGGCCAACTCGGCCGCAAGACCGGTCGCGGCGTGTATCGCTACTAACCCCCAGCCTCGCCCACTTCGTGTGGCTCGGACACCCCCTTGCAGTGCACGAAACCACTATAAGGTTGATAGCGGCTGCGGGCCAATTTTGCTAATTCCGCTCTGAGGTGGCAAAAACGGCTCTCAGCGACGCGCAGCGGGTATCACTGTTTCGTAAGCAGTCAATAAACCGCGCCCTGTTCATCGACGCTGATGAAGTGCGGGGTTGGGTTACGGAGTTGGCAGCGCGATGTTCCAGGGCAGCAAGGCCTCGTAGTCGTCGGCCGTCTGCGCGAGCGGCAGCTTCTTGAACAGGGCGACG
>NZ_JBFTNY010000052.1:0-8749 GCF_056397705.1 Variovorax sp. 05L425 | reverse complement strand
GCCGGTGATCTCGGAGCGAATCTTTGTCTGTGTGGTCATGGGTGGGTGCCTCGTTGGATGGCGGTTGAGCGTCGGATGCCTGAACTTTACTCGACATTCAGATTGTTGACAATACGAATGTGCCCATGATTTAATCGAGGCATTGCAGCGAAACGCTGCGCCAACGAAAGGCGGACACTTCCGCCGTACTGGAGACAAAGGCCATGCCCCTATCCCATACCGACGTACGTCGCATCCTGGAAATCCTGGACAGCGCCGCACACCTCGAATCCCTTGACGTCACAGTGGGTGATTTCGAACTTCACGCCCGCAAGCCCGGCGCCTCGTCGGCCCTGGTCGAGCGGACACCTCAAAGGCAGGCCGCCCGCCCCGCCGACCAGGCCGAATCGCCCGTGGGCGCCTCTCCGGCCAACGCGCCGGAAGCATTGACGGAGGTCCCCGAGGGCCTGGTCGCAGTGCGCGCACCGATGGTCGGCAGCTTCTATTTGCGTCCGAGCCCCGATCAACCGCCCTTCGTCACCATCGGCAGCACGGTGCAGGCCGACGACACGGTGTGTCTGGTCGAGGTCATGAAGATGTTCAACACGGTCAAGGCCGGCGTCACGGGCACGGTCGAACGCATCGTGATCGAGAACGGCAAGCCGGTGCAGCACGACCAGATCGTGCTGTTGATCAAGCCGACGCTGGGGGCCTGATGATGAGCGAGACTGTTTCCATCCCCGTGGCGACGCGCGACATCCGGCGCGTGTTCGTGGCCAATCGCGGCGAGATCGCCGTGCGCGTCATCCGTGCCTGCCGCAGCCTCGGCATCGAGGCCGTCGTCGGCGTCTCCGAGGCCGACACCGAAACGCTCGCCGCGAAGATGGCCGATCAGGTGGTCATGCTCGGTCCTCCGCTCGCTGCTGAAAGCTACCTGCGTGCCGACAAGATCGTCGAGGCGGCCCTGCAAACCAGCTGCGATGCGGTGCATCCCGGCTACGGCTTCCTCTCCGAGCGCTCGTCCTTCGTGCGCGCCTGCGTCGAGGCCGGGCTGGTGTTCGTCGGCCCCTCCGCCGACGCCATCGACGCGATGGGCGACAAGATCACGGCGGTGGGCCTGGCGCAGAAGGCCGGCGTGCCCCGCGTGCCGGGCTCGGGCGCCCTCTCCGATGTCGCGCACGCGCGGCGCGTCGGCGCCGAGATCGGCTATCCGGTGCTGATCAAGGCGACCGCGGGCGGCGGCGGCCGCGGCATGCGCATCGTCCGGGATGAGAGCGAACTCGAATCGCTGATGAGTTCCGCCTCCAACGAGGCGCAATCGGCCTTTGGCGACGCCACGCTCTACATGGAGAAGTTCATCGAGCACGCGCGTCACATCGAGATCCAGGTCATGGCCGACATGCACGGCAATGTGGTCTACCTGGGTGAGCGCGAATGCTCGACGCAGCGCCGCCACCAGAAGCTGATCGAGGAGGCACCCTCCCCCGCCGTCGACGAGGCGATGCGCCACGCCATGGGCGAGTGCGCCGTGAGCCTGACGCGCAACGCCGAGTACTGCGGTGCCGGCACGATCGAATTCGTGGTCGACCAGCGCGATAACCGGTATTTCTTCCTCGAGATGAACACGCGCATCCAGGTGGAGCACCCGGTGACGGAAATGATCACCGGTTTCGACCTGGTAGCCGAGCAGATCCGCGTCGCTGCCGGACTGCCGCTGTCGTTCACGCAGGCCGACGTGCAATTGCAGGGCCACGCGATCGAATGCCGCATCAACGCCGAGGACCCGGACCGCAACTTTCTGCCGCGCCCAGGCCTGATCTCGCGCTGGGACGTGCCGTCCGGCGAAGGCATTCGCGTCGACAGCCACTGCTATGCGGGCTACACGGTGCCGCCCTACTACGACTCGCTGCTCGGCAAGCTGATCGTGCATGCGCCGACGCGCGAACAGGCCATCGCGCGGATGCGCCAGGCGCTCGGCGGCCTGCGGGTCGAAGGCCCTTCGACGACCGCGCCTTTCCATGACGCGGTCCTCGCGCACGCCGACTTCGTGAATGGCAAGGTCACGACCCGCTGGGTCGAGGAGACCTTCCTGCCGGAACGCAAGGCCGCGCAGAAGGCGGCTGCCCAGGCTGCCAAGGCGGCGCAGGCCGAAATCGGAGCACAGCCATGACCGATGTCGTGCTGCCTGTACTGCGCTATACCGACGTCAGCCTGACCGACGGCCAGAGCGCGCGCTGGGCCGGCGGAATGACGACGCCCATGGCGCTCGCCCTCGCTCAGCGACTGGCCGCCACACGCCCCGCGGCGGTCGAGATCGCCTCGCTGGCCACGCTGCAGCAATGCGTGGCGCGCGGCGAAAACCCGTGGCAGCGCATCGAGTTGCTGCGCGAGCGCTGCCCCGGCGTCCCGCTGCGCGCGGCCCTTTCGCTGCTGACCGACCATGGTCGGCGCGGCTGCGACGTCATCTCGACCGAGGTCGCCACGCTGTGGCTGCGCGAACTGGCGCGACGCGGCGTTTCCGAGATCGCGCTGATCGACCCGCTGCTTGTCATCGAGCGCATGGCGCCGGTGCTGAAGGCGGCCAAGGCGCTTGGCCTCACGACCATCGCCGCCTTGCCGTTCGCGCAAGATTCGGCGCACGGCGACGATGACTTGCGCACGAGAGCTGCGGCCCTCGCGCTGGCTGGCGCCGATCGCGTGATGCTCCGCGACGAGGCCGGCCTGCTGACCACCGACCGCCTGGCCACCCTGCTGCCCGCCCTGCGACGCGGCCTCGGCGGCACACCGCTCGATCTGCACCTGCGCTGCCAGACGGCGCTTGGGCCCATGGTCGCGCTCGAGGCCGTGCGTCTCGGCATCGACGGGCTCGACACCGCATGCGCGCCGGTGGCCAACGGCGCGTCGGTCCCGGCACTTGGCACGTTGCTCAAATCGCTGCGCCTTCTTGAGCGGGGAACGCCCGCCAGCGACCAGTTGCTGCACGCCGTTGGCGAGGCCGACCGGCTTCTCTCCGAAATGGCCGACTGCCACGGCTTCGCGCCGGCTCGCGCCTGGGTTTTCGACCTCGCGCCCTATGCGCACGAGATGCCGGGCGAGGTCGCCGCGCATTTCATGCGTAAGCTCGCCGAAGCAGGCCTCACGCACCAGTTGCACGTGTTCGCCAACGAATGCGCCCGCGTGCGAGGCGAAGTCGGCGCGCCGCCGATGCTGGCGCCTTTTGCGCGGCCGATTGCCGAGCAGGCGCTGCTGCACCTGCAGGGCACGCCCCGTTATGCGGAGATTCGGCCCGGCATTCGGCGGGCCCTGCAACAGGTCTACGGGCCGGCCTCGAAGGACGTCGATGCCCGGCTCGCCCAACGCGTCGGTGCGCTGCCGACGGCCGTCGCATTGTCGGTGGACGAATTGCACGCGGCCCACCCCGAGGTGAGCGATGCAGCGTTGGTGATCTCACAGGCCTGCGGCGTTGCGCCCGAAGCGTTGCCCGCAGCCGCTTCGCCCGAAGCACTCCGCTACGCGGGCGTGACGCCTGCGGAAGCCCTTCTCGCCGGCCTCACGGCACGCGCCGCGCCCTACGCGCAGCTCAGCGTGCAGGGCCCCGGCGTCTCGATCCAAATCCAAGGCACGGAGGGCTGAAGCCATGCTCGAACACCTCAAGAGACTCGTTGCGGCGGAAACCGCTCGCACCGGCAAGCGCCGCACCATCCACCTGACCGACGACACGCTGCGCGATGGCCAGCAGTGCCTGTGGGCCACCCGCATGCGCACCGAGCAGATGCTGCCAATCGCCGAACGCATGGACCGCGCCGGCTTCCTCTCGATGCAGGCGATCGCGCTGGTCCAGTTCGATGCCAGCGTGCTGTTCCTCAACCAGGACCCGTTCGAGCGCATCCGTCTGCTGCGCGAGCGAATCACGCGCACACCGATGCGTGCCGCCATACGCAGCAACTTGATGCGCGGCTTCTTTCCGGTGGCCGACGACATTACCGACCTCTTCGTCGAACGGCAGATCGCCAATGGAATCCGCGAGATCGCAGTCTTCGACGCCCTACTGTGCAACGAGAACCTCGCTTCGAGCATCGCCACGGCGCGTCGCCTCGGCGCCAATGTGACCCTTGGACTCGGCTACAACATCGCGCCCGGCTATGACGATGCCCTGTATGTCAACAAGGCACGCGAAGGCGTGGAACGGTTCGGAGTGCAGACCGTGATGCTGGCCGACGCGGCTGGCATCCTGACGATCGATCGGGTGCGCAAATTGGTGCCGGCGATCAAGCAGGCCATTGGCGACAAGCGGCTGGAGTTCAATACCCACTGCCTGACCGGACTCGGGCCTTGGCTCGCAATCGAGGCCGCGGTGCATGGCGCCGACAGCATCCTGACAGCCGTGGACCCGCTGGCCAACGGCAACTCGCTGCCGGCCAGCCAGATGATCGCGCGCAACCTGCGCGAGATCGGCTTCGACGTGAAGGTCGACGACGGCCTGCTGGACGAAGTCGGTGAGTACTTCGGCGCACTGGCCGAGCGCGAGGGTCAACCGGTTGGTGTTCCTGCCGAGTACGAACCGAGCCACTACATCACCCAGTACGCGGGCGGCGCGATGAGCAACCTGGAATCCCAGCTCAAGCTCGCCGGCATGACCGACAAGATGCCGGCGGTGCTGGAAGAGATCGGGCGGGTGCGCGTGGAACTCGGCTCGCCGATCATGGTCACGCCCTATCCCGCGATCGTCTCGGCGCAGGCTGTGATGAACGTGCTCAACGGCGAGCGCTACAAGGTCGTGCCCGACGAGGTGAAGAAGTACGTCTGCGGCTATTTCGGCGAGCTGCCGCTGCCGGTGGACGCGAACGTGAAGGATCGGATCATCGCTAACGGCTCGAAAGACGTGGCCCTGACACCACCCACCATCGAGCCGGTGCTGCCAGGATTGCGCCAGCGCTACAAGAACATCGGCGACGACGAGTTGCTGCTGCGCTACATGTACGGCGACGAGAAGGTCAACGGCCTCGGGCCGACGGCGGCGGAAGACAGCTTCAGCCTCCGGCACCCGGTGGTCGACCTCTTGGCCGGCGTGGCCAAGCGCCAACGCAAGGCGCAAGTCCAGGTGTCCGGCGGCGGTTTCTCGCTGAGCGCGACCTGAGGAGAGCCAACTCCAGGTAGGGTAAATCCTGCGTCGCGAGTTGCGCGACATCAACTGCGCGCTCCGACAATCGGGCTCATGTCTACAGCCACACTCCAACATCCTGCCGCCGCACGCGGTGCAACGCGCCGCGCCAAGTCCACCCCAGTGCCAGGCCCATTTGCCATCGAGATGATGGAACTCGGCACGCCAGCGAACCCCATGCATGTGCGCGTCGGACGCAAGCCGGGCAACGGCACGGGCGTGCCCCTGCTGCTGTTCAACGGCATCGGGGGCAACATCGAGTTGCTGGCCCCGCTCGCGGAACGCATGCCCGAGCGCGAGATCGTCATCTTCGACATCCCCGGCGTCGGCGGGTCGGAACTGCCGCGCTGGCCGTACCGGCTCGGCGGAATCGCCCGGTTGGCGGCGCAGATCCTGGACCGGTTCGGCATCGACGAGGTGGACGTGCTGGGCGTCTCCTGGGGCGGCGCCGCCGCGCAGGAGTTCGCCTATACCTGCCGCAAGCGCTGCCGCCGGCTCATTCTCTGTGCGACCGCGCCGGGCGCGGTGATGGTTCCGGCCAGCCCGAGCGTGCTGTGGAAGATGGCGACGCCGAAGCGCTACACCAATGCAGAGTACTCGCGCAACATCAGCGGGGACATCTACGGCGGTGATTTTCGCGAGGACCCTGCGCTGGCCGCCGAGCTGTTCCGCCACGTCAAGTACAAGTCCCGTCTGGGCTACTACCTGCAGCTTCTCGCCGCCTCCGGATGGACCAGCGTGCATTGGCTGGCGGGCCTGCGCCAGCCCACGCTGCTCATGGCGGGCGCGGACGATCCACTGGTGCCGCTGGCCAACGCGAAGCTCATGCACATGCTCATCCAGCATTCGGAACTGAAGGTTCTCGACTGCGGGCACATGTTCCTGATGACCCGCGCCGAGGAATCCGTCGCGGCCATCCGCGACTTCCTGGACAGGCCCTGAAGCTTCGGGGTGCCTGGTTTTTGTTCGGCCTTCCAAAATCCCTTTCGCCATGAGCACTCCCGACTTCACCTTCGAATCCCTCGCCGGCCTCGTCGGTCAGCGCATCGGCTCCTCGTCGTGGATCACCATCGAGCAGGCCCGCATCGACGAGTTCGCCCACTGCACGAACGACGCGCAATGGATCCACGTCGACATGGAACGGGCCGCCAAGGAAAGTCCTTTCGGCGGCACCATCGCCCACGGCTTCCTGACGCTGTCACTGTTGGCGCCCACGGGCTTCGATGTGCTGTTCTCGCACATGAAGCTCAAGCAGGCGGTGAACTACGGACTGGACAAGGTCCGCTTCATCGCGCCCGTGCGTGCCGGCAAGCGCGTGCGCAATCACATCAGCGTGGTATCCATCGAGGACAAGGGCAACGGCCGCCATCTGCTCATCACAGAGAACTCGATCGAGATCGAAGGCGAGGAAAAGCCCGCCCTGGTGGCACACTCGATGGCCATGCTGATGGCCTGACGGCCGAAGAAGCACGAGGAGACAAGAACATGGCGACAACATCATCGGCCGCCGGCAAGGCACCCCTGAAGAAGAAGGCGGCGACGCCGAAGCCGGGTTCGACATCGGTACGCAAACGCGCCTCGGTCAAGGCCGCCACGCAAACGCCCGCGAAGGACGCGCCACCCAGGGCGGCCAAGGCGGCCAAGCCGGCAAGGCAGTCCGCCCGCACGACCGCCGATCCGATGGCCGTGGTCAACGAACTCACCGACCTGGTCGCGCGCGCCAGCGAGAACACCCTGGCGCCGAACCCGCTCATCGGGCTGCGGGCCGCCGATTTTGCGGAGGCCACCCAGTCGCTGCTCAAGCTGGCCAAAGTGTCCCCGGGCGCCACGGTCGGGTCGCTCGCCAAGTATGCGAAATCGCTCGGCGAGATCGTGCAGGGCCGCTCGGAGCTCGCGCCCGACGCCAAGGACCGTCGCTTCGCGGACCCCGCCTGGCAAGGCAACTTCGTCTACAAGCGCCTGATGCAGAACTACCTGCTCACGCACAACGAATTCAACAGCCTGATCGCCGGGTCCAGGCTGGGCGAGCGCGAGAAAGGTCAGGCGCAATTCCTGACCGCGCTGGTCACCGACGCCCTGGCGCCGAGCAACTGGCTGCTCGGCAATCCCGCGGCGGTGCGCAAGGTCGTCGACACCGGTGGCGCGAGCCTCCTGAAGGGCGTCAAGAACCTCGTGAGCGACATGCGGCACAACCACATGATGCCGATGCAGGTCGACAGCACACCGTTCAGGATCGGCGAGAACATGGCCACCTCTGCCGGCCAGGTGGTCTACCGCTGCGAGATCTTCGAGCTGATCCAGTACACGCCCACCACGCCGAAGGTGTACCAGCGCCCGCTCGTCATGGTGCCGCCGCAGGTCAACAAGTACTACGCGGTCGATCTCGCGCCGGAGAAGAGCCTGGTGAAGTGGACCGTCGAGAGCGGCATCCAGATGTTCATGATCAGCTGGCGCAATCCCACCGCCGAGCACCGCGACTGGGGCCTGGAGCGCTACGCCATGGCGCTGGACGAGGCGGTCGACGTGGCGCGCAAGATCACGGGCAGCCCCGACGTGAACATGTGGGGCTCGTGCTCGGGCGGCATGACGCTGGCGGCGTACCTGGGCTGGCTCGCGGGCATCGGAGACCACAAGGTGGCCAACGTGTCGTGGGCCGTGTGCGTGCTCGACGGTGCACGCGCAATGAGCGAGACCACGCTCGGTCTGTTCAACTCGCCCGCGGCGGTGCGCGCGGCAAAGGCGCGTTCGCGCAGCAAGGGCGTGGTGGAGGGTTCCGAGATGGCGACCATGTTCGCCTGGTTGCGGCCCAACGACCTGATCTGGAACTACTGGGTCAACAACTACCTGCTGGGCAACAAGCCGCCGGCCTTCGACATCCTGGCCTGGAATGCGGACACCACGCGGCTGCCCGCACAGTTCCATTCCGACCTGCTGGACATCATCGAGAAGAATCCCTACGTCAACGCGGGCACGATGACCATCAAGGGAGTTCCGATCGACCTGTCGAAAGTGGACATCGGCGCCTATGTGATCGGCGGCATCACCGACCACATCACGCCGTGGAAGAGCTGCTATGCGACGGCGCGCGTCTTCGGCGACGACACCACTTTCGTCCTGGCTAACGCCGGACACTTGCAGAGCCTGATCAATCCGCCGGGGGCGCCGAAGGCCTTCTTCTCGACCGCACCCAGCAGCCAGGCCGATCCCGATGAATGGGCCCGCACCGCGGTGCGCCACGAGGGAAGCTGGTGGCCGCACTGGCGTGCGTGGATGCAGCAGCGTTCAGGCGCGCAGGTCGACGCGCCGAAAAAACCCGGCTCGCGCGCCTATCGCCCGCTGTGCGCCGCGCCGGGCGAGTACGTCCTGGAAACCTGAGGTTCGCACAGCTTATTCCGGACGAATCATCTTGCAGCTTGTGGGCATCTCTGCCTTGCTGGCTGGAATGGTCTTCACGACGCGAAAGCCGTAGCCGGAACCTTCCACGTCGAACTTGACGCCGGGCGCGCCTTGCCTGTCCATCACGCCGACCACCAGCGTCTGCTGGAACTGGTGGTCTTCAGCGCGCATGTGCCCGCTCTGGCCCGCGAGCGTGACATGGGCCTTTTCAAG
>NZ_JBFTNY010000051.1:0-8895 GCF_056397705.1 Variovorax sp. 05L425 | reverse complement strand
TTGATCGGCATCGACGATGCGCTGCTTGAGGGCATCGTGCGCGCGAATCTCCCGCGCCACCATGAAGCGGCTGCCCATCACCACGCCGTCGGCGCCCAATGCCAGTGCCGCCGCGATCTGGCGTCCGCTGCCGATACCGCCGCCCAGGAATAGCGGCAGCTCGGCATCATTCCGGGACGGCGGCGCGTGGCTGTTGCCGCGCATCGTCGGGCTCTCGCGCGCGACCGAGATGACCTTGACCGGCCAGACCATCGACGCGAAGCAGGCCGTGGAGTGGAACCTGGTGTCGCGTGTGGTGCCGGCCGAGCAATTAATGCCGACGGCGCGCGAGCTGGCCGGGCAGATCGCTTCCAACCCGCCGCATGCCGTGCGCATGGCCAAGCGCCTGTTGCGCGAAGCGTTGCACTCGCGCCTCGACACGCTGCTGGAAATGTCGGCCGCCTTCCAGGTCATGTCGCACCAGATGCCGGATCATCACGAGGCGGTCGCGGCTTTCAATGAGAAGCGCAAGCCGGAGTTCCGCGGCTGACGCGGATCGGATGCGACTTGCAGGGATTCGCCGGTAGACGCAAGGCTACTGTGTCGACAAAGGGGGTAGCGCTACACTGCCTGTCCTAGCCTAGCGCGCTCCTTCGAGGCAAGCATCCGATGCTGAAGCCGTCCTTGCTCTCTATCGTCCTATTGGCCTTTGCGGGTTCCGCGAGCGCTGCCAGCAACTGCGACGACATCTTGGCCCAGATCGACGCAAAGATTCGCGGCGCGGGTGCGACACGCTTCACGCTCACCACCGTGACGGCCGATGCCACGGTCAGCGGCAAGGTCGTAGGCACCTGCGACCGTGGTAGCAGGAAGATCGTCTACGAAGCGGAGGCCGCTTCCCCCTCGACCGCCTCATCCCCCGCCCTCCAGCGCGGCAAAGACGGCATCCTGACCGAATGCAAGGACGGTTCGGTATCGGTCGGCGGGGACTGCAGCAAGTGAGCGCCCGGGCGCTGCCCGTGAGCTGACCCAGTTCCACCACGGCGCCGGCCAGCCAGCGCACCTCCAGTGCTACACCGATGCCTTCAGCTCACCTGCCATCCACTCGATGAAAACCTTGCCAGCGCGGTGCTCGCCAAATGCACGTGGGCGGTGCTGGCGCTGACCTGCCACATCGGTTGCTCACTCAGGCGCACTACCGGCATAGCATCGAGTCCGACGCGGAGCTTTCCGAGGTGTGGAAGGACGTCTTTCTGTTTCACTGGAAAGAGGAGTCGCAGCACGCGATCCTCGATGAACTCGAGTGGAAACGGGAGGACGAGAAGCTCAGTGCAGAGCAGCGTGACCATGCGGTGACCGACCTTATCGAGCTGGTGGCTGCGGTAGACGCCATCCTGCAGATGCAAGCGGCCGCAGATGCCGACTACTTTCTGCGAGTCTGCGGCCGGCCCTTCGACACTGCGCAGGTGCAAAGGCTGCGCGACACGATGCTCAAGGCGTACCGCTGGCAATACATCGTCTCGGGAGTGCAGGATGAGCGCTTCCAGAAGATCCTCGGCGGGATGATCACAGAGGCGCAGATGCGGCGCGTCGGCGCCGCACTCGCGCCGATCGCATCGTAGGTCGGGATGACCGGATTGCTACAAAGCAGACGCTGGCATTCAGCGTGCGACGCCTCAACCCGCCGGCGCTTCCTCTTGCCACGGTCAGCGCGCAATGTCGGGAGCGTTCCGCGGCTGACGCGGATCACCTTCGAAAGCCCACCGGCCGCGCCGCGATAGTCATTGGTCAAGGTTGAAGATGTGAACCTTGGTGAGCCAAGCACCGTCGGGCTGGTGCTCGAAGATGCGGACGGTGCTGCCGGACACTTTCACCGGCTCGCCGGTCTTGCCGATGATCCTGAGCGTCCAGCGAGCGACCTGATAGGCATACAGGCCATCCTGCTGAAGGCTGACAATCTCGAAGGTGTGGTCCTTCCTGTTGCCCGGCTTGAGTCGGTCTTCCCAGAACTGTCCAATCGCTTGCCTTCCATTGACCGGCTGCGACCCCGGCGGCAGTACGACCGCGTCTTTCGTGTACATCGCCGGGAAGGCCGCTGGTGTGTTGGTGTTGTACGCGGCGAGCCAGCGGGTGTTGTCCGCCTCGATGACGACGCGCAAATCCTCGGCCCTCGCGCTTCCAATCACGGTGACCACCAGCAGCACAGTTGCATAGAGCGCATTTTTCGCTTTCATGGGTGAAACCTCCGAGGAAATGCTCTGAAGAGATGGAGTCTGTTGAACCCCCGACAAATCCCAGCTTAGAGGTTCGATGGAAGCTGATGAATCCCGCGAATGTGGAACCCCATCCCGCGAAGAAGGGATGGACTTCCATCGTGGTACGCGGTTCCGGGCGAAGGAGGCGGCCACTCCAGCTGGGCGATTCAAGAAATCGGCAGCAGCAGATTGAGAGTTGTGCCGGCGGCCGACGGCTGGAAGTCCAGGCGGCCGCCGATGATCTTCGCGCGATGCCTCATGCTGGCGATGCCGCGACCGGTGTGTTCACCGGAGAAGCCAACGCCGTTGTCGCGCACCTGGATATAGACGTGCTCGCCCGCTGCGTCCAATCCGGTCTCGACGTGTATGCAGGTCGCTCGGGCATGCTTCACGATATTGGTGAACGCCTCCTGCAGGATGCGCAGAATGTGCAGGACGTTCTGCGGTGTGAGACAGGCGAGCCCCGGCACTTCACGCACTCGCCAGTCGAGATCAATACCTTGTTTGCGCAGGCGTCCGTCGAGCCGGTAGCGCAGGTTTCCCATCACCGCGAGGAGATCATTTTCGGTCGGCTCCAGCGAGTCGATGGTGAGCCGAAGATCGTCCAGGCACTCGCGCAGGGCGGCGGCGACTTCTGTTGCCGAAGACTCGCCCTGCTCGACCAGGCTCAAGGCCGAAATCAACTGCGCGCCGATGCCGTCGTGCATGTCGCGCATGATGCGGCTGCGCTCTTCCACGACAGCCTGCTGGCGTTCCATCGTCTGCATGCGCTCGTAGCTGCGCGCGAGCTCGGCATGCTTTTCTGCGACACGCTTTTCCAGCTCCGCGTTCAGCTTTTCGGTTTCGTTGAGCGATCTTGCGAAGCGGTCGATGAGAATCCATCCGATCATGAAGAACATCGGCAGATAGGCATATGGTTGATAGCGCGGCAGGTCGATCGGATAGGCCAACAGGCGTTCGTTGGCGGAGATGACAAGTTTGAAGGACCCCGCGATGGCGAGGCCCAGCGTTTCCAGTGTCTTTCGTTGCCAGGCAATGAACCAGAAGATCGCGACATAGACGACGGTCAGCACGAAGGTCATGAGCCACCATTGCTGAATGACCCATCCTCCGATGCCGACAAACGAGGCGTAGTCGAGAAGCGGTGACACGATCAGATAGCCCCACAGCCAACGTTCGAAGCGCGGCCGGTGCCACCCTCCGTAGCGCAGGGCGAAAAGGCACATCAGCACGATGTAGGCTTCCAATCCGCTCCATACCACCACGCCCCAATACGGCAACGGAATGGGCGGCTCGGTGATCACGAACCTTCCGGCGACAAAGAGGGCGAACGCGAGCGCTGTCAATCCGGCGTAGCCGTACAGGGTCTCATGCCGACGCCGAAGCCAAAGCAGCAAGATGAACAGCCCGAACCCGAAGGAAAAGAGCACGATCATTCGCGGGCCGGCGACTGAAACCAGGACGCGCTGCTCGTACACGGCGCGAACCAAAGGTTCCTGTCCGATCGCGATGCCTGACAAAGCTCCGCGTGTGCCGTCTGTGACCCATAACCGCAGGTGAATCGTGTTGGTGCCTTCGTGCAGGAGGTCGTGGCGAATTGAAAACAGCCGAGGAGCGTATCCGAGCAAGACTGGCGGAGCGCCCGCCACAAATGGCTGGGATAGTTGCGCTGTGCGTGACACGCGCTCGAAGGCCCCGGTCTGGCCGGCATGCTCCCCATTCACGTACAAGGCTCCGAAAGTCTCCAGCAAAGGCACGTAGGCTGCGTACAGTTCATCAGGCTCGGCTGACAGAACGAAGTGCAGCCGATACCAGCCGTAACCGGAGGCTCCGGGGTGCGAAACGAGCCAGTTGTCCGGCAAAGGCTGCCGCCGCCAAGCCGCGGAATCCGGTGGAGGCCCAGGAGAATCGTCCAGGATGAAATCGGCCTGCTCGAGCTGCAGCAGCGGATTGCCGCCGGCCCCGAGGGACGGAGTTGGCAGAGCCAGCAGGGCGATAACGAGCACCAGTACCGTCGCGCGCAATAACGAAGGCCGATTTGGGGGCGACCACGAGATCATTCCGCGGACGATCTAGATAAGACCCATCTTGCCGGCCTCATAAACCGCCTCCCCACGAGAGTGCACGACGAGCTTCTGATAGATCTTCTTCACATGCGAAATGACGGTGTGTTGCGACACACCCAGCAAACGGGCAATCTCGCCGAAGCTGAAACCCTTGGCAATCAAGGCCAAAACCTCCGCCTCCCTCGCCGAGAGCGGAGTTTCCTCAGTCCGGCCCTCGGCTGCAGCAGTGCCGCGGGGCTTGAGCCGCTTGAGCAACTGCCTGGCGATCATCGGGCTGATCGGAGAGCCCCCGGCCCGTAGTTGCTTGATCAATTGGACGAACTCCTGCGGGAGGCTGTCCTTGAGAATGTAGCCAGTCGCCCCGGCCTCGATGCTGGCGATCACATGGTCTTCGTCGCCGAACACCGTGATGACCATGATGTCCGTTTCGGGGTGGCGTCGTGCTGTTTCTCGTATCAGGTCGATGCCACTGCCGTCGGGCAATCCGAGGTCCGTCAACAATACGTCAGGCGCCGCCTTGCTCATTGCCTGACGAGCGGAAGCGAGATCAGCGACCGCCGCAAAGAGTTCGAGTTCGATGTCGGAGGCAACAATCTTGCAAAACCGATTGAGGAATGCCGGGTCGTCCTCCACTACCATTACCGTCGTCATCATGCCCTCCCTAGGCAACGGCTGCCGGTTGCTAGAACTGGACAATAGGAAGAGATGTGCGTTTTGAGCATACCGCGAACATGGGATGGCTGCCACTCCGCGCCATTGCGAACTTGGTGGAGAACGACCCGTTGGCGGCGTGGCAGGCATACGGCCGCCTCCGCGATTCCTTGATGGTGAGCAGGCGAACGCTAAGCGAAGAGATTCAGCTGATGCAGACCGCCCAGGTTCACATCCATCAGCTGTTCACCTAGGCAGTCCGTTTCGGATGTTCGCGCACGTATTCTTCAAGCGGTCAGCTTGAAGGGCTCGCTCTGCGCCCAGCGCTCCGAAGCACCGGGAAGATGCGATCCTCCGACGAAACCCCGTCGTCGCTTTGGCTTCAAGGGGCTCAATGCGACCTTGCCGCACTACCTGGAACGCACGGTGTAAAAGTGCATTGCTCAGACTGGAGTTGCCTCCATGACCCATACCGGCGATGCCACCTCCGCGCATTGCGCGACCTTCGGCTTCGCAGCGCAGGCATTGGCGAAGGACCGCTATCAGGCGTCTGATTCGCTTGGCCAGAAGCGATGGCCCGCCGCGCAGCACAGCGGTCCGCCCAACTCGGAGTAGATTCGCCGCCATGGGACTCTTGACCTTCAGCATCAACGTCACCCTCGAGACGAGACACACGCTTTCTTCACCCGCCTCATGGACGAGGGAGGGGCGATGCTGTGGGGCCGCGTCACCTACGAGATGATGGAGAGCTACTGGCCGGCGGTCGTCCGCGGCAACCAGGAGGCGCCGCCGGCGATGCGCGAGTGGGCGGTCAAACTGGAGGCCAAGCCGAAGTACGTCGTGTCGTCGACGCGAAAGACCTTCCCGTGGACCAACAGCCACCACATCGCTGGCGATCTGCGCACGGGTGTGCAGAAGCTGAAGGACGCGACCCCAGCCGGCGTGCTCCTCGGTAGCGGCAAGCTCGCGACCGAACTCGATCGGCTGGATCTGATCGACGAGTACAAGTTCCTCGTCCACCCCAGGATCGCCGGCCACGGCCCGACCCTGTACCAGAGCGGGCTGCCCAGCACGCGACGGCTCGAGTTGGTCTCGGCGAAGCCGCTCCGTAGCGGCGCGGTCGCCATGCACTACCGGCGCGCGCGCGGCTAACAACCCGTTGCGGCGGATGGTCCGCTGCGCGGCCCGCCGCTGAACCGGAGCGTTGTACGACCGGTTTCCGTCTGTGAGTTCCCAGAGCGCGGCGCAATCGATTCAGCTACTCACGCAACAGCACGTCCAGTTGGTCCACCATCTCGGCCCAATCGGCGTCTTCGTTGATTTCTTCGCGCAGGAACTGCGCCTGGCCGGGCGTCCAGAACGGCGCATCGGCGAGCCGAACCTCATTGCTCAGAGGGCGACGCTGCGCGAGGAACAGTTCAATGTCCGACTTCGTACTCGGCAATCCAAGTTGCTGAAACAGGCTTTGCAGGCTGTGGTCTGTCGTGTCCATCAGAGAATTGTCCTCCGGACTGCCAGCGTAGTGAAGATTCTGGCTCCAGCAGTTCACCTCTCTTCAACCCTTCGCAAGAAGACCAAAAACAGCGACGCCATTCGTGGTCCCGACATAAACCTTCCCGTTGGCAACCATCGGCGTGATGTACTTGTTCCCCGCACCGAACTGGTCACGCGTACCCATTTGATTGCTGTTGTACAGCTCGGTGGCAAGATTGCCAGGATCAAACGCATGCAACGCCGCAATATTGCCATTCTCGGCCGCCCACACGATACCGTTGGCAGACCCGTTGGCCGATACGCTCGGCGTCGTCCCGGGAAAGACAAAAATCATGGCGGTCTGACTGGAAGGCGTCGCCGACAACCGCGCATTGGTCATCGTGAACGCCTTCAAGTGATCGCTGACGGAGCCAAAATAAACCGTATTGTTGAAATAGGCCGGCATGCCAAATTGGCCGCCGCTCAACTGTGCAGGAATCTCCTGGTAGATGTTGTTGCCGGCAGCGTTGAATTTCCCCATCGAGTCACGATTGAGCACATAGATGATGTCGTCCTTGCCCGCTCCCAGGGTGAGATGATGAGCAGCGCCGCTCGCATCCACGAGATCCGGCAGCACAAGCGCGCCACCCGACCCGAGATCTTCATCGGCGTTGGACTCCTGAACAATGTTCGACATCGCGAAATAATCCGCGACCGACAGCCCGCCGGTCGTGCCGAGTTTCAGATATGTATTGCCGAAGTCGCCTTGTGCAGGAAAGCCACTGGCGTTCAAGGTCGTATCGAACGTGCCATTCGCGTCGAGCAGGTAAATCGACGAGCCATCCGATGCGGGGCCGGCGCCGCTCATCCAGACTGAACCGAGCGAACCATTCGGCGTGACGTTGAGTACGGAGGTCTGCTGCAACGTGTCGGCGCTGTAGCCGATGATCCAGCCGGTATACGCGCCCCCGTCGCAATGCGAGGTCCACGTCGTGTAGACGACGCCGTTGAGCAGCAGCAACCCCGCGCGTTCAGCATAGAACGACGGCGCAAACACGACGCGGCCGTTCGAACTGTTCGCACCGGTACCCGGATACGATGCCGCGACCTCGATCGGTCCGTTCAGCTGTTCGGCGCCGGTCGCGAGGTCGAGCGCATGTACGCGCTGGTGGTAGCCGCCGCCGGAATCCTTCGTCATCGCGACGACAAAGATCGTGCCGTGCGTACCGCGTGAGCGGTCGATGACCGGCGTCGACGTGATACCGATCTCAGGCGTGATCTGGCCGCAACCGTGGTCGTCGCTCGTTGTTTCGCCGACGCCAAGTGCCGATGCCTTCCACAGTTGCGCGCCGGTGTCGGCATCGAACGCAAACACGCTGTCGTGTTCGGTCACGACATACAGCACGTTATGCGTGCCGCCGGCAATCGCGAGCGAGCCGACGAAAAGCGGCTGCCCATCCACCTTGCCGTCGACCGTAAAGAAGCCGACTTTGCCGAACGTCGTTGCGTTGACGTTCGCGGGCGTGAGGATGGTTTCGTTGAGGTTCTGACCGGTACGCGCAATGTCGTTGTGGTAGGTCACGACGTCGCCGGCCGCGGACATCCCGGTGCCGCCTGATGCGCTGCTTGTCCCGCCTGTGCTTCCGGTCCCGCCGGTTGTGTTGCCGCTGCCCGTTCCGGTGGTTGTGCTGCCCGAACCGCTACCAACGATGCTGGCCGTGCCCGAAGTTCCGCCGCCACCTCCGCTGCAACTCAAGAAGAGAGTGGCGCAAAAAATCAGTGCGCTCAGCAGGAAAAAACGGCACGGGATGGGCAGCGTTTGCATGGCGTTCTCCACATTGCCGGCGCCCGCGCCATGAGAGATCGGCCACATCAGCGAAGCGCCGTGCAATGTCGCACAAGGGTAGCATCAAGCGTGCTGGCGGGTGCCCCAAAAATCTGTGCCAGAGCGTCATCCGATCGCGCGCAGCGCTGCTCGCCGTCTTTCGCGCCATACGGCGGCTGTGCGGTCAGCGCGCGATGCCAGGCTCGCGCACGACTTGCGCAAAAGCAACCGCAGCCCGTGCCGCATCACGCACGAGCTTGTCGATGATCTGCGCCGCCGGCGCGATCTCGTCGGCGAAGCCGCCGGCCGGGCCCAGCGACACGATGCCGCCGTCCACGTCACCCTCCTCGTACACGCGCTGGCGCGTGCGCGAAGAGAGGATCAGGTCGCCAAACTCTCCATGGCTGCGCGCGCCCGCGGATTCGATCTTCTGCACCTCGCGCGCCGCCTCGTTGTGCAGCACGCGCCAGGTGTCGTTGAGCGATCCGAGGATGGCAGTCGAGCAGTATTGATCGGCATCGACGATGCGCTGCTTGAGGGCATCGTGCGCGCGAATCTCCCGCGCCACCATGAAGCGGCTGCCCATCACCACGCCGTCGGCGCCCAATGCCAGTGCCGCCGCGATCTGGCGTCCGCTGCCGATACC
>NZ_JBFTNY010000050.1:0-9151 GCF_056397705.1 Variovorax sp. 05L425 | reverse complement strand
ACGCTGGGCATCCCGCCCAACGCCGTGATGGCGCTGATGGTGGGCGCGATGACCATCCACAACATCCAGCCCGGCCCGCAGGTGATGACCAGCAACCCCGAGCTCTTCTGGGGCCTGATCGCCTCGATGTGGATCGGCAACGCGATGCTGATCATCCTGAACCTGCCGCTGATCGGCATGTGGATCAAGCTGCTGACGGTGCCCTACAAGTTCCTCTTCCCGGCCATCGTGCTGTTCTGCGCGATCGGGGTGTACTCGACCAACAACAACACCTTCGACGTGTGGATGGTCGCGGCCTTCGGCTTCATCGGCTACCTGTTCCTGAAACTGCGCACCGAGCCCGCGCCGCTGCTGCTGGGCTTCATCCTGGGGCCGATGATGGAAGAGAACCTGCGCCGCGCGCTGCTGCTGTCGCGCGGCAACTGGAGCGTGTTCATCACGCGGCCGCTGTCGGCAGGCCTGCTGGTGGCCGCCTGCCTGCTGCTGGGCATCGTGCTGCTGCCTTCGATCAAGGCCAAGCGCGAAGAGGCCTTCGTGGAGGACTGACCGGCCTCGCGTCGATCAGAGTCAAGTGGTGGGCACGACCCGCCACGCGGACACCTTGCGCTGGAACCCCTTGAGTTCCAGTTCGCCCGCCGGCTGCGTCGACCACTCGGCGTTCGGCGCCAGGTCCTGCAACGCGCCCTCCACGCGTTGCGAGATGAGGATTTCTCCGCTCGCGGCTTCCCCGCACAGCCGGGCCGCGAGGTTGGTCACCGTGCCGATGGCGCCGTAGTCGATGCGCCCATCGAAGCCGATGCCGCCGAGCGTCGCGAAGCCTTGTGCAATGCCGACGCCCATGTGCAGGTCATAGCCCCGCCGGCGCCATTGCACGCTGAGCGCGGCCATCTCCTGCTGCATCTGCAACGCCATGCGCAACGCGCGCACGGGCGCGTCGGCCACCGGCTGCGGATCGTTGAAGAAGATCATCATCCCGTCGCCGGAGAAGCGCTCCAGCGTGCCCTCGTGCGCCACCACCAGCCGCCCCATCGCGGCGTGGTACTGGGCCAGCACGGCCATCACCTCCTCCGGGTCGGCCGTTTCGGTGAAGGCCGTGAAGCCCCGCAGGTCGAGAAAGACGACGGTGATCTCGCGCCGATGGCTTTGCAGCGGATCGTCGGCACCGCCGGCAAGGATCGCCTCCGCCAGTTGCGGCGAGAAGAAGCGCTTGAGCTGGCCCACGCGCTCGAGCAGCCGCACGCTCTCGGCCACGCGTTGTTCCAGCGTGGCGTTCCATGCCTGCAGCTCGGCCCTTTGCCGCTGCACTTCGTCGTAGAGCGTCTTCACCCGCAGCAGGGAGCGCACGCGGGCCAGCAACTCCGGCTGGTTGATGGGCTTGCTCAGGAAGTCGTCCGCGCCGGCGTTCAGGCCGTTCATGCGTTCCTGTTCAGGGTCCAGGGCTGTCACCAGCACCACGGGCAGCACCGTCAAAGTGGGATCAGCGCGGATGGCCCGGCAGACGTCATAGCCGTTCATGCCCGGCATCATCACGTCGAGCAGCACGAGGTCCGGTGGATTGGCCGCGATGCTCGCCAGCGCCTCTTCGCCGGACGCGGCCGTGCTCGTGCGGTAGCCGCGCGCGGTCAGGACGTCCGAGAGCAGCCTGACGTTTGTCGCCAGGTCGTCGACGACGAGGATGTGTGCGCTCATCGAGTGACCTCCGTGCTCCGCACTGCGGTGCGAGCTTGCTTGGGGCGGCCCGGCGCGGCGCTCATTTCGGACGCCCCTCGCTGAGAACCCGCGCCACGACCGCCAGGAAGTGCTTGAGCGAGATGGGCTTGGTGAGGTAGGCATCGAAGCCCGAGGCGACGATGTTGCGCTGCTCTTCCGGCATGACCGAGGCCGACACCGCAATGACAGGGACGCCGTTCAACGTCGGTTCTTCGCGAATGCGCCGCAATGCAGCGATGCCGTCCATGCCGGGCAATTGGATGTCCATCAGGATGAGGTCGGGCCGATGGGCGATCGCGAGCCGCACGCCTTCCACGCCGTTCGTGGCCTCCAGCGTGGCGTGGCCCTGGTGCTGGAGGATGTCGCGCACCAGCTTCATGTTCTTGTCGTTGTCTTCGACGATCAGGACCGTGCTCATTCCGCGGTCTCCAATCTCCGCAGCGGCAGCAACAGCGTGAAGGTCGAGCCTTCGCCGAGGCGGCTTTCGATGGTGAGCGTTCCGCCATGCAGTTGCGCGAACCGTCGGGCGAGCGACAGGCCCAGCCCGGTACCTTCGGCCTTGCGAAGGTAGTCGCTGCCGACCTGGCGGAATTCGTCGAACACCGTGGCGTGGTCTTCGGGCGCGATGCCCACGCCGGTGTCGGCCACGCTCACCTCGGCCATCGCGCCACCGTCGGTCTCGATGCGCCGGGCGGTCAAGCGTACACGCCCGCCGGCGGGCGTGAACTTCACGGCGTTCGACAGCAGGTTCACCACGATCTGCTTGACCTTGCGCGCATCGGCCACCCATTCGGTCAGACCCTCGCCGACCTCCAGCGCGATCGAAAGCCTGTTGCGCTGCGCGCGCTCCCGCACGAGCGTCAGGGCGTTGTCCAGCAGCATGCCGAGGTCGAAGCTGCTCAGGTCCAGCTCCATGCGTCCCGCTTCGATCTTCGACAGGTCCAGCACGTCGTTGATCAGTGTCAGCAGGTGCTGACCCGACGAGTGGATGTCGCGCAGGTACTCCATCTGCTTGTCGTTGAGTTCGCCGAACATGCGTTCGGTCAGCACCTCGGAGAAGCCGATGATCGCGTTCAGCGGCGTCCGCAGTTCGTGCGACATGTTCGCTAGGAACTCCGACTTGTGCTGGTTGGCCACCTCGAGCTGGCGGCTCTTGTCCTCGATCTCCTGGAAGAGACGCGCGTTCTGGATGGCGATCACCGCCTGGTCGGCGAAGGTCTCGACGAGACGAATCTCCGCGCTCGAAAACGGTCGCACCTCTCTTCGAACGACCGCGATGATGCCGAAGGATGCACCCTCGCGCACCATGGGAACGCCCAGCACAGTCCGGAATCCGTGGCGCGACTGGGGCTCGCGCGAATCGGCGTATTCGGAATCGACCAGCAGGGCGACATCCTCGACGTGCACGGTGCGGCGTTCGACGAAGGCGCGTCCCACCACCGATCCGCGGGTCAGCGGCAGGATTTCGTCGCGGCCGGTGGCAGAGCCATCCCTGACGCCCTGGTAGCCGGTCATCGAGCGCAAGTGGTCGCCCTCCGGCAGCCAGACCCGGCATCCGTGCGCCTTGCAAAGCACCGCCGAGCGTTCCGCAACGGCCCAGAGCACGGGCTGGAGGTCCGTCAAGGAGCGGCTGATGACCCGGAGGATCTCCGCCGTCGCGGTCTGGTATTCGAGCGCCGAGGTCAGTTCGGCGGTGCGCCGCTCGACCTTGCGTTCCAGTTCGCCGTACGACTCGCGCAGCTGCGCCGACATGCGATTGAACTGCTGTGCCAGGCCTTCGAGTTCGTCCCCGGTGTCGACGACGATCTGCTGGTTCAGGTCGCCCTGGCCGATGCGCCGCGCGCCCCGCGACAGCGTGCGGATCGGCTGCACCATGCTGCGCGCCAATACCGACGCCGCCAGCGCGGAGATCGCCAGGCCGGCCAACAGCAGCACGGCGGCGCGCAGGAACGACGCATTCAGCTTGGCGTAGACCTCGCCGATCGGCTGCTCGACGAACACCTTCCAGCCCAGAGGCTGGATCGGCGCCATCGACGTCAGCACGGTCGCGCCGTGAAGATCGTGCGACACCATTGCCTCCTCTTCCCGGGTGCCGTCGGCCGCGGCCGCCTGGACGTGCGGCAATGACGCCAGGCTGGTCTTGCGCAGCACCAGCCCGATGTCGGGGTCCGCCACGAGCAGCCCGTTGCTGTCGACCACATAGGCCTTGCCCTTCTGGCCGATCTGGATGCGCGAGACGACGTCCCAGATGAACTTGAGATTCAGCTCGGCCACGGTGACGGGCCCCTTCTGGCCGCCGGAGCGGATCGCGACCGTCATGTAGGGCTCGGTGTCACGGTTGAAATACACCGGCCCGAACCAGGTCGCATCGGGCACGGCGTTGCGAAACGGCGCCTCGGACGACCTGTCCTTGCCGGAACCCAGGACGTCCATGCCCAGCCGTGACACCGCGATCTGCTCGCGGCCGGCGCGATCGAGCTGCGCGATGTCGGTCACCTCGGGCGTCTGGCGCAGCAGTCGCCAGAACTCCGTGCGCCGCGATTCGAGGTCCGACGCGTCGAGCTGGGCCAGCGACGCGTAGGTCAGCTGCTGGGAAATCTGTTCGACGTACTGCGCGATCCGCGAAGCCGCACCCACGGCCTTTTCATGCTGCAAGCTGGCCAGCGCGGCCTTGTTCTCCTGGTACGAAAAGTAAAGGCTGATCACGCTCGACGCCAGCAACACTGTCGTGACGAGCGAAAGAAGCAGGAGGAAGTATTTGCGAAACAGGCGCCCACGGTGAACGTCCCGCGTGACGGGCGAGAACACCTTGAAGCGCCGGCCGGGGGCCGTCGGCGCGAGCTCGCCCGAAAGCGAAGCTGGAGACGAATCCGGGAGTGGCATGGGTGCACCATTGGACATCGCCATCTCCACAGTGGGAAGTCCGCAGGACGCGTAGGCCTATTGGCCGACCTGCCGAGTCGCGCGAGGCGCCGATCTCGGGCGCAAAATCGCTCTTTGGGGAGGACGGGCAACGAGGAGATATCGTGCGCTGCAAGTTCTGGGGGCTTTTTCTCTGCACCGCGCTGGCGCTTGCCGGTCCTCTTGCGCGGGCTCAGCAGCCGAAGAAGATGCCGCACATTGGCTATCTGGCGGCCGTTTCGGCCACGGCCGACGCGCCGCGACTGGAGGCTTTCCGGCAAGGACTCCGCAATCTCGGCTATGTCGAAGGGCAGAACATCCTGTTCGACTCCCGCCACGAAAGCGAAGACCTGCAGCGTCTTCCCAGCCTCGCCGCCGAACTGCTCCGCATGGATGTCGACGTGCTCGTCACGGTGACGACCAACGCCGCGCAGGCAGCGAAGAAGACGACTTCGACGGTGCCCATCGTCTTCATGGGCGTGACCGACCCTGTCGCAGCCGGACTGGCCGAGAGCCTTGCACGTCCGGGTGGCAACAGCACGGGCGTCACCAACGTGGCGGCCATCCTCACCGGCAAGAGGCTGGAGCTTCTCAAGGAGTCCGATCCCAAGATCGTCCGCGTGGCGGTGCTCTGGGACCCGCTAGCCCCCGGCTCCGTGCCGCAGTGGGAGGCCAGCCAGGTGCCCGCCGAGAAGCTGGGCCTTCAGCTTCATTCGATGCAGACCAGCAGCGCCGAAAGTTATGCGACAGCGTTCAAGCAAGCTGTCGCGGCGCGCGCCGATGCGGTGTGGGTCACGTTGAACCCCGTGGCCAACTCCAACCAGAAACTGATCGCGGAACTGGCCATCGAAAACGGATTGCCGTCGATCTGCGCGCGCGGCGACTATGCGGAAAACGGCTGCCTGATGGCCTACGGCCCCGGCTACGTCAACGAGGGCAAGGACGGCGCGCGCTACGTCGACCGGATCCTGAAAGGCGCCAAGCCCGCCGACCTGCCGATCGAACAGCCGACGAAGTTCGAGTTGATCGTGAACCTGAAGACTGCGAAGCGGATCGGCTTCACTGTCCCGCAGGCGGTGCTGAATCGCGCGGACAAGGTGATTCAGTGAACACCATGTCCGTTTGAGGGCGCGATCAACCATCCTTCGGCTGCGAGGGCGTGTCCAGGTGGAGTTGGTAGAAAGTCGCGTCGAGCCAACGTCCGAACTTGAAGCCCACCTGGTTGAATGTCCCGCAACGACTGAATCCGAGTCGCTCGTGCAGGCCGATGCTGCCTTCATTGCTGGCGTCGATGCAGCCGATGAGAACATGCACCTCTGCCAGTCGCGCCCGGCGTATCAACTCCAGCATCAGCAGCTTGCCGAGGCCGCGCCCGCGGTGCGCATGGTGCACATAGACGCTGTGCTCCACCGTGTACTTGTAGGCGGGAAAAGCGCGGAACGTTCCCCAGCTTGCGAAGGCGAGCAACGTGCCCGCGTCGTCGACCGCGCCGACAACAGGAAAGTTGCCGGCGCGCTTCGCCGCGAACCAGGTGGCGATCGCCTGGGGCGGTCGTGGCACGTAATCGTAGAGGGCGGTCGAGTTGACGATGGCTTCGTTCAATATGTCCAGGATGGACATGCCGTATTCGGCTTCGCTGCAGTCGATGAGCCGCACTTGGGCATCAGGCGAGGCTGTGGGGGACATTCAAGCTCCGTTTCTGGTTGCAGGCAGTCCGCTGTCATGGCAGATCACCACGAGGTATCCGGCCGCGCGCGAACTCGGGTTGGAAGTGGTCGCTGAGACTACAGCGTACTGGAGGCTCTGTGCGGCCGGCCACCTGCGGACGTTCAGCGGCAATGCAGAATGCGGTCTGTTTGAGCCGACCGCCAGTATCCCGAGGAGTCAACGATGTCGAGAGCGTGGTACAGAACAGTCGCAGCGGCGATGTGTGTCATCGCGATGAGCGGAGCCGCTGCGCAAGCCGACGAGCGAGCCCCGGTGTCCACACGAGCGCGACTCACGTCCTCGTACGAGGAACCCGGCGGAAAGGTCTACGTCCGATTGAAGCTGCTGCCCAGGTCCAAGATTCCCTTCACGACGCAGGCCTTCAGGCTGCCCGACCGTTCGCTGTTGGCTGATATTCCTGAAGGCTCGTGGGTCAAGTTCACCTCGAAGCACATCGACGGCGAAAACACTCTGACGTCGATTCACGCCGTCGCGGAGTGCAAGCGGTTTGAGCCATGCGAATGAAGCCGGCAATTTCGCAATCATGGTCACGTCGCGTGAAGCAGTGGTAGTCAGCCAGGCTGTCGATGTCTCGGCAGACGAGGTCTACGCCTTCGCCCGTCGAATGGACAATCTGCCGCTTTGGGCATCCGGCTTGGCCAAGGGTATCGAGCAACGTGATGGCAAATGGTTTGCCGACTCGCCGATGGGACAGGTCGAAGTGGAGATGGCCCCCGCGAATTCATTCGGCGTTCTCGACCACGATGTCACGCTTCCGAATGGCGTCAGCGTGCACAACGCGTTCCGGGTCACACCCTGCGGAGACGGCAGCCTGCTGACCTTTGTCGTCCTTCGATCGGGCGGCGTCAGCCAGGAGGACTTCGATGCGGATGTCGCGCATGTACGTCGAGACCTGGCCGCGCTGAAGCAACTGCTTGAGCAGCGAGCGCCGTGACCCGACGACTCAGTCGCGGTCAACGAAGACACCCAGGCAGAGTGCCGCGCCCACGACGTACAGCAACCAGGTCTGCGGAATCACGTAGGGATAAAGCATCAGGGCGACGCCGAGCCATTTGCTTCGCGGACGACCGGCGCGCTTTCCGTACCGGTAGACCGCGATTCCGATGAGGCCGAACAGTACGGCACCGATGATGTAGGCCGGGCTCGGGAGCGAGATCCCGAGCGACTGCAGTGCCTCGAAGCTGTCCATGGGAGGTTGGGTCAAGAATGGAGGGGAGAGGAGAGCTCCTCTGAACGCCAGCAGCTTATAGGAGTTCAAAGTCAAGAGGTGGTGCGTGCTCGGACACATCGCAGCGAATGGCCGTCTGCGGCCGCCCTCCTCGTGACCTGGCCGCGCAAAACAATGCCGTGATGACTGTCGTCGCGCAGATCGTGGCGGTCGCCGGATGACCGCTCATTCCGCCGGATGCATCAATGCGATGGTCGCCTTGGCAGCGTGCAGGCGACGTTCGAATTCCGCCTTGATCAGAGCCAGGAGGGCTTCGATTTCGACGAGGCTGACATTGCTCTCGGCGCTGCGCAGACCAGGCGCGTGAAGCAGCAGGTTGTGCACGCATGCAGCGGCGCGATGCGCTTCGTTCAGTGCGCCGATTTCGACAGTGGCCTGCCTGGACAACGCGGCGAGATCGTCTCCGGACTTGTGGAGCGGGTTCTCGCCGCTGTGCGAGACGTTGGGGTGGCGCGCGGGCGCGCAAGTAGGGTGGACCATGAACGGCCTCCAAGGATTGCTGTTTGCTACAACCGCCGCGCCCGCTTCCAAACGGAGGGCGGCAGCTCGAACGGGTTGGAAGACCGGGCAATCCAAGGAAAACCGGCGAGCCTCGCGGCTCCCCGTCCAAGCCGCCAAAAAATGGTGGCGCGAACAGCGAAGCCGCAGTCCCTGTGCGGGACGACTGCGGCTTGCGTTCTCAGATTGCTTCGGGCTTCCAAACCCGATCACGCCTTTTTTGACGTGATGGGGCGCAGTATATCGATGGGCATCTGTTGGTTGCACGTCGACCGATTGCGCCCGGCCCCGGTGCAACGGAAGTGGTATCTGGGCCTATGCTCGCGTGCTACCGCAGTCGCCAGGAGCGGTCCTTAGCGAACGACCGCTTTAGGTCACCCCCTCGGGGGATGTTGATGGCCTCCAACTTGGGCTCCAAAGTGAGGAGAGGTATGACGCTTAAACGCATGGACAACGTCCTTATCGTTGTCGACGATCTTGAAGCCACCAAGGCGTTTTTCATCGAACTGGGCCTCAAGCTCGAGGGCGAAACGACAGTCGAAGGGCCTTTGGTCGGACGACTGATCGGGCTCAAGGATGTCCGCGCCACTCTCGCGATGATGAGGACTCCCGATGGACAGGGCATTGAGCTGGACAAGTTCCACACGCCCAACGCGATCAGGTTTGGTCCCGTGGACCCACCGGTGAACACGCTGGGCATCCGTCGCATCATGTTCGCCGTCGATGACATCGACGCTATCGTCGCGAGCATGCGCGACCACGGGGCCGAACTCATCGGCGAAATGCAGTACGCGGATACGTACCGTCTGGCCTACATCCGCGGGCCAGAGGGCATCATCGTCGCGCTTGCCGAGCAGCTCGGCGGAGGCATGCCTGGCGTATAACCCCTCCATCGAGCGGCAGCCAATGTCTGGTTCGCCACCGACCGGCTACAGGCGGCCGAGGCTGTGTGGAAACTCCCTTGATGGTCACCTATATTGAGCCAATCCGTCTGAACGAGGTGGTGGCCCATGAAGCGATTCATCGAAGGCGAGGACCGTCAGCAGGTCACTCTGCTGCCAGAGTGCCTTGACGACTACATCGGTG
>NZ_JBFTNY010000049.1:0-9300 GCF_056397705.1 Variovorax sp. 05L425 | reverse complement strand
GATGGAGGTATCGACGGCGAGGGCATCACGTCGCTGGCGCTGCAGCAGGGCGGGCTGGGGCTGGTTCTCACCCTCCTGATCGTGAGTGCACCGTCCATGGCTGCGGCGTTCTTCCGAGGAGTGCTCGGGCAGTTCCAGGCGTACTCGCCTTTCGGGATGCTGGGCGGCGGAAGTGGCCGGGGGCAGCCGCTGGTGACCTCTGGGTACCAAACGGCGCTGACGGATTCTGAGCGAAGCAACTCGGGAAGAGCCGCTCCGGCACCTTTGTCCAAGTTCGACGATGGCGCGTCCGCCTTCCTCGACCGAGAAATTCCTGATCTTTTGAATCGGGCCTATGGGCCGGGGGCTTTGGTCAACGTTCAAATGGGACGAATGTCCCCCGCTGTGCAGGAAACAAACACATCACCAACCGCCTGGGACTACAAGACGCAGGCAGCCCGGCTGTCGCACGACGCGAACCAATTGCAGGACGCGGAGCAATGGGCGCGCAGTCGCGGATTGAATGTCGAGGCAAACGGCTACCGTGATGTTGCGCAAAGGGCTTACTACGCGTCCCAATCCGCGCTACAAGCGAGTGTTCGAATGAACGCGCAAAGCCTTGGGGAGTTGCCTCAAGGTCCGGCCAGCAGTCCATTTGCGCCTGGGTGGAACACGGGAGAGTACTCAGCTGGAGTGCAGTATCGGCAAGGGGCGAACATGCCCGACTACGTCGGTGTGCAGGTCGGGCTCTACGTGGCGTCCGGGGGCATTGCGGTGAATCTTCATAATGGCGAAGTGTCTGGGCAGTGGTCCTTGAGCCGCAGCTATCCTGCCTATTCAGCGAAGCCAGGTGTGACGCTGCTCGTGGGCCGAATCATTGACGGCAGGGGTGTAACTGATACCAGCGAGTTTCTTGCCGGCGGCGGCGCTCAATTGGGCGGATTCGCCCCGACACCTATCCCCCTTCTTGGTGTCGGCGGTGGCTTAAGCCATTCTTATGGGGGCAAGACTGCAATCGAACTGGGGATTTCGTTCCCCCCTGGTGTTCAGACTTCTCCGGCCGGATACGGCTTCGAACTGAAGTCAAAAAATTCAAAGTAACGGAGACGCAATGGGTGTGCCAAATATGAGCAAGGAGAGGTATGACTCTCTGAGCAAGGTTCAGAAAATCGCCTACTGGTCGATAGTGATCGTGGCGGTGGCGTTCATTGCATACATGTGGTTCTTCTATTAGAGAAATTGTCCTTCCTAAAAGATTGAACTGATCGCTTCGGCCCAGTGCACGATTCAGATCAAGCCTTCTGCACCCTCTAATGCGCCTGCGAAGCCACCGGCAAATCGGGCAGCACATTCAAAATCCGCAACGTCTGCTGCACCACCTGGCTGAACACCGGCGCCGCCACCAGCCCGCCGAAGTACTTGCCCGCGCTCGGCTCATCGATCATCACCGCGACGATGACGCGCGGCTTGTCGATGGGCGACATGCCGGTGTACCAGGCGCGGTACTTGTTGCTGGCGTAGCCCTTGCCGACCTGCTTGTGGGCGGTGCCGGTCTTGCCGCCGACCGAATAGCCTTCAGTCTGCGCGAGTGGCGCGGTGCCGCCGGGCGCCGCGGCCATGTGCATCATCTTGCGCACCTGGCTCGCCACCAGCGCGGAGAACACCGGCACGCCCACCGGCGGCTCTTCGGCCTTCAGCATCGTGATCGGAATGACCTTGCCGCCGTTGGCGAACGCCGTGTAGGCATGGGCGATCTGGAACAGCGAGGCCGACAAGCCGTAGCCGTAGGACATCGTGGCCTGCTCGATCGGGCGCCACGACTTGTACGGCCGCAGGCGCCCGGTCACGGCACCCGGGAATACGGTCTGCGGCTTCTGCCCGAACCCGAGCGAGGTGTACGAATCCCACATCTCCTTGGGCGTCATGCGCTGCGAGATCTTGGTCGCGCCGACGTTGCTCGATTTCTGGATCACGCCTTCCACTGTCAGCACGCCGAAGTTCTCGTCGTCGTGGATCGTCGCGCCGGACACGGTGATCCGGCCGGGGTTGGTGTCGATGATCGTCTGCGGTGTGACGCGACCGAGTTCGAGCGCCGTGGCGACGGTGATGGGCTTCATCGTCGATCCGGGTTCGAACACGTCGGTCATTGCACGGTTGCGCAACTGCTCGCCAGTCAGGTTGTGCCGGTCGTTGGGGTCGAAGCTCGGGTAGTTGGCCATCGCGAGCAGTTCGCCGGTGGTGGCGTCGACCACGACGGCGCTGCCTGCCCTGGCCTTGTTCGCGACCACGGCATCGCGCAGCTTTTCATAGGCCACGGCCTGGATGCGGTCGTCCAGGCTGAGCTGAATGTCGTGGCCTTCGATCGGCGGCACCTGCTCGCCCACGTCCTCGACCACGGCGCCCAGTCGGTTCTTGATCACGCGGCGCGAGCCGGCCTTGCCGGCGAGTTCCTTGTCGAAAGCGAGTTCGATGCCTTCCTGGCCGACGTCCTCGACGTTGGTGAAGCCGGCCACATGCGCGGCGGACTCGCCGGCAGGGTACTGGCGCTTGTATTCCCGCCGCTGGTAGACGCCCTTGATGTCGAGCGCGGCGATCTGCTTGGCGACCGTGTCGTCCACCTGCCGCTTGAGCCAGACAAAGCTCTTGTCGTCGTCATTCAGCTTGCGCGTGAGTTCCGCCTGCGGGATGCCGAGCAATTCAGCCAGCTTCTTCAACTTCGGCTGCGTGGCCGGATCGGCGGGGTCGACGTCTTCCGGGATCGCCCAGATGCTGGGCGCCGGAATATCGGACGCGAGGAGGTCGCCGTTGCGGTCAAGGATGCGGCCGCGGTTGGCCGGGAGTTCGAGCGTCCGGGCGAAGCGCACTTCGCCCTGGTGCTGGAAGAACTCGTTGCCGATCACCTCCACATAGAAGGCGCGCGCGGCCAGCACGAGAAAGCCCAACGCGATGGCGGCCACGATGAACTTGCTGCGCCAGACAGGGGTCTTGCTGGCGAGCAGGGGACTGGTTGCGTATTGGACGCTGCGTCCGCTTCGATTCATTGGTTGTTCATTTCGATGGGTTGTGCACGGCGCGGGGATGCTCAGGACTTCAGGGGTGGCGCGCCGTCATCGTCCTCGTCGCTCTTCGACGAAGCGAAGAGGTCCCAGGCCGCCATGAAGAGCGCCGCGATCACGGGCCCGATCACGAAGCCGTTGATGCCGAAGATCGAGAGGCCGCCGATGGTGGACATCAGCACGATGTAGTCGGGCATCTGCGTGTCCTTGCCGACAAGCAGGGGGCGCAGGATGTTGTCGACCAGCCCGATCACGAAGACGCCGATGAAGATCAACCCCAGCCCCTTGCCGATCGCGCCGATCGCCAGGAAGTAGATCGCCACGGGCGTCCAGATCAGTGCTGCGCCGACCGCCGGCAGCAGTGACAGGAAAGCCATCAGCGTGCCCCAGAGCAGGGCGCCCTGCACGCCGAAGAAGGAAAAAGCCGCTCCGCCGATGATGCCCTGCGTTGCGGCGACGGCGATGTTGCCCTTGATGGTCGCCCGGATCACGGTCGTGAACTTGTTGAGCAGGTGGTGCGTGTGAGGCTTTGCCAGCGGCAGCGAATCGCGAACGACCTTCGACAGATCGCCGCCGTCGCGCAGCAGGAAGAAGAGCAGATACAGCATGAGCCCGAAGCTCACCAGGAACTCGAAGGTGTTCTGGCCGATGGCGACCGCGTGCGAGGCGATCATCTGGCTGCCCTTGAGAGCGGATTGGGATATGCGGCTGATCAAGCCTTCGAGGTTGCCCAGGCCGAAGCGGTTGAGCAGGTCGAGCGCCCAGTGCGGCAAGGCGTTCACGACCTGCTGGAAATAGCTGGTGAAACTGATGTCGCCCGAGCGGACCTTCTGGGTGACGATCGCCACCTCCTCGACCAGCGACACAGTGATGATCGTGAGCGGAATGATGACGATGACCATGGCCATCAGCAGGGTGGTGATCGCGGCCAGGTTGCGCTGGCCGCGCATCTTCTTCACGAGGAGCCGATAGATCGGCGTGAACAGGATCGCCAGTGCGACGCCCCACATCACTGCGCCGAAAAATGGGAAGAGGATCCAGCCGAACGCGATCGTGACGATCGCCAGCAGGAAGAGGAAGGTGCCGCGCTGGAGGGCTGGGGTGTTCATGAGCGGTAGGGAAGTCTAACCGCGCCCTTGGGTGTGTTGGGCTCGTTCGGGGGGGGGGGCTTGCCTCATGGCGCTGGGTATCATCCACCGAGGTCGTCGCTGGGAGGCACGACCCGGCGGTTCTGCTTTTTCTTTTAGGGAGGCGGGGCCGAGGGAGCTTTCGGAAATACCGATGATAAGAATGACACTCTCCATTTATTGGGGCAGCCGCTTGCAGCGGTGCCTGTTGCTGCTCGCCTGCATGGCCATTGCGGCGTGTGCAGCCGTGCCCCCAGAGGCGTCCTCGACCTTCTCAAAGGCACCGCCCGCCAAATACCGCTGGGAAGGCTACAACGACAAGCTCGTCGAGGCTCGCCTGGGGCCGCATCGCTACATGATTCCGGCCAACTATTTCCGCGATCAGATGGGGCCGGACTTCCAGGGCAATTTCACCCTGATGGTGCAGTGGCCAGATCTCCAGCCGCTGGCTCCGGGCAAGCGCTCGCAGCAGGATATGGAGACCTTCCAGAAGTCAATCGCGATCTCCCCCCGCTATGTGGATCGTGTCCCCATGGCGGGACGGCTCGAGAAAGCGATTCGTCCGCATGCGTCCGAGAACACGCTCGCCTATCAGGATCCTTCCGAACGCTTGGACATGATGGACGAACAGCCGCAACGGTTCGGTCTGACGCCGTACTACGTCAGTCGCGAAAGATTCCTCGCCTACGCCAAACTGCGGGAACGCGAGGACGGCCACCCGTACCGTGCGCGACTGGAGGACCAGGAGGATAGGTATCTGGTGCGCGATGCCCAGGGCCGGCTCACCACGGTCATCAAATGCGCTTCTCACTTGCAGCCCGATGGCTTCACTCTCCAGGGGAATCGGCTGCTCAGAGATGATTCGCCCCGAGTGGCCATATGTACGCATGACTTCCTGATTCCACAGGACAAGATTGCGCTTTCGCTCAGCTACACACGAATCTTCCTCGAGGACTGGAAACGCATCGAGGATCGCACCCGGGGATTGCTGAAGAGTACCGCGTCCACTGAACTTACCGCTGACCACCGAAAGAAAGCAGCATGGCAGAACTGAATCGGCAAGACATGGACATCCTCGAAAGCTACGCCAAAGACGGCAACCGCGAGCTCTACTGGAACTACTTGGCTCAGCACCCTGGCAATGATGGCTATGGTCTGCTCGCGCTCGGCGTGGTGCGCAACGACAACATGCCGGGCGCCATCGCCAATGCATTCGCGCAGAACCATGCGCGTATGCACGACGGTCGTTCGCTCACTGAGCGGGAGTGGGAAAACTTCGGCCAGGATTTAGTCAAGCGGGATTTCGGTCGCCGACAAATTCACATGGCTGACAAGCGGCATGACCTGGCGCTGAATCTGCCCGTCGACGATGTTCAGCGCGCGCATGACGATGCCTTTCGCACGGTCGGCATCGACCCCGACGCCTGGACCCCTCGCCTCCTGCTAGAGGCCGCACGCCGCCACGGCGGCGAGGCGGCCGCCGAGGACGTGTGGCACCAGATGCTCGACAACCGCACTTGGGGCCTCGACCGTCTCACGGCCACCATGAGCGATATCGCTGTGCATTACAACGACGCGCAATTGCCGACGAGCCGCTACATGAGCGCTCTCGCCGCGGCGACTGCAGTGGCATCGCAGGACCGATCCCACGCCGACCCCGACGTCATTGGCGGCCTTCATTTCTACTACGTATACGACCATCGCGAGCGTGAATGGTCCAGCGTCACGGCCAGCCCCTTGGGCCCTGCGATATCGCGCGTCACCGATCCACGCACCGTTGCCGAACTCGACGATGCCCGCGCCGTGCGGCTGGAGCGGCAGGCGAAGTCCGGGGACTTCCATTCCCTCGATCCGCATCGCGAGATCGCGAAGAGCCCGCGTTCGCTCGCTGATGCCGGATCATCTTTGGCGCCCGAGACGCAGGCAGCAAGCCTTGGCAACCCCGTCGCATCGCGCAATACCCTGGACGACCTGTTCACGCGCCTGACCGATGCGGCGATGAATCGCGACATCGCGGGCATGCGCGCGGTGGGGTGGAAGTTCCGGCAATCCGAGGAAGGGCAGAGTTGGCTGCAGGCCGGCCGGGACTACAACGAGGCCCAGCGTCAAGCGGCACTGGATGCACAGCCAGCCGAACAGGCCGCCATGCAGCAAGCAGCGCCTGTCCGCAGCGGCCCGGTGATGAGCATGTGAATCGGCAATTTGAATCTCAGGGGGAAAAATGGACTCCGATAGAACCAAGGCGTTGGCGGTCCGGTTGACGGCACTGGTTGACGTGCTGGAAGAACGCAGCGAGCGAGCCGTGCGCGAAGTGGTGCAAAGCAGCGGTCAATTGCGGCAGACCGCCAATGGTCTTGGCCTGGAAGGGCAGCGATTGGCGCGCGAGGCTGTTGGCACCATCGGCGCGCAGGCGCAGGATGCGCTCAAAGCCGGGCTGCATCAAGCCGTCGATCAATGCAAGACAGAACTGCAACAAGTAGCGCGGCAAGCGGCGCAAACAGCTCACAGTCTGCAAGCGCAAAGTGAAGCGCTCCACCAACTGCAGCAGGGGCTGGTCTGGAAGTGCGCCATCGCCCTGATGGTTGGCTCGGTGTTGGCGGCGGGTGGTTCGGGCTACCTTGCCTGGAAGAGCAGGGACGAGATCAAGCGCGCCGAGTTTGGAACCGCGATCGTTCGCGCCACGCAATCTGGTGCATTGACGCGATGCGACGACATGCTGTGCGTCAAAGCCGGCAAGAACGCTCCGCGCTACGGGAAAAACAGCGAGTACGTCCTGCTTGGCGAGTAGGGCGCGCTCGCGCCCGAAGACCTCAACGAGACGCGTGCCGGCGTGCGATGGGGGCCAGGGTCGCTCGCAGCCGCTCGTCGTCGGTCGGTTCTGCCGCTGCTTCGACCTGGAGGGCTTCTTCGACGTTGCCGATATGGTCAAGCATCAGTTGCCGGGCGCGGGGCGTATCGCCGGCTTCGAGGGCAGCGACGATGGCGGTGTGCTCGGTGCACGATTGGGCGGCTTCGTGCCTTGATTGGAAAAGTGTTGCTGCCAGCGTGGTGCGCGCGGTGAGATCGCGCAGTACGTCGCAGAGCAGGCGGTGGCCCATCTGGTCGGCGAGGCAGACGTGGAAATCGGCGAGCAGGAAGGCGCGGGTGGCGGCGTCGGCGCCGGCGATGGCGCGCTTTTCGTCGGCAATGTGCTCGCGCAGCTTGCGGATCACCTTCGACAGCGGCCGGCCGGCTTCGGCCAGGATGCCGGCCTCGACGATACGGCGTGCGGCAAAGGCGTCTCGCGCCTCTTCGGCCGAGGGCTCGACCACATACCAGCCGCGGCGCGATTGCACTTCGACGAAGCCCCGCGCCTGCAGTTGCATGAGCGCCTCGCGCACCATGGTGCGGCTGACGCCGAAGTTCTCCGCCAGGGCCTGCTCGCCGAGTCGTTCGCCGGGCGCGAGCTTTTGCGCGAGGATGGCTTCGACCACGCGCTCGGCGATGGTGGTGGGTGTGACTTCGGTCATATCGCTCAATGTGCCGGCTGGATGACGACGGGCGATTCGGGTGTTCCCGCTTCGGCCAGGGGGTCGTCCTCGAATGAATGCGTGCCGTTGAGGACTGCATGGGCCCGCTCGCGGTCGATGTCACCCTCCCATGCCGCGATCGCCACGGTGGCGACGCAGTTGCCGACGAGGTTGCCGAGCGCGCGCGCGATGCCCATGAACCAGTCGACCGACAGCACCAGCACCAGTCCGATGGCGGGGATCGCCGGAATGGCATGCAACGTGGCGGCCAGCACGACGATCGCGGAACCCGGCACGCCGTGCGCTCCCTTGGACGTGACCAGCGCGATCGCGAGGATCGTCAGCAGGTCGGACATGGAGATCGGCGTGTTGGTCGCCTGCGCGATGAAGACCGCGGCCAGCGTGATGTAGATCGAGAAGGCATCGAGGTTGAACGAGTAGCCGGTCGGAATCACCAGGCCCACTGTCGAGTCGCGAATGCCCATGTGGCGCAGCTTGGCCATGATCTGCGGCAGCACGCTGTCCGACGAGGTCGTGGCGAAGACGATGGTGAGTTCTTCACGCAGGTAGCGCAGCAGCTTGACGAGGCTGAACCCCGACAGGCGCATCACCAGCCCGAGCACGACGAAGACGAAGATCAGCACCGAGAAGTAGAACAGCCCGACCAGCATGCCCAACTGCTTGAGCGAGCCGATGCCGTACTGGCCGACGGTGAAGGCGATGGCACCCAGGACGCCCAGCGGCGCCAGCTTGATGATGATGCCCATGATCTTGAACAGCACCAGCGAGAGCGCATCGACGACGACCGAGACCGGCCGGCCACGTTCGCCGAGCAGCGTCAACGCGCAGCCGAAGAGCACCGCGAAGAGCAGCACTTGGAGCACGTCGCCGGTGGCGAAGGCATTGACCACCGTCGTCGGGATCAGCTTCATGATGAACTCGACCGTGCCGCCGCTGGTGAGCTTGTCGGCGGTCGATGTGTAGGCGCTCAAGGCCGCCGCGTCGAGCTTCGACGGATCGACGTTCATGCCGACACCCGGCTTGAACACGAAGGCCAGGACCAGGCCCAGCCCGAGCGCGACGGTGGTCAGCACCTCGAAGTAGATCAGCGACTTGATGCCGACCCGACCCACGCGCTTCAGGTCGCCCGCGCCGGAGATGCCGTGCACCACCACGCAGAAGACCAGCACCGGGATGATCATCTTGATCAGCTTGATGAAGCCGTCGCCCAAGGGCTTGAGCTTGACGGCGAAGTCAGGGAAGAACAGGCCCGCCAGCACGCCGAGTACCAGCGCGATGACGACCTGACCGAAGAGGGATTTGGCGAAACGGGGCATGGAGGATCTCCCAGGGTGGGTGGTTGCATGCAAGGTGTTCGCTGTCTTGCATACAAGCAATGTAGGCAAGATTTGGCGTTTTGCCTTGGGGGTATTCCCGGGGGGCGGAGTGAGATCTGAAAAAACTCATAGTGCGAGGAACAAACGTAAGCAGTCAATAAACCGCGCCCTGTTCATCGACGCTGATGAAGTGCGGGGTTGGGTTACGGAGTTGGCAGCGCGATGTTCCAGGGCAGCAAGGCCTCGTAGTCGTCGGCCGTCTGCGCGAGCGGCAGCTTCTTGAACAGGGCGA
>NZ_JBFTNY010000048.1:0-11504 GCF_056397705.1 Variovorax sp. 05L425 | reverse complement strand
TACCAGGCCATCTCGCGGATCATGGCGTCGGCCACTTCGGGCGTGGTGGCGCGCGAGGTGAGCTGGTCGATGCCGTCGCGCACCTCGGTGACTTCCGAGAACATCACGGTGGCGCCTGCGCGCACGAGTAGGTCAGTGCAGAAGCCGACGGCCGGATTGGCGGTGACGCCGGAGAAGGCATCGCTGCCGCCGCACTGCACGCCAACCACCAGTTCGCTCGCCGGCACGGTCTCGCGGCGACGGGCGTTCAGGCGTTCGAGATGCTCTTCGGCCTGCCGCATGATCGAATCGACCATCGACATGAAGCCGACATGCGCATCGTCCTGCAGGCAGACCACATCGAGCTTGCTGTCTGCACTGTCGCCGACATCGGCCACGTTGCGTTCGTCGATCAGCGGGATGGTGCCCGGCGGCATCAAGCGCTCGGGCTGCAGTTTTTCGCAGCCCAGGCTCACAACCATCACCTCGCCGCCGAAGTTCGGGTTGAGGCTGATGTTGCGCAGCGTGCGGATCGGAATGATGGCATCGGGTGCGTCGATGGCCACGCCACAGCCGTAGGTGTGCTCCAGCGCCACGACGTCATCGACGTTGGGAAACTTCGGCAGCAGTTCGGCCTTGATGCGTTGCACCGCGAACTCGGTGACGCCCGCCACGCACTGCACGGTCTGCGTGATCGCGAGGATGTTGCGCGAGCCGACCGAACCGTCCGGATTGCGAAAGCCCTCGAAGGTGTAGCCCTCCAGCGGCGGCATCTCGGGCGGCTTGACGGTCGCGATCGGCAAGCCTACGAGTTCGCGCGCCGCGGGCATCTTGAGCAGTCGTTCGTGCACCCAACTGCCGGCGGCGATGTCCTTCAGCGCATACCCGATGGTGACGTTGTAGCGACGGACTTCACCACCTTCCGGAATGTCGACGAGCGCAACCTTGTGCGCCTGGGGGACCTTGTCCACCAGCTTCAGCCCGGAGGGCAGCAGGGTGCCGGCGGGCAAGCCGCCGTCGTTGGCCACGATCGCGACGTTGTCACGATCGTGCATGGTGATGGAAAGAGGCTTGGTCACGTTGCTCACTTCGCTCACTTGGCCACCGCACCTGCACTCACAGGCACCCAACGCGCGCTGGGCGTCCGATCGCCGCTTCGGGCCATCAGGCACACGACCACCGCGGCGATGATGTCGAAGACCGCGAGCACGACGAACAGGGGGCTGTAGCCGATCTGAGTGACGAGCACGCCGAACAGCGCCGTGAACGCGGCAGCACCCAAATACCCCGCCATGCCGCCCATGCCGGTGGCCGTGGCGACTTCGTTCTTTCCGAACATGTCGGAGGTGATGGAATACAGCGCGCCCGACAGCGTCTGGTGCGCAAAGCCGCCGATGCACAGCAGCGCGATCGCCATGTAGGGGCTCTCGACGAAGCCGACGCTGGCCGGGCCGATCATGAACAGCGCGCCGACGACGAACACCATCTTGCGCGAGTTGAACAGCGAGACCCCGAAGTACTTGTGGAACAGCGGGCTGAGGTAGCCGCCGAGCACGCAGCCGATGTCCGCGGCAAGGAAGGGCATCCACGCGAACATCGCGACTTCCTTCAGGTTCATGTGACGCTCGGTCATCATGTACAACGGGATCCAGGCGTTGAAGGTCTGCCAGGCCGGCTCGGACAGCATGCGCGGAATCCCGATCGCCCAGAAATCGCGGCTTCGGATCATTTCAGTCCAGCTGCGCTTGGCCGCGCCGGCGTCGCTGTGCTTCGCCTCCTGGCCGGACAGGATGTAGTCACGCTCCGTGTCGGACAAGCGCTTCTGGTCGCGCGGGTGGCGGTACAGCAGCATCCACACCAGGCTCCAGACAATGCCCAGCGCGCCGACGATCAGGAAGGCCCATTGCCATTGCCCGTGCAACAGGGACCAGACCACCAGCGGCGGCGCGAGCAATGCGCCGACCGACGAACCGATGTTGAACCAGCCGATCGCCACCGAGCGCTCCTTGGCCGGGAACCATTCGGTCGTCGCCTTGACGCCCGCCGGAATGCCAGCCGCCTCGGTGAGGCCCAACAGCCCTCGGAAGAAGGCAAGGCTCTGCCAGTTGGTGGACCAGGCCGCCGCGGCGCAGGCCAGCGACCAGGCCAGCGCGAAGAGGCCGAAGCCGAGCTTCGTGCCGATCGTGTCGAGCAGATAGCCCGCGACCGGCTGCATGAATGCATAGCAGAGCTGCCAGGCCACCACGATGTGCGAGTACTGCTCGGTCGTGATGTTCAGGTCCTTCATCAGCGTGGGGGCCGCCACCGAAAGCGTGTTGCGCGCGAGGTAGTTGACGATCAACCCGGCCGAAACCAGAGCGACCATCCACCAGCGAATGCCCTTGATCTTCATTGCGTGTCTCCTGGAACTCGTTGTGTCTGTCGAGAAATTCAAGAAATGGAATGCCTGGCGAGGGGGCGGGCGTCCTCGCGCGTGTAGTCCAGGCCGACGAAGCTGCCGCCCTGGTAGCGTTGGCACAGGGCGTCGAGGGGGTTCGGCCCGGCCAGGATGTCAGCGGCGTACGCCTCCGCGTCTTGCGTCGAGCGAAAGCCCAGGTGTTCGGCGCCGCTGTTGTCCCACCAGCTGCGCTTGTTGGCGGACACGCCCCAGACCACCGTGAAGCCCACGTCCTCGGCTTCGATGCAGCGGTCGATGAAGTGCAGGAAGTCGTCGTGGCCGAACCACGTGCTGAGATGGCGGGGCTCCGTCGGCCGCTCGACGCAACTGCCGATGCGCACGCAGACGCTTTCGATGCCGTGCTTGTCCCAGTACATGCGGGCGAGGGCCTCTCCCCACACCTTGCTCAATCCGTAGAAGCCGTCGGGGCGGGGCGCGCAGTCCAGGCCGAGGTGCTCGGTGACCGGATACATCCCGATCGCATGGTTGGAACTGGCGAAGACCACGCGACGCACGCCATGCCGCCGCGCACCCTCGAAGACTTCCACGAGGGCTCGCAGGTTGTTCTCGATGATCTCCGGCAGCGGACGCTCCACGCTCGTGCCGGCGAGGTGGATCAGCACGTCGACGCCTTGCAGCAGGCGGTCGACCACGGCGCTGTCGCGCAGGTCGCCGTGCATCACATCCTCGCCGTCCACCAGGGGCACCAGGGCCTTGCTGCCGGCGGCCGAGCGCAGGGGGACGCCGCGGCCGACCAACGCCTTGCGCAGTACGGCGCCGAGTTGGCCGCCGGCGCCGGTCAGGGCAATTTTCTTCGGGGTGTTTGGAGCGGAGTGGGATACGAGGGTTTTCATCAACTTGTCTGATGTCCTATGACAAGATTCGAATATCTCCGATCTCAAGCATCCATTTGATTGGGGTTTACCCAAATATTTGTAGCCGATTGCTGCAGTCGACAAGCCAATTCATCTCGAGATTTCATCAGATGTCCTACGACAACAAAAATCAAGCCTCGGAAGCGCATACGGACAGACTCCTCGCATGTCCCTGCGGGCCATCACATGCGCGGTCCTATCATTGGCGCATGCAAGACCCTTCGCCGACCTTCGAGGAAACCTCCACGGACAACGACCTGCGCGCCATTCCGCCGGGCGGGCGCCGGCCCGGCAAGGGGCTCACCCACGAACTGGTCGAGGCCCTGGGCACACAGCTCAAGAGCAGGGCGATCAAGCCCGGGGACAGGCTGCCGACCGAGGCGGTCATCATGCAAACCTACGGCGTCAGCCGCGGCGTGGTGCGGGAGGCCTTGTCCCGCCTGCAAGCAGCCGGCATGGTCCAGACGCACCACGGCGTGGGCACCTTTGCGCTGGAGCCGGCGGCCCCCGGCCGCTTCCAGTTCGGCAACGCGGCATCGAGCGGCGGCGGCATCTTCGACATGCTGGAGATGCTCGAGCTGCGCACCAGCATCGAATCGGAGGCCGCCGGACTCGCGGCCCTGCGCCGCACCGACGAGCATCTTCTGGAGATGCGCAGCGCGCTCGACGATTTCGAGAAGCATCTGGCGACCGTCGGCGAAACCGTTTCCCCCGATTTCCGTTTTCACCTGGCGATTGCGCAGGCGACGGGCAACCACTACTTCAGCGAACTCATGAGCCACCTGGGCCTGGAGGTGATCCCGCGCACGCGGATCTCCTCGTCATGGCTGAACGTCGAGCAGCGCGAGCAGCATCTCCAGAAGGTCAACCAGGAGCACCAGGACATCTACGCGGCCATCGAGCGCCGCGACCCCGATGCGGCGCGCGCGGCGATGCGCATTCACCTGGTCAACAGCCGCGAGCGGCAGCGTAAGGCGCACGCGGAGCCCGCGCGGGCGGCGGTGGGCTTGTCGGGCGCGGGCGACCGCGCGAGTTCCCAGGGTCTCTAGTTCGCCGGCATTCGCGGGGCTTCTCCGGCATCCGTCCGTCAACGTCGGTGAAGCCATATTCCTCCGCGAGTTCGGCGACAGAGCGACGTTCAACATCGGTCTTTGCTGGCATGGCCCAGTGATTTTCTCTTTTCTTGGCCCTGTGCCATGAGGCATCCCTGACCTAAGCTCGAATCTGTCGGGCAGGCATCCCGCAGGCGCCGACGAAAGGAGATCAACCCAATGGGCGAGAGAAACGGAGGCGCAGCGATGAGCGCAACTTCAGGCTTGGCGCCGGCCAGTCGCCAGAAAATCATTGCCGCCATGGCCGGGGCGTCACTCGTGCTTGCTGCCGGCTGGGCATCTCTTCCGCATGGCGGCAAGAGGCAGGCAGTGGACTGGTTCGCCGCCTTGTGTAGCACGGTGGGTCGACCAATGTTCGCGTCGGTACCTGCCCCTGCAGGGTCTGCCGAGGCAGCCCGGCCCGCGACATCGTCGAAGGTGCTCTCATGCGAACCGCTGCCGAACGTGCCCGGAAAGTCCGTCACCACGGTGCTTGTCGACTTCCCGCCACTGGCCTACTCGCCGGCACACCGCCATCCGGGGTCGGTCACCGCGGTCATCCTCAATGGGACGATTCGCTCGCAGTTGGCCGGCACGCCTCCGGGAGACTACCGCTTCGGCGAGACATTCTTCGAGCCGCCCGGGACACTGCACCTGTTTGCCGAGAATCCCGACCCGACGCATCCGGCAAAGCTTCTTGCGGTGTTCGTGACCGATGAAAACTGCGGTCCGCTGGTCCTGCCCCCTTGATACGGCGTCGCCTCGGCGGTGTGAGAGGGCCGGGACGCCCCATGTAGGTTCGACGGTGACTGCCGTGCACAATCCGTCGCATGTCGACGCGAATCCATGAAGTCAGACGGCGACTGCAGGAAGCCGGAGCAGGCCCCCTCCACGAACACCGGATTCTCCGCCTGTGGTCCCATGCTTTGCCCCGAAGCAGCGGCAGGCGCAAACCCGAGAGCTTTTTCCCGTCGTCCCTGCTGGCTGTCCTGCCGTCCATTGAAGCCGAACTTGCGGGGCTGGCGCGCATCCACACCGTCCATCCCGGCGCCGATGGTTCCGAGCGCCTGCTCGTCGCCCTCGCGGACGGCCAGACCGTGGAAAGCGTGCTGCTGCCCCGGGACGGTCTCTGCGTCTCGTCGCAAGTGGGGTGCGCCGTCGGATGCCAGTTCTGCATGACGGGTCGCGACGGATTGCTGCGTCAACTGGGCAGCGCCGAAATCATTGCCCAGGTCGCGCTCGCGCGCACGCGCCGGCCGGTGCGCAAGGTGGTGTTCATGGGCATGGGTGAACCGGCGCACAACCTCGACAACGTGATGGAGGCGATCGATCTCCTCGGTACGGCGGGCAACATCGGCCACAAGAACCTGGTGTTCTCCACCGTGGGCGATCCTCGCGCGTTCGAGCGGCTGCAGCAGGGGCGCGTCAGGCCGGCGCTGGCACTCTCGCTGCACACGACCAGCGCCCAGCTACGCAGAAAACTTCTTCCACGCGCGCCGAACTTGACGCCCGAGGAACTGGTCGCCGCATGCGAACGCTATGCCCGGGCGACCGGCTACCCGATCCAATACCAGTGGACGCTGCTGGAAGGTGTCAACGACGGGGAAGAGGAGATGGAAGGCATCGTCAGGCTGCTCTCCGGCAAGTACGGCGTGTTGAACATGATTCCCTTCAACGCGGTGGATGGCGTGTCGTTCAGTCGCCCGTCGTGGGAGCGATGCAAGCAGCTGGCTCGCACGCTGCACGAGCGGGGCATCCTGACGAAGCTGCGCTATTCGGCCGGCCAGGATGTCGACGGCGGCTGCGGCCAGTTGAGGGCGCGCGCAGCCGGGGCGAGCGAGACGGTTGTTCATTGGCAGAGGACCGCTGCTTCGTGAATCTCCACCGGCTCGATCTGTTTTCGCTCTCGCTGTTCAGCCTTGTGGCCCGCAGCGGCAGCATCAGCAAGGGTGCCGAACTGGCGAACCTGGCCGTCGGCGCCGCCAGCAAGCGCATCACCGATCTCGAGGCAGCCGTGGGCGCCACGCTGCTGGAGCGTCATTCGCGCGGCATCACCCTGACAGTGGCCGGCCACGCACTGCAGGCGCATGCGCAACGAATCCTCAGCGACGTCGATCAATTGGCGGCGGACCTTTCGGACTACGCGACCGGCCTGGTCGGCGTCGTGCGGCTGTGGGCCAACACGTCGGCGGTGACGCAGTTCCTGCCGGCGGACATCTCGTCTTTCGTCCGCGCAAACGCGGGCATCCGTATCGAGCTCGAGGAAGAAGACAGCGGCGAAGTGGTGCTGGCGGTGCTCGACGGCCGTGCCGACATCGGAATCTTCGCCGACCGCACGCCCGCCTTGGGCTTGCACCAGATCCACTACCGCGAAGACCGGCTGGTTCTCGTGGTGCCTCAGGGCCATCCATTGGCGCGCCGCCGTACGGTGCGCTTCGAGGAAGCCATCGACTACGACTTCGTCAGCCTGCCCAAGGGCACCTCGCTGGCCAAGCGCCTGCAGGCCGAAACCAAGGCACTGGGCCGCAGCCTGAAGATGCGCCTGCAGGTTCGAAGCTTCGACGCTATGTGCCAGATGGTGGCGGCAGGTTTGGGTGTCGCGGTGCTGCCGCGCGATGCAGTCCAGCCTCATCTGAGTTCGATGAACCTGCGACAGATTGCGCTTCAGGATTCATGGGCAACGCGGCACTTGCTGATCGGCCTGCGCGACGCCAGTGCAGTGCCCCGACACGTGCGACTCCTGATCGACCACCTGGTGGATGGCGTCGCCAAATAGAGTGCGTGATCAGGGGCCATTCGGCGGATCTCGCCTGATGACCTTCCATGTGTCGAAGCATGGAGGAGATCGTTGTGCTTTAATTGCATGGCAACATTTAGTTTGTTAACAATCTGACGACGAAGACCTCCATGAATGTCCCGAAAAAAGCGAATGCCAATGGCGAGACCGGCCGTACGGAAGCCGAAGCACCCGCGCGCGCCAAAGCCACCCTGCGGCAGCTTCAGACACTTCCCGAGCAGATTGCCGAGCTCATCTTCACCTCCATCGCAAACGGCGAGTACGAGCCGGGCGAGCGCATACGCGAAGAAGCTCTCGCAGAACAGTTCGAAGTCAGCCGGGGCCCGGTGCGTGAAGCGTTGCGCATCCTCGAGAAAGACTCGGTCGTTCGCATCCTGCCCAATCGCGGGGCGCACGTCACGCAGCTCTCGATCAAGGAGGTCGCCGACATCTTCGAGATCCGCTCCAAACTGTCTGGAGCGATGATCGCCCGGCTCTCGGTCGAGGAGGCCGCGCGTCTGGCCGCTGCCATCGACGCCGACATCCGCTCGCTCGACGCGTTGGCCGTGGACCCGGACGGAGCCGCCGACTACTTCCAGACATCGTTCAGCCTCAGTCGCGCCCTGCGCGAGGCCTGCAGCAATGAGCGACTGGCCGAAATCCTGGCATCGCTGTCGCGTCAGACCCTGCGATACACCCAACTTGGCCTGGCTACGCCGGCGCGCCGCAAGGAGTCGGCGCGCAATTGGCGCGCCATGCAAAAGGCGATGAAGGCTGGCAATGTGGACGTCGCCGCCGAAGCGGCCGAAAAGCTGATTGAAGATTCGAAGCGCGAAGCAATCAAGCAGCTCGAAGCGCGCCAGACCGCGGCCGACACTTGAGACGACCAGTGATGCCCAAGTGATGCCCGGCTAGTCACCTTTGCCGAGAACCATCACCATGTAGGCGGACATCACGAGCCCACCCGCTTGCATCAGGCAGGTGCGCACCCCTGGCACCTGTCGCTCGCCACACTCACCGCGCAGCTGTCGCACCGACTCGATCATCAATGGCATGCCGAACATGCCGCCATGGTTGAAGGACAGGCCGCCGCCCGAAGTGTTCATCGGAAAGGCACCGCCCGGCGCGATGCGTCCGCCCTGCACGAAGGCGCCGCTCTCGCCGCGCTCGCAAAAGCCCAGCGCTTCGAGTCCGATCAGCACGTTGATCGTGAACGCGTCGTAGATCTGTACGAGGTCGATGTCGGAATGCCTGAGGTCGGCGCGCTCCATGGCCAGGCGGCCCATCTCGGCGAGCACGCCGTTGTCGATCCAGTCGTCCGTGCCGAAAGGCGTGGCGTGCTGGATGTACTTCTCGGCAAAGCCCTGCACCAGCACCGCCGGGCGAGGGAGGTCTCGGGCGCGTTCTGCCCGAACCAGCACGATCGCGCCGGCGCTGTCGGTCACTTGGCAGATGTCGAACTTGCGCAGCGGGTCGGCGATCATCGGCGCGGCCAGGTAGTCCTCCATCGACAGCGGCGAGCGCGCGACGGCGTTCGGATTGAGTTGCGCCCAGCGCCTCGCTGCCAGCGCGACCTCGCCCAGATCCTCGGCGCGTGTGCCATAGCGATGCATGTGCAGGCGCGCCTGCATCGCATAGAAGCCGATCGGGCTCAGCATGCCGTAGGGGAGAACGAATTGTCCGCTCGGCATGCGCGCATCCTGCGCTGCGCCGCCGCGCGAGCGGCTGCGGTCCAGGCGCTGCGTGCTGCCGTAGGCGATCAGCGCCACGTTGCACAGGCCCGCTTCCATCGCCGCCATCGCGTGCACGACGTGCGTCAGGTTCGATTGGCCGCCGACGACGGTGCTGTCGACATAGCTCGGCGAAAGGCCCATGTACTCCGTCACGAGAAGGCCGGCGGCCCGGTCGTCCCAGTGAGCGAACACGCCGTCGATATCGGACGATTTCAGGCCCGCGTCCAGGATCGCCTGCCGCGCCGCATCGCATTGCAGTGACAGGGCGGTATCACCCGCCTGGGCCTTGCCCATGCCGGCCTGGCCGACGCCCACGATGGCATAGCGGCCGCTCAGCGCTTTCGGGTCCATCTCGGTTCCTTCAAACTCGCGCCGCTTCGGCGGCGAGTTGAGCACGTACATCTTTCTTGAGTACCTTGCCGACCGGGCTGCGCGGCAGCGTGGGCCAGAACTCGACCTGCTTGGGCGTCTTCAGGCTGCCGAAGCGGTTGCGACACAGTTCGACGATCTCGTCGGCGGTCGCGTTCCGGCCGTCCTTGAGTTCGACCACCGCGGTCAAGCGCTCGCCCCAATCGGGGTCGGGCACGCCGACCACGGCACAGTCCTGCACCGCCGGATGACCCCAGATCACTTGCTCGATCTCGCTCGGATAGATGTTGAATCCGCCGGAGATCACCATGTCCTTCTTTCGATCGACCACCGAGAGGAACCCGTTCTCGTCGAACACGCCGATGTCCCCCGTGTGGTGCCAGCCGAACGCACGCGCCTCGGCGGTGGCTTCCGGGTTGTTGAAATAGCCGGGTGATACCAGGTCGCCGCGGGCCACGATCTCGCCGCGCTCGCCGATGCCGACGATGTTGCCGTCGTCGTCCATGAGCGCCACCTCGCAGGCGCCCGAAGGGCGGCCGGCCGAGGAAAGGTGCTTGTCGAGTTCGGGGTCGCCGTGCACGAAATGGTCCTTGCGTGAGAGGCAGGTGATGACGCCGGGCACTTCCGACTGGCCATAGAACTGCACGAAAACCTGGCCCCAGCGCGCGAGGCCTTCGCGCAGCTTGTCGGCCGACATCGGCGCCGCGCCATACATCACGTACTCGAGCGACGAACAGTCGCGCGTGGCGGCGTCGGGGTGGGCGAGCAGGCGGTAGATCATGGTGGGCGTGAGGAAGATGTGCGTCACCCGCTCGCGCTCGATCGTCTCCAGGATCACACCCGAGTCGGCCGAGGGCGCGATCACGTTGCGCGCGCCGATGCGGGCGAGCGCGACCATCGTCGCACCCGCGGCATGCGTGAGCGGAGCGACGACCAGATGCACCGGATCCTTGCGCGGTGGCATGAACTGGTTGCTGACCCGGTAGGCCGTCTCGAGCGAGCGGTGGCTCTGCATGATCGCCTTGGGGCGGCCCGTGGTGCCGCCGGACGACTTGATGATCGCGATGTCATCGGGCTCGCGCCGAACATCCACGCGCTGGCCGGCGAACTCGTCGAGCCATTGTGTGATGCTCTGGCCGCTGGCCTCCAACGGCTCGGTCAGGCCGATCACGCGCTTGAGCGTCGGTATCTCGACTTTCATGCGTTCGAGGTGCGGCGCGTACTGCTCGTGGCAGATCAGTACCGTGATCTCGCAGAACTTGGCGAACCAGACGATGTCCTCGATCGAATCGCGTGCGTTGAGCGGCACGAAGACCGCGCCGCTGCGCATCACGCCGAGCATCGCAGGCAGGACCATCGGGTGATTGGGCGAAAGAACACCGACATGGGTGCCCGGCCGCACATCGCGCACGAGCGCGGCGGCGACGGCGTGCGAGGCGTCGGCTGCTTCACGGTAGCTGAGTTGCATGCTGCCGCCTTGCACGAAGACGCGGTCCGGAAAGGCCGTGGCGCCGGCGTCGAAGGAATCAATGATCATCTTGTCTCCAGTTTTCAGAAATTGTTTGCGCCTCGAACGCCGTCAGGCATGGGCCGCATCTGCGCCCAAGAGCCGGAACATCGGCAGGGCGATCTCGGTGTTGATGCGCTCGAAGCACACCTGCACGCGCGCGCCGATCGCGAGGTGATCCAGCTCGGTCGCGACGATGCCCGCCAGCATTCGCACACCCTCGTCGAGTTCGATCATCCCGATGGCATAGGGGACACGCGTCTCGAACGCCGGATGGCCGGCGACATGGCACACGGTATAGGTGTAGACGCGTCCAAAGCCGCTGGCGTGCACCCATTCGATCTCCTCCGACAGGCATTGCGTGCAGAAGCGGCGTGGATAGAACTGGTAGCGCGAGCAGGCAGGGCAGTGCTGGATCTTGAGCTTGCCCTCCAGTGCCGCGCCCCAGTAGTGAGCCGTTTCGGCCGTGGGGATCGGCAAGGGGCGTGCCGGGGGCGGATTCATCGGCTTTCCTTCGGTGTTGCTTGCGGTAAGGGCCATGGTCTTGTCTCCGATCGGGCGGACTTTCCGCCTCGTTGACGCAGCGCTGCTGCAATGCCTCGATTAAATCATGGGCACATTCGTATTGTCAACAATCTGAATGTCGAGTAAAGTTCAGGCATCCGACGCTCAACCGCCATCCAACGAGGCACCCACCCATGACCACACAGACAAAGATTCGCTCCGAGATCACCGGC
>NZ_JBFTNY010000047.1:0-12477 GCF_056397705.1 Variovorax sp. 05L425 | reverse complement strand
GTTTTTGACTTCACCTCTTGCCGCCGTCCCGGCCTGCCTTTTTGCCCGCGGCGCGCACCCTCCCACGCAGACCGTCGAAGTAGGCCTTGTCCGCCTCGGCAGCGGGCGCTGAGCGGCCACCTTGAAGAAGCAGACCCCGCAGTTGAAGCCTCTGTTGGTCCTTGCGGATGAGCTCGCGCACGTATTCACTGCTCGTGCCATAGCCGCGTTCGACCACCTGCTCATCCACGAACGACTTCATGGCGTCCGGCAGGGATACGTTCATCGTGCTCATGACTCAAGCATATGCTGCTTGGCAAAATTTGGCAAGAAACGGGGCCGCGGACTGCTGTCATTGCCGCGGACCCCGAATCGGGTCCTGTCTCGGAACTTCCGGTCTTGGCTGCGGATTCAACCGGTCGATGCAACACACTGAAGACTGCCGTTGGCAGAAGGAGTGTTGCAGATGAAGTATCGAACGCGGACCTACTACACGGACAGCCAGAAGGCTCTTATGTGGGAGCGCTGGAAGCAAGGTCAGACCCTTCACCAGATCGCTGGGTTGTTCGATCGACACCATGGATCGATACGACAGATCCTGGCCGAGACAGGCGGAATCCGGCCGCCAGAGCGTCACCGTTCCAGCCTGGCGCTGACTCTTGCCGAGCGAGAGGAGATCTCGCGCGCTGTGGTAGCTGGCTTTTCGATTCGCGCCATCGCAACGATTCTCGGACGCGCGCCCTCGACAGTCGGCCGCGAGCTCAAGCGCAACGGCGGTCAAGGATGCTATCGAGCAACGCAGGCCGACCAGGCAGCTTGGGACCGGGCCCATCGCCCCAAGAAATGCAAGCTGGCCGAGAACCGTGCCTTGGCGCGCGTCGTGACGGACAAGCTCCAACTGCGGTGGTCGCCGGAGCAGATTGCAGGGTGGCTCAAGCATACTTACCCGTGCGACGAGAGCCACCACGTGTCACACGAGACCATCTATCGCAGCCTGTTCATTCAAGCCCGAGGGGCCTTGAAGAAGGAGCTGTTGCAGCATCTCAGACGCACGCGTGGCATGCGAAGGTCGCGCCATCACACGCAGAAGACAGACATCCACGGAAGAATCGTCGATGCTGTGTCGATCAGCGAGCGCCCGGCCACGGCTGAAGATCGAGCTGTGCCTGGGCACTGGAAGGTGACTTGTTGTTTGGAAGTTCCAACAGCCAGATCGCAACCCTCGTCGAGCGTCAAACACGCTATGTGATGCTGGTGAAGATTGCCGGCAAGGACACGGAGACGGTCGTCAACGCGCTGATCAAGAATGCTCGCAAGCTGCCACAGGAGCTCTACAAATCGCTGACCTGGGACCGTGGATCAGAGATGGCAGGCCACAAGCGCTTCACACTGGCGACCGACATCAGGGTCTACTTCTGCGACCCTCAGAACCCTTGGCAACGCGGAACCAACGAGAACACGAACGGCCTTTTGAGGCAGTACCTTCCCAAGGGCATCGATGTTTCGACCTACTCACAAGCCCAGCTCAATGCGTTGGCCCGGAGGTTGAACGAGAGACCACGGAAGACCCTCGACTTCCAAACACCTGCTGAAATGTTCAGCCAAACCGTTGCATCGACCGGTTGAATCCGCAGCCGCTGACGGCTGTTGGCCGTCCATCAATGGTCTGGGCCCGCATATATCCACATCGGCTCAGTGTGCCCCGCTCGTTCGAAGCCGAGTTGCTTGTAGAACTCGACCGCACGCCCGTCGGCGGTAAGCATCAGTTGATGGAAGTCTCCGTATTTTTCCAGGAGGGTCTGCATCATTTTTCTGCCAATGCCGTGTCCGTGAAGCCTGGGGAGGACCAGCATATGGGGAAAGTAAACGACCAGGTGCCCATCGGAAATCGCGTTGCCGAGTCCAACAAGCTCGCCAGCAACGCGCGCGGTCACGAGCGAGTGGGAGCCCTTCAACGCCGCCAGTAGCTGTACGGGCTTTTCAGCGGATGACCACTCATTTGCTCGATAGAGCTTGAGAACCTCCTCTTCGCCAATCGTGTCGCTGAGGGAAATTTTCACGTCCACATTGGTCTCCTTTGTGCACCACCCGCAGCGGGCGGTGAGAGGTATCAATTCCGCTGCGGTCCTGAGGGTCGGCTCCTGGCCGGTTCAAGGCGGTCGGGGTTTGCCCCTGACTGGAACGAGCTCGATTCATGCGTTGGTTCGGTATACGACTTGGAACTGCTCGCACGCAACAGGCATGGCCAGGCTTGGTTCTCGGCCGACACGTGCGCACTCCCGGCCAAAGTATGCCCAGTGCGCGCGGCGCCAGTATTCCAGCGACCCGTCTCCTTCGCCCTCGATTGCTGCGAATGCGGCGGTGACTTGCTCGAACGGTAGCACCTCGACCTTCACAGTTTCAATGACACAGGTGGGCCTTCCGTCCCAATTGGTGACCACACTGAGGGCGCCGGGCGTGGGCGGGGAGCCGCCCGCGTTTTCGAACGACCAGAGGAGACTGGCAGTGGCCAGCTTGACGCCTGCCAGCACAAGTTCGGCAAGTTCGTTGGCAGTGGCTTCGTTGTCGGCGAAGTGGAATGCCTCAAAGAACCGGTCGGAGCGGTCCTCTCCGACCTCAGCGCAGAAGGCGGCCCAGAACTCGGCGACGTTTGAAGGAATTCGCATGCTCGTAGGCGCCCTCTGCGGATGACTGGAAGCTCGGCCGCATTCTGCACGTCGCGCGAGCAGTCCGCTGGGCCCATTGCAGCCTCACGGTTCGTTGTAAGCTGCCGTTCGCTCGTCTAGTCAGCAACCTTGGAGAGTCTGTTGAACCCATCGACACCCAGCCGCACGGCACTTGCAACCTCCCTCATGCGAGCAGTTCATTCGCGCAACGACCCCCTACCACTCCTGAGCGATACGTGGGGAGATCGCCTTGTCCCGGAATCGACGCAGGCCGCCTTGCTTCAGCGTGCGATGGCGCGCATAGAGGCCACCAAGCCGGGTTTGACACTGGATGGCGTTCAAGGTCTCGACCTCGCTCTTCGATCCAATCCCGCCTACGCGGGCGTGATCCTTCGGTCCCGATACACGGAAGACGCGCTCAAGCAGGCCGTAGCGAGCGGCATCGTTCAATACGTCATCATCGGCGCAGGGTTCGACAGCTTCATCTGCCGGCGCCCTGCATGGGCGGAGGGCGTGACGATCATAGAGGTCGATCATCCGGCGACGCAGCGCCTGAAGCGAGAACGCCTGGCTGCCTGTGGCATTGCCGTCCCCAGTTCCGTGGAATTCGTCGAAGCCGACCTGTCGATGGAGGCATTGGGAACGGCGCTGACAAGATCTTCGTTTCAGGGTGACCGTCTCACCTTTTTTTCTTGGTTGGGCGTCACGACTTACCTAACCCGGGAGGCAAACCTTAAAGCGCTTCGATCAATTGCCGCATGCGCGCCTGCGGGAAGCGAGATGGTCTTCACGTATCTTGACGAGGCTATTCTTGACCCGGACCATGCAGTCGATGACGAGTTTCGCAGACTCAAGAGCAACGTCGCTGCTGCCGGAGAGGCATTTCTATCTGGGTTCGACCCGCGAACCATTAGCGATCTGCTGCTCGAGACCGAGCTACTACTACTCGAGGATCTGGATGGAAACCAAGCCGGTGCTCGCTACGACGCTGCGGGCCTCAACGCCTTTAGGACCTCCAAAGTTGCGCATATCGCCCATGTGCGGCGGATCGACGCTGATTCGCTTGCATAGAACGGGGCAGTGGCTCGCGTAGCGCGATTGGAAAGCGCGAGGTCCCGTCCTCGACCCGAGACCCACGTACGTGGACTACGTGGGCGCTGGGATTGTCAAACGGCGCAACGAAGCTAGTCTTCCGCTCTGCGACCCAGCCAATCGCACCAGAGTGCGCGGCAATGTCTCGGTCGAAATTCATGTCAGCGGGGTGGGCGATGACAACACGGCGCAAGGTGATCGAGATCGTCGGTGCGGCAGCCGCCAGCGTTGCCTTCCCCGAGATCACGCGGGCGGAAGGGTCCAGCAGCGACCGACGCAAGGCGCTCGACCACGTTGTCGTGCTCATGTTCGAGAACCGCTCATTCGACAATCTGCTCGGCCGCCTTTACGCCCCGGGCGAAGTCAAGTCGTTCGAGGGCGTGATCGGCAAGGAGCTCAGCAACCCCATCCCGCAATGGGCCGAGCATGGCGCCGAGCGCAAGGTCGTGCCCTATGGCGTGTCGCCCACGATGAATACGCCGCAGCCGGATCCGGGCGAGGAGTACCCGCACATCAACACCGACCTCTACGGAATCCTGGACCCGAAGAACCGTTTCATGCCGCTGGAGCGCATGGTGGCTCCGTACAACGCGCCGAGTGACCCGAGCCAGCGGCCGACGATGGACGGATTCGTGATGGACTACATCAGCGCCTTCACGGCCGAGATGAAACGGCAGCCCACATACGATGAGTACGCGCAGATCATGACCGGATACACGCCTGAGCAGCTGCCGGTGACGTCGGCGCTGGCGCGTGGATTCGCCGTCTTCGACCATTGGTTCTGCGAGGTGCCGTCGCAGACTTTCACCAACCGCTCGTTCTTCCATGCAGGCACGGCTTCGGGATACGTCGTGAACATGTCGCCGCCCGATTCCTTTCCCGTTCACAACAAGGCAGAGACGCTGTTCGAACGCCTGGAGGCCAAGGGACTGACATGGCGCGTCTACTGCGATTCACCGAGCCCGGCCTCCTTCACCGGACTCATTCACGCCTCACGCTTGCGCAGTCGCTTCGCTACCCACTTCTCGACGGTTGCCGATTTCCTTGAAGACGCCAGAAGAGGCCAACTGCCGACCTATTCGTTCATCGAACCGAACCTCTGGCATGGCCACAATGACATGCACCCGCCGATCTCGGCACTGCTTCACGACCTGCCCTACGATCCACCGTCCTCTCTTCTGGGCGGCGACGCGCTGCTCGCGTCGGTGTACGACGCGGTCCGTTCCTCGTCGTCGTCCAGCGGCTCGAACTACCTCAATACCTTCCTGATGGTCGCATTCGACGAATCGGGTGGCACCTACGACCATGTCCCGCCTCCACCTGCTGTGCCACCGACCCGCACCGCACCAGCCGGCCAGATGGGGTTCAAGTTCGATCGGTCCGGTGCCCGGGTGCCCGCCATCGCGATCTCGGCGTGGATCCCCGAGCGCACCGTGGTCAACGACGAATATCGCCACACCTCGTTGATACAGACTCTGCGGCGGCGCTGGGCGCTTGGGCGCCCTCTCACCGCGCGCGACGCCTCGGCCCGGGACATTGCTCCCGTTCTTTCGCTCGGCAAGCCGAGAGCACCGGATCAATGGCCTGAAGTCGCGCCCCGGCCGGTTCCGAAGTTCGACGTCGCGTTGCTTCCGCCGGATCTGCCTTTGTCCACGCTCGGCAAGGCACTGACGCACAGCATGTTGGCGTTGGAGAAATCCCTGGGGGCCACGGTGCCGACCGTCTCACCCGACGCCACGCTCACTGGCGCAGAGGCCATCGCAATGATTCGCGACGGCGCCTTCAAGCTGTTTCCGGGATTGCAGACCAAGTCCTGATCCACATTGCGGGCTGTCAAGCCGCGAAGACCGTGGCCCAATCGCGCTTCATGCTGACGACCTGCAGTCCATACTCGTCGGCGTGGTCGAGTGCTTCCGCCAGTGGGCTGAGAGCGAAGTCGCGGTCATAGGCGAACTCTCTTTCTGCGTCGTCATGGTGCAGGAGCAATGCCAGGCGCGGCCCTTCACCCGTTTGGGTATACCTGAGCATCGCGAGATCGCCATCGGAATTCCCGAAGGCGAGGATCGGACGCCGACCCACATGGCGGGAAATGCTGTTCACCTTGACCTCGCGGTCGTTGAAGCTTTCCAGTTCGGCCAGCTTGACCAACTCGCCTCGTCCGCCGCGCATCTCGAACCGTGTCTTCATGCTGCTGCCGATCACCTGCTCGCGCGCCACGCCGTAAAGCGATTCGCTGCATGCGCGCATGAGGTCGATGCCGCCGCCGGAGACGACAAAGGTCTTGAACCCGTTCTCGCGAAGGAATTGCAGGAGTTCAATTTGCGGCTGGTAAGCCAATTCCGTGAAGAGGCGGGCGAGCGTCGGATTCCTGGCAGAAGCCAGCCATTGCCGGGCGAGTCGACCAAAATCGTCAACCGTCGTGCCCGAGTGCGCAGTCGCCGCAAGGTGCATCAGGTCCTCCATCCCGAGGGGCGGAGCCTTGCTCATATCGTGCTCGAGAAAGGTCTTGAACGGATCGCGCGTTCGCAAGGAAGGATCCGTTTGCGCCAACTGTTCGAGGCGGCTCCGAGCAAAGAAGAATTGAACCTGGAGGGGGCGCTCGCACCAGAGGGTGCCGTCGTTGTCAAAGGTTGCGATCCGATCGGCCACCGGTACGAAATCGGAGCTGCCCGGCCGGGTGGCCCTTTCGACAAAGTCCACGATCGCAGTGCGCGAAGCACAGTCGTTCCAACTGGAAAGCCTGTTTGAAGTCACGCTCGCTCCTTCATGCCCCCACAGGAGGACTTCAATTCCACGCCTTCAGTTTCCTGGCCGCAGTGCCGAACTGGCCGAGTTGATAGATGGCAGCGCCGGCGAACGAAAAGCTGAACGGCTCGAACGGTTCGGCGAGCATCTCGTCGAGGTACTTGCGCGTCGCAACGCCGGTGCTGACGTGCGGATTGAAGTGTTCACCGGAAGCCTTCGGCACGAACTCTGAAACGTACTGAATGAGCATTGGATCGATGACAGGGTCGTCGGGTGTCGTGACGAACGCGCCTGAGTCGCCGGTCAAGGTCGTGTACGGAGTCACCGCCTCGATCAGCTCGTCCTGTAGCTTGAGGACCTTCGGCGTGGGCTTCGCGACGATGCCAGCCAGCCCGATCTCCTGGCTCGGGATGTAGTAGTACCTGAAGGCCTCCAGTTCGACGTCGCCCAATGGCGTTCGAGCCAGGACCTTTTCGACGGCGGCATACACCTTGTCCAGGTCCGCGGTGCGGACGAACCGCTGCACCAGCGTGACATGCGGCCGGTGGGTCGCGTCGAGCGCGAATCCCTTGGGGAAAACCTGAAGCAGGCGAGCGTTGTTGCCTTCAGCGTGCTCAAGCATCCTGGCGTCTGGTTCGAGCAGGATGTCGATTGCGGTAGCCGGACTCTTTGGGAGGGTCATGTCTTCTACTCCGAGCGCGCAGAGCCGAAGACTAGCCGTCTGAAGACAAGGCGGCAATCCGAGCGCCCACGGCAGTCCACGTACGTGGTCGTGCAATCTCCGGCGCGGTCGGGCGGCTTTTCACCATGCTCAAGCTGCACCGCAGCAGGAACTTACTGTCCCGGAGAACCGATCGACGCAGGTTTGGACGGTTCGGAGATGCCACCGTTCATTCCCACCACTGCCAGAACATAGTTTGGCGCGGACGTTGAAACGGTATCCCATACCGCGGACACCTTCGCATTGCCGCCGACGAAGATGGCGCCGGCATGGTTTCCGGCGGACGCGAGGCTGGCGTCTGCACCCGTGGCCGTTGGAATTGTCTTCAGCGTTCCGTCACCCTGCGCTGCACTGATCGGCGTGCCATAGTTCATCGCGGCCACGACATTGCCGTTTGCGTCATAGATGATCACCGCATCGCCTTTACCCAAACCGATCGGATTCGCCGCGTCGTTGTTGATGTTCAACATCGCAACCACCGGCACCGTGCCAGCAAGCCCCCAGGTTGTGCGGAACACGTTTTCGTCTGTCCCTGGCACCCCCGGAACAACGACCAGATGTTCACCCGGCGCGAGGATCGTACCGGCCACGAATGCGGCACTGTTGTTGGCATCGTTGACGTCGGCGTGACTGTCGCCCCACTTCCAGCCGGTCAGATCGATCGCGGCACTGCCGTAGTTGAAGATTTCAAAGAAGTCCTGACCTCCGTCAGCGTTCGAGTTCACCTCCGTGATCAGCACGGTGGGCGCTGGCGAACCTGCGGCGGCAGTCGTGAAGCTCTGCGTCATACCCGCGTAGAGGTTGCCATACAGGTCAGTGATCACGCCGCTGGCCACTTGTACGGTGTAGCGGGAACTGGCCTGCAAGGGAGTCGTCAAGTTGATGCTCACCCGGCCGCCCGAGAATTTGACTTGCGTCGTATCGTCGATCGAAACATTGCGCGTATCAGAGCCATTGCTGATGACGATATTGCCCGTACCAGCCTGAACGATCTCGTTGAAGGTCAATGTGACGTGACTGCCGGTAATGCCTGTAGCACCATCCACCGGCGCCGTGCTGGTCAATGTCGGGGCGGTCTGGTCCACGGTACCCATCGTTGTGAACGAGAGCGTCGATGCATCGGACACGGCAGCGGTATCGCTACCCGCTGTGGTCTTCACTGCACCCGCTGCATACGTGATGCTGTAGGTGGTGTTGGCAACCATGAAGAACTTCGGATGGATCTTCATGATGCTGCCGTTGAACGTCACCTGCAATGTGTCGGTGACAGGAATCGTGCGTGTATCACCGGCGCCGTTGCTGAGAACGAGATTGCCTGCGCCCGCCTTCACCGCTTGATCGAACGTCAAGTACAGATTGCTGCCAATGCCAACGTTGGAATTGCTGGTGGTCGGCTTGAAAACGGTGAGGCCCGGCAGACTCGGCCCCGCAGCCTGTTCACCGACTGCGTAGAGGGTGCCGTCCGAGCCCATCGTGACGCCCTCGTTCTGGGCGGCGGCACTCATATACAAGCTGCTCAGCACCTTGCCGGTGCGATCCGTCTTGACGATCTTTCCATCGGGTGCGCCGATGATGACGACGTTGTCGTAGTCCGGCGTGGTGCTCGGCACGATATTCGAGAACGAGAACACGTCGTTGAACGCAGAGAGGCCCGTCTTCGCCGCATCGAACAGCACCGGCGGATTGTCCGTGGTCGACAAGATGGGCGTGCCGTCCGACGCCGTCGCGGAACCGCCTGCAAAGTTGATTGCAGCCTGGAAAATATTGGTCGGCTGCGATTGGCGTACCGCGATATAGCCGCCCGTCCGGGTATCGAAAGTAATGCCCTCGATACCGACATTGCCGACCGTCGCGCCCAGTTTGACGGACTGTACGTCTGCTCTGCGAAGCGTTCCACCGGGAACATAAGTGAATAGATCCGCTTGACGCAGACGTTCCTCTACCAAGACGAACTTGCCACCACCGACGTAGGTGATGCCTTCGGTGTCCACGAAATCGCCGGCATTGAGCGTCATCGAATCGAGAACATGACCATCGCTCTTTGCTATCTGCACGACCGAGGTACCGCCATCGCCAACGACAAACAGCGAATCGGTGTCCTTGTCGTAGGTCACGCCGGAAGCTTCCGCGTTCAACAGATTGGTTCCGCTGGTCGCGTACTGAAGAGCGAAGCTTCCCGTCTGCGTGTAGTTGTTCAAGTCATAGGTACTTTGCGGATCGGCAAATGTGAGCACAGGCGTTCTTTCATCAACGGTGCTGTCGCCGCCATCGCCGGGAGTATTGGTGCTATTGCCGGCAGTGCTATTGCCAGCGGTGCCGGAGCTACCGACAAAGGGGATGGTATTTCCGCCACCGCCACCGCATGCGCCAAGACTGGCTGACAGGATCGATGAAATCAGGATTGAGTGAATGCGGGTTGAGCGTGCGGTCTTCACGATGTTGTAAGAGGTTGTGAGATTGACAAAAGCCGCGACGCTATCAATCTTGCATTTCACTTTCGTGACGCACCGATGGCTCCCATCAGATCAAGTCGGAGTCGCTCCGCTCGGCCAACGGGCGGCCCGTCGCTCAAAGACCGTAGCCTGTCGTCGCCGCAGAGCTTCGGGCCCGCCGACCTCCCGACGTCGAATCGATCAACGTCGGCTTTGGAGCAGGTCGGGTGACCGCAAGGGGCCGAACGTGTCGGACTCGAGGGTGCTGCTGTCCACGGCCTTGATGAAGCTGTCGGCCGTCAGGTTGGGGCCGGCCGCGCGTTTCACTGATGCACCGCGAGCCGCCGCGACCCGGCGAGGATGTCGCTGGGTCGCAGGCCATAGACCTGGCGGATCGAGTGGCTGAAGTGGGTCGAATCGGGATAGCCGGTGTCGAGCGCGATGTCCGTCAGCGTGCCCGCCTGACGCACGTGGCGAAGCAGGCTGCGCGCGCGCTTCCAGGCGCGGAAGGCGCGGAAGGTCACGCCGGTCTCCTGCTTGAACAGGTGCAGAAAACGCGAGAAGGACAGCTTCACCGCAGCTGCGCATTCCTCGGCCGAGGTCTGCGCCGCCGGGTCGGCGTTGATGCGATCGACCACGGCGCGGATGCGCGCATCGATCGTTCGCGGCACCAGCAGCTGGTCGAAGAAGAGTTCATCGAATTCGAACCCGTCGAAGCGGCCGCTGTCGGAGGCCGCGAGCAATCGGGCATGCGCGTCGCGGACTCGCTGCACGAAGGCCGGCGCATCCACCGGACCGCAGTGCTGCAGAAAAGCCGGCAAGCGCGAAGGGTCGACCGATTCGGATTCGATCAGCAGATTGAGGACCATCCGATGGTCGGTCGTGACCTGGTGCGGCACCTGCGGCGGAACCACCAGAAGCTCGCCGCTCTGCCATGCCCCGCCGCCGATGCGGATGCGCAGCGGCGCGCCGGTCGGCGACACGTAGATGCCATGGCCGCCCATGCTGCGCTCCGCCGCTGCGCCCAGAAGGCCGGCATAGAACACGCGCTGCGTCGTGAGCCACATGAGGCGCTCGCCGCGGCTGCTGCCGCGCGGCGCGTCCGTCGGTTGACTGCTGGTCAAGATGTGATCCTCCGCTCGGCGACGGCCGGCCCCGTGGCCGGCCTTGCCGTCGACCCATCGTAGCGGCCGATTGACCGCCCGGCATCCACCGGTACGCGAGGACTTTCCCTTAACTCAGTCTTGTGCCCAGCGATGCTTCGGAAGCAAAGGCGCTTTGCACTTTGGGCACTTCTTGGGGAACAGCAGCACGCCCGTCGTCCCTGGCGCGCTGCTGCTAGGAACCGTGCCGCAGCGCGGGCAGCGATAGACGAGGCCGAGATATACGAGCAGCGACAAACCGAAGATCCAAAAGCAAGCAAAAAACCACGGATTGCCATCCATGGATAGCCATCCGGCTGCGAAGCTACCAAAGAAAGGCAACACCCCGCACCACAGGCCCAGCCGGTGCCGCCGTACAAAACGATGGCTTGTTTCCTCGTCGCTGAGCGTTTCGTCTCGTCTCAGGTAGTCGCGCCAACCCATCATTTGCCCTCCCTATAGGCGGGCAACTGCGGCTTGACACTGAACTCGATCAGGTTCGCCTTGATCTCCACTCCCAGCTTGGGGATGACAGGCGCAGTGGTCCAGTTCAAAGAACGCTGGAAATAGCCGCGATTGCCCGTATCGCTCGTGCTGATGCCTACTCCGCCCGAGATTTCAGCGCCAATAAGTCCAATGCCGCCGCCTACTGTCAACGATGGCCCGAATCGGAATTCCCCAGCTTGCTGCGGGTCGTATTCCGCAATTGCCGACGGCTTGTACCCATACACAGGCCCTTTCAGAAGGGCTCCGGAGACAGCGCTGCGGGTGATGTGATAACCGTACCCGACCCCGAGACCTCCCTTGCCGCCAACAATTTGACCGTTGGAGTATTCAAGCTCGACCTCCCCACCAACGCCGACGTAGAGTCCTCCTCCAATACTTCCGCTGAAGCTGCCGATCGCGGCGCCATGCGGGATTCCAGACGAATTCATGCCCATATAGCTCCAGTTGGGGGTGAATGAAGTGTTGAGCGTTGATCCAGGAGTGCTGCCACCGCTCTTGGCGTTGATGCTGATGGCTTGGATCAACGCCGCTTGACCATCGTAGTAAGCCCTGTTTGCAGCTTGCTGGTAGTCATTCGCCTCTGCCTCCATGCCCTTGCTGCGCGCCCATTCAGCAGCATTGGCCAATTGATCCGATTGCTTGGTCAGCATCTTTGCTTGTTCGCTCCAGTCAGCGGCTGCAACCGGACCGGCAACTCGTTCAGCTTGGGCAATTGGAGAACCATCGGCCCCGACTGGAACCAGGCCATCTGGATCCCACTCGTTGTTCGGATCGAAGTCTCGAACGACACGGGAATCGTTTGCGGGCGAGGCCGACGAGTTGGCAGGCCCGATGGCAGAAGTCGTTGGTAGCTCCAGGGGACCATTACCCGCTTGGCGCAAGGCCATGTCCCGGGAGAACGTCAGCTCGTTGGCCCGAAGTCCCCCAAGAGAATCGGTTCGTCCGGCGTCGGCGTAGTCAGCATCCGTCAGCGCCGGCTGGTACTCCGAAGTCCGCGACGGCGGCGCCCCTCGCGACCCAGCATCCCGAAGGGCGAGTACGCCTGGAACTGCCCGAGCACTCCTCGGAAGAACGCCGCAGCCATGGACGGTGCACTCACGATCAGGAGGGTGAGAACCAGCCCCAGCCCGCCCTGCTGCAGCGCCAGCGACGTGATGCCCTCGCCGTCGATACCTCCATCCGATACCTCCATC
>NZ_JBFTNY010000046.1:0-13201 GCF_056397705.1 Variovorax sp. 05L425 | reverse complement strand
GGCCTTGCCCGGGGGATCACCCCGGGCTGCGGCCCGCGCCTAGCCCTGCACCCCTTGCCGCCCCGGCGCGAGGGTGATTCATGTGTTAACAGGCCCTAGCGCAGCCATGCCCAGACCAGCGCCCCGACCGCGAGCCAGATCGCAACGACCAGCACGGCGCCCCAAGGGCTGCGAGGCTTGCCTTCTCCGCGACGCATCCATTCGTCCGCCTTGACCCGGGAGTCGGAGAGAACGTCCTGCGGCAGCATCCGGATCGCGAGCCAGATCAAGGCAGGAAGCAAGATGACATCGTCGACGTAGCCCAGCACGGGGATGAAATCGGGGATCAGGTCAATGGGACTCAGCGCATAGGCAACGACGAATGCGCCCAGCAGCTTTGGCAACCATGACGTGCCTGGATGGCGATACGCAAACCAGAGCGTGACCACGTCACGCTTGACGCGCCTCGCCCACTGACGGATGTCCTGGAGAAACGACACAGGAATTATTCTTGCATGTGCTCGATCTGGAGGGATGGCAAATGAGAGCTGTATTGCGGCTGTCGCGACCGGGTTCCAACGGCACAGGTCGATACGATCTCGCCTGGGTACTCGTGGGGACTGTGCTGACCTTCTTGCTGTCGAGCGCGTTGGAGTTGCACGAACGCCTGGCCTCGATCTTCATGCGCGCAGAAGCGTGGCAGGTGGACGAGGTTCCGCTCACGCTGGTCGCGCTGTCGCTGGGCCTGGCCTGGTACGCACGGCGCCGTCGCCAGGAAGCTGCGCGCCTGCTGGCACAGAACCGAGAACTCGCGCAGAAACTGATCGCCGTCCAGGACAGCGAGCGGCTGGCGCTGGCGCGCGAGTTGCACGACGAGTTCGCCCAGCATTGCACCGCAATCCGTATCGAGGCCACCTACATCCAGCGCTCGTCCTCGCTCGAGCAGATCGGGGAGGCCGCGCGGCGCGCCGCGGCGTCGGCCGAACTGCTGCAGGTGGGCGTGCGGCGCCTGGTGCGGCGGCTGAGGCCGGCGGAGCTCGACCAGCTTGGCCTGGTCGCCGCGATGCAATCGCTGTGCGAAGCCTGGGCGACGCGCAGCGGCGTGCGCTGCCAGTTTCATTCCCGGGGCGATCTGCGCCAACTCGGCGAGGCGATCGACACCACCATCTATCGGGTGACCCAGGAAACCCTGGCCAATGTCGTGCGTCACGCGAACGCCACGCGCGTGAACATCGAGCTCACGGCGACTCCCCAGGTCTTGAGCCTGAGCGTGGAAGACGATGGCCGCGGCTTCACCGTCGCGACACCGGAGCGCGGCTTCGGTCTGCTCGGTGCGACGGAGCGCGCGGCGGCACTCGGCGGCAGCTTCGAGGCCGACAGCGCGCCGGGCGCCGGCACGCGCATCCGCATGCAGCTTCCCTTGGCGCCTGAACTTCGCGCGGAGGCGGCGTGATACGGCTCCTGCTGGTCGACGACCACCCTGTGGTGCGAGAGGGATACCGCCACCTGCTGGAACAGGACGGCGACATGGCGGTCGTCGCGCAGGCCGCCAGTGTCGATGAGGCTTGTGCGCAGTTCGCGGCCCATGAGCCCGACATCACGGTCACCGACCTGGGGATGCCCGGCAGCAGCGGCCTCGAGTTGATTCGCCGCCTGCGCGAACGTGATGCACAGGCGCGCACGCTGGTCTTCAGCATGCACGACACCGACATGCTGGTGCACCGCGCGCTCGAACTCGGCGCGCTGGGCTTCGTCTCCAAGACCAGCCCGCCCGAGTGCCTGATCGATGCGGTCCGCAGCGTGCGCGAAGGCCGCCGCTACCTGAGCCCGGCACTGGCCCGGCGCCTGGTCGACGGAGCCGACGAGTCGCTGGCCTTCGATTCGCTGACCCAGCGCGAATTCGAGATCTTCCGCCTGCTGTCGCGCGGCGAATCCCTGGCCGCCTGCGCCCAGACATTGCACCTGAGCCAGAAGACCGTGTCGAACCTCCAGAGCCTGATCAAGGACAAGCTGGGCATCCACACCACGGCCGAGATGGCGCACCTGGCGCTTCGCCATGGCCTCATCCCCGCCGGAGACGCCTGAACCGGCCGGCCCACGTCGGGAAATCTTCCCTGTCGCATTCGAACGTCCTGCGATAACTTGGTGCGAGGGCGCGCAGTGATGCGCGATAACAAGTTCAAACACCGAGGAGACAGCATGTCCGGACACGCGCGCGCGCTTGTTTTCTCGTCAGCGCCTGTGGCGACAGCGGTCCTGCTGCTGTGCCACGGCCTGGCGGCCCACGCACAGGCGGAGCCCACCGAAGAAACTGCCCCGGTCGTCCAGGCCGTGCCCGATCTGCCGACCATCAACGTCATCGCAGTCACGCCGCTGCCCGGCATCGACGTGCCGCGCGACCAGATACCCTCGAACGTGCAGACCGCGACGGGCGCCGACATGGAGCGCTTTCATTCGCTCGACCTGTCGAACTTCCTGAACCGCGCAATCGGCGGCGTGACCGTCAACGAGACCCAGGGCAATCCCTTCCAGCCCGATATCAACTACCGCGGGTTCACCGCATCTCCGCTGCTCGGCACGCCACAGGGGCTCTCGGTGTTTCTCGACGGTGTGCGGCTGAACCAGCCCTTCGGCGATGTGGTCAGTTGGGATCTGTTCTCGCGCACGGCCATCGCGTCGATTGCGCTGATGCCGGGCAGCAATCCCCTGTTCGGCCTCAACACCCTGGGTGGCGCGCTGTCGATCCAGACCAAGGACGGCATCCATTTCCCGGGCACATCGGTCCAGGTGCTGGGTGGCTCATATGGCCGTGCGGCCGCGGAGTTCGAGACCGGCGGCTACAACACCGACAACGGCATGCATTGGTACGTCACCGGCAACGCCTTCCGCGAAGACGGCTGGCGCCCCGCATCGCCTTCCGATCTGCGCCAGTTGTTCACCAAGGTCGGACGGAAGACTCGGGACGGCGATGTGTCGCTGACGCTGGCACTGGCCGACAACGACCTGACCGGCAACGGCGTGCAGGAACAGGGCGCGTTGCAGCGTGACTGGGGCAGTGTTCGCACCATCCCCGACACCACCCGAAACCGGTCCGCCTTCCTCAACCTGGCCACCGTGCAGGCCTTGAGCGACTCGCTCACCTTCTCGGGCAACGCCTACTACCGCAAGATCAACGCCAAGACCTTCAACGGCGATGTCAACGACGATTCCTTCGACCAGTCGGTCTACCAGCCCAACGCCGCCGAGCGGGCAGCACTGGCGGCCGCCGGCTACACGGGTTTCCCGACCAGCGGGGAGAACGCGTCGAATACGCCCTTTCCCAAGTGGCGCTGCATCGCGAACGCGCTGCTGAACTCAGAGCCGAACGAAAGGTGCAACGGCCTGATCAACCAGACGGAAGCGGACCAGACCAACTATGGCCTCGCGGGCCAGCTGTCGAAACAGGCGAAGACGGGCAGTGTCGGGCACCAGTTCGTCGTCGGCGCCGCCTACGACGCCAGCCGCGTGACCTTCACGCAAGGCACGCAGTTCGGCTACCTCAACCCCGACCGCACGATCACGCCGGTGTTCGGCCCCGGCGCCTTTGCAGACGGAAGTCAAGACTCCGAAGACGCCTTCGACGCGCGGGTCAACTTGTCGAGCCGCTCGAGCACTGGAAGCATCTACGCCACCGACACGATGGAGTTCAATCCGCGGACGCACCTGACGCTGTCCGGACGCTACAACCACACCTCGCTGACGAATGTCGACGGCATCACGCCCGGCGGCGGACCGGGTTCGCTGGATGGTGACTACACCTTCGCTCGCTTCAATCCTGCTGCCGGGTTGACCTTCGCGGCGAACGATGTGGTCACCCTCTATGCAGGTGCCAACCAGGGCAGCCGGGCGCCCACGGCGATCGAGTTGGGCTGCGCCGATCCCGCGAGCCCTTGCAAGCTGCCGAATTCCTTCGCCGGCGACCCGCCGCTCAAGCAGGTCGTCACCACCACCTTCGAAGCCGGCCTGCGCGGCACAGTGGTCGGCACCGTGTTCTGGAACCTCGGTGTGTTCCGCTCGGACAATCGCGACGACATCCTTTTCGTTTCGGACAACTCGAGCGGCTTTGGCTACTTCAAGAACTTCGGCAAGACACGGCGCCAGGGGGTCGAGATGGGCCTGCAGGCCCAACCCGCCGCCAGCTGGACCTTCGGCGGCAACCTGAGCCTGCTGGATGCGACCTACCAAAGCCCGGAGACGATCGACGGCTCGGGCAACAGCAGCAATTCCTCCGCCCAGGCAGGTTTCCCCGGCACGGAAGGGACCATCCAGATCAATCCCGGAGACCGCATACCGCAGCTGCCGCTGCGCAGCATCAAGCTCTTCGCAGACTGGGAGCCGAACGCGCACTGGCGCGTCGGCGCGGACATGAACGCTGTGAGCGGCACAACGGTGCGCGGCAACGAGAACGGCCTGGACACCCCCGATGGCCTCTACTACACCGGCCCAGGGCGCAGCGGGGGCTACGCGGTGTTCAACCTCGGCGTGGACTACAAGCCCAAGCCCGGACTGAAGTTCTTCGTGCAGATCACCAACCTGTTCGATCGCAAGTACACGACCGGCGGCCAGCTGGGAATCAATGGCTTCACCGTGAACGGCGCCTACATCGCACGGGCGCTTCCGGCGAACGCGAATGGCGACTTTCCGGTCAGCCGTGCGACCCTCTTGTCGCCCGGTGCGCCGCGCACTGCGTGGGTCGGAATGCGCTACACCTTCGGGACCTGAGCGGCGGCGTCAGAACGCGTGGCGGATGCCGAAGTCGTAGCCGTAACCCCGATCCGCGCGATAGCCGGGCGCACTGGAATTGACGACATTGACGTAGCCCGGCGCCACGTCCGCCGAGGCGACGTTGACCACGCCGATGGCCGCACCGTTCTCGTTCTTCGTGACCGCGAAAGTCGCGTAGAGAGCCGTCCGCTTCGAGAGGTTGTACACGTAGCCGAGAGCGAACTTGTTGGCCTTCGGGTCGGGCGTGATCATCGGCACCGGACCGTATGGCGTGAAGTTGAAGAACTCGCCCTTCACCTGCGCGTATGACACCTTGATCTGGCTCGCCCCCAGCGGGACGGTCAGGCCGAAAAGAAAGTTGCGCGTGTTCACGTCGAGCGGCGGAGTCAGTGCCGGCGTGAACGGGAAAATCGCGATGTTCGCGAAGTCCGTCTTGACGTCGACGCGCGAGTATTCGCCAAAGAGCTTCACCAGACCGAAGTCGTACGAGGCGCCGAGGTTGGCCGTGTTCGCCTTCGTGGTCGAGCCGAAGTGGAAGTTGTCGGCGAGGGTGCTGCTGCCGTAAGAGGCTGCGATGTCGAACGGGCCATGGGTGTAGCCGACGCGAGCACCGGCGTAGCCGCCCGTGCGCGCGATGTTGGCGGCCTTGGGATCGTCCTCGATCAGCTCCGAAGACACGTTCTCGTTGAAGGCATACATCGCCTGACCATAGAAACCTCCCAGGTTGCCCGGCAGGAAGTAGCCGACGGAATTGGACTTGCGGGCATAGAAGCCCCGGTTGAGAGAGACGGTGGGCAATGCCCCGCCCAGCATCTGGGCAATGAGGCTGGTGCCGACACCCACGACGCCGAAGGGATCGAAGACAGCGTCGTCCCAGAAAGTCGGCGTGTAGTCGCGGCCGAGGCGCACTTCGCCAAATGGCCCGAGCAGGCTCACTGTCGAGCGGCGATCGAAGAAGACACCGCCGCGGCCGAGCGTGCCGACATCGTTCCAAAGGGTCGATTCGAGCCAGAAGGCGGCGGCATAGCCACCACCCAAGTCCTCCTGTCCGCGGTAGCCCAGTCGCGACGACGCGTTGCCGCTGTTGGACAGCGCCCACTGGCTCTGCTTGATGTCCGGCTGCGGGACGGAACGCGGTGGGTAGTTCTGGTATCGGCTGGTCGTTTCGTAGTAGCTGACGCCGGCGTCGACAACGCCGAACAAGGTGGTGGACGACTGGGCCGATGCGGCGCCGGCTGCGATCAGGGCAGCCAGGCTGACGAGAGTTTTCTTCATGGGTGAGGGGTGACGGAGCAAGGGTGAGTAGCGATAAAAAAAGCATCCCGTAACGCTTTGCAACGGGTGGCCTACCGTACGTCGCGCACCCGGTTCGCCCTCCCCCCGCACAGGGTGGAGGGGTTTCACCTAGGACCCCGCGCCCCCTGGCGAACCGCGGATTCGGGGCAGAGTCGAAACATCAACATGTCCGCCTCCTGTCGCCGTATTGCCGCATCGTTGATAGCTCTTGCCCTCGGTCTTGGAGGCGTCTGCATCGGGCAAGCACAGCCGGGGCCCGCGGACCTGCGCATTGCCTACCGCGATCAGGTCGACCGCCAGCTGGACGTCCCAGCCGACGAAAGCCAGCGATACGGCCTGCTTGCAGTCACCGCGCTCGAGGGCGCCGGGGCCGATCCAGGGCCGGCACAGTACGTGGCATTGGTCGACCGCAGCCCGAACGTGCAAGCCATCTTCATTTATTGGCTCGCAGCCGGAAGCTCTCCCGAACTGGTCGGCGCTTCGCCCGTTTCGACCGGACGTGGCGGCGAGTTCGATCACTTCCAGACCCCGTTGGGCGTCTACGAACACACGCCGTCGAATCCCGATTTCCGCGCCGAAGGTACTCGCAACGAGAACGGCATTCGCGGCTACGGACTCGCCGGCATGAGGGTGTTCGACTTCGGGTGGCAACAGGCCGAGCGACTGTGGGGGCACGGCGGCATCAGCACGATGCGGCTGCAGATGCACGCCACCGATCCTGAGTATCTGGAGCCACGCCTCGGAAGCGTGCAGTCCAAGGGCTGCATCCGGATTCCGGCGAGCCTGAACCGTCTGCTCGACCACTTCGGTGTGCTGGACGCCGACTATCTGCGCGCCCGCACCGAAGGTTCATCCACGTGGGTGCTGCCGGCCACGCAAACGCCGGTCGACAGCGGCGGCCGCTATCTCGTCATCGTCGACACGGAGCGAACGGAGCGCCCTGCCTGGGCGCCTGCGCCCGGAGAGCCGGAGCGCGGGATTTCCGCCCCGCCCGCGCCCTGATTCAGCGTGGCCGCCATCCAACCGCGTCAGTCGAAGACGATCACGCCGCGCGCATTGCGCCCGTTTGCGAGATCGTCGAAGGCTTGTGGTGCCTCCTCGATGCGATAGCGCTTCGTGATGAGTTCGTCCAGCTTGAGCTTGCCGGCCTGGTAGAGCCCCACCAGGCGCGGGAAGTCGTAGCGCGGGCGGGTCGAGCCATAGAAGCTGCCCTTGAGCGTCTTCTCCTCGAAGGCGAAGCTCGCGGTGCGCAAGGTGGTGGTGTTCTCCGGCCGCGCCAGCCCGACGACCACTGCGGTGCCGCCGTTGCGCAAGCACGCATAGGCCTGCGCCACGATCTCGCCGTGTCCGACGCACTCGAAGGCATAGTCGGCCCCGCCACCGGTGAGCTTGCGCAGGTCCTTCACCAGGTTCTCGGTCTTCGAGGCATCGATGACATGGGTGGCGCCGAAGGTCTTCGCCAATTCGAGCTTGCTGGCCAGCATGTCGACCGCAACGATCATGCTGGCACCGGCGTTCTGGCAGCCCTGGATGGTGGAAAGGCCCACCCCGCCCGCGCCGAACACCACGCACACCGAACCGGCTTCCACCTTGGCCGTATTGCACGCCGCGCCCCAGCCCGTCATGACGCCGCAGCCGATCAGGGCGCAGCGGTCCAGCGGCACGCCGGGCACGATCTTCACGACGCTGTTCTCATGCAGCGTGGCGTACTCGGCCATCACGCCGCAACCACCCATCACGCCCAGCGGCTGGCCCTGCGCGTCGCTGGTGCGCACATGGCCGCCCGTCAGCTTGCCCGGCGGCGTGAGCTTGCCCGCTTCGCACAGGTTGGCCCGACCCGTGGTGCAGTAGCGGCACTTGCCGCAGGTGTTGACGAAGCTGCTGATGACATGGTCGCCCACCTTGAGGTCGGCGACGCCCGCGCCCACCTGGCACACCACGCCCGCGCCTTCATGGCCCAGGATGACCGGAGCCGGCAGCGGCAACGTGCCATTGGTGACAGAGAGGTCGCTGTGGCAGACGCCGCAGGCGGCCATCTTGATCATGACCTCCCCGGGGCCCGGAGGGTCGACCAGGATGTCTTCGACGCGGACTGCGGTGCTGTCGGCACGGTAGACGACGGCTTTGGATTGCATTTGCATTTCTTGTGAATCTCGCTGAGATGGATTGCAGGTTCAGCCGGCCTCAGCCGACCATGGTTTGGATGGCCGTGTACTCCAGCAGGCCCTCGACGCCGTTCTCGGCGCCAATGCCCGACTGCTTGCGTCCGGCAAAGGGGGACTGCGGGTCGAGCAGGTGCAGGTTGTTGATCCACACGGTGCCCGCCTCCAGCCGGGCACCGATCGCACGGGCCTGCTCGGCATCGCTGGACCAGACCGAGCCGCCCAAGCCGAATTCGCTGTCATTGGCGCGGCGGACGACCTCGTCGACATCGGAAAAGCGCAACAGCGGCACGATGGGGCCAAAGGGCTCTTCGACCACGACGCGCGCGTCGTCGGGTGGGTTGTCCACCACGGCCGGCGGAATGAAGTAACCCGCGCCCTCGGGCACGTCGCCGCCGGCCAGGAAACGATGGCCGGCCGCCTTGGTTGCGGCAATGAGTTCCTTCACCCGCTCGTACTGCGGCCGGTTCTGCACCGGCCCCAGCATCGCACCTTCTCGCGTGCCCGGGCCCATCGGCGCGGACGTGGCGGCGTCGGCGAAGGCCTGCGCGAAGGCGTCGTAGATCGCGTCGTGCACATAGATGCGCTTGGCGGCGATGCAGACCTGGCCGGAATTGAGGAAGGCGCCCATGAAGAGCTTGCGCGCCACCTTGGCGACGTCCACGTCGGGCATGACGATGGCCGCGTCGTTGCCACCGAGTTCCAGCGTCACGTGCTTGAGGGTGGGCGCGGCAGAGGCCATGACACGACGACCGGTCGCGGTCGAGCCCGTGAAGGCCACCTTCGCGATGCCGGGATGCGACGTCAGCCACGGGCCCAGCGCGTCGCCACCGCACAGCACATTGAACACGCCGGGTGGGAACAGGTCCGCTGCGAGTTCACCGACGCGCAGCGTGGCCAGGGGTGTGAAGGGAGACGGTTTCAGGATCACGGTGTTGCCGGCCATCAGGGCCGGTGCCAGCTTCCAGAAGGCAAGCATGAGCGGGAAATTCCAGGCGGCGATGGCCGCCACCACGCCGAGCGGCACACGGCGCGTGGTCCAGCCCATGCCGGCCTTGTCGGTGCGCTCGGCCACAGGCAGTTCCATCTGCGCGAAGCTGCGGCACCAGTGCGCGCAGCCGAGCACTTCGGACTTGGCCATGGGAAGCGGCCGGCCCTGCTCGCGCGTGAGCAGTAGCGCGAGTTCGTCGGCATGCTCCAGGATGCGGGCAGCGAACGCCTCCATGCGTTCACGGCGATGTGTATGCGTGGTGCGGCTCCAGCCGTCGAAGGCCGCCTGCGCGGCTTTCACCGTGGCATCGAGCAGTTCGCGTGTGCAGTCGGGCACTTGGGCGATGACTTCTTCCGTTGCCGGGTCGAGCACCGGCAGCGTGCCGGGCAAGTCGAGAAGCTGGCCGTTGGAAAGCGGCCTGAAAGCGAGGCTCATGGTTTGCATATTTCTGTTGACTCTGAAAGTGGTTCGATGCTTCAGGCTCGACCACGCTGAACATTCCGTCGGCTGGTCGGGGATGTTCATGAGCAGTGTTCGGACGAAGACAGCGAGCGCGGCCTCGCGCGCTACGGTACGCAGTGAAACAGGAACGCGCGGCGCTCTCACCACCCGAGGTGGGTGAAAGGGGAAACCCTGACCTGGCAGGCGTGAGATTGGGACGCCGTCGAATCGCAGTTAGTCGATCCAGGGGCCCCCAAGCATTGCTTGTATGTATGCCGCAACCTTGACGAGGTCCTCGTCAGACAAGGGAGCCGGTGGAGCGTCAACAAGATGCTCAGAGACCAGATGCAGCTTCGCGGATGCATTGGGCTGCTCTTGCAGCAGCACCGCGATCGCCGCGGTCTGGGCGACAGCTCTCAACTCGAGCGCACGGAGTCGCGCATTGACTTCTTCCAGTTCCATTTTTTCCCCTCCTGACCGTGATGGTGGCGGCGGCAAGCGACGGAGCTACTGCGATCGGATTGGCTATGAAGGCGAACCAGAGGCTGGCGCCCCGCCCTCCGGCGGCTTTGATACCGGCGGCGGCGCGCTGGTGTCGGGTGAACGGACCCGTTGGCAGATCATCCGACCCGTCTGGCGGTCCCAATGGCAGGACCTGGACTTGGTGGGTGTATCCGCCGAGGCGATCGTAGGCGCCAAGACGGCGAGACCGGCGAAGCCAACGGCACTGGAGAGGATCAGTGTCTTGAGGTGTTTCACAGGGGCAGCTTACACCGCTACTCGGCAAACTGCAGCTTCCCAGTTCAGTCCTTGAGTCCGGCCAGCGTGCGCGCTTCGCTTTCGTAGGTCGGGTAGGACGCCTTCATCACTGCACCGTTGAGGATCATCTCGGCCACCAGCTCACGCGACGCCGCGTCGAAGACGTGGGTACGAACCCAGATCGATTCGGTGCGTGCGCTTTCGCTGAGCGCAATGATCTCGCGCTCGAGTTCGTAGTCCTGATCGACGAAGAGCGGGCCCTTGATAAGCCGGATCTGCTGGCCAGCGAACAGTCCGACTGCGGGCTTGCGCCCGCTCAGGCCCGATTGCGCGGACGTGGAACCCAGCAGCACGCTGATCATCTCGGTCGGGATGATCGGCCGCCCCCAAGGCGATTCGGCACCGGATTCCCGCGTGTACCACGGACTTGGCTCAGTGATCACCTTCAACTTGTCGGCCAAGGTGAACGGATAGTGGTCGCCCATGTGGGTGTCGAAGCCCATGCGGATCTTTTTGGCTGAAATGCGTGGGTCCCTCGATCGGCCCTGCGCGCAGTCCCAGCCCTTCGGCCATGACATCGTCATGGATCGATTTGTGGCCGTCGTAACGCTGGTCCGCAAGCATTTGTCGAGGCTGGCGCAGCGGCCCGCACAAAGCTGGCACTGTGGTGAAGGGTTCGGTCATCGTCGCTTCCCTCTGTGAGGTCGGCGACTCTAGGAGGTCGCGATTTCGCAAGAAGTCACCGCCGTGACCCGCGCCGTCAGCCCTTCACGCGAGTGGCGTTGCGCATGTCTGCAGATACTCGATAGTCCCACTTCGCCGCTGGCGCGACCGTTACTGCCTTTCAAGCTGATCAACTGGATGCGGCACTGTCTCTGCGCCGAGGTCGCTCGTGCTCGCCTCCACCCGACTCAGCCGATAGCCGGCGGGACCAAGTGTCTCCAGACTCCACCCGTAGGTTCCACACAGCCGCAAATCAGTGGCCAGGCCAGTGATGGTATGAGTGAGGTAGTCATCACTGTTCCTGAACACAGGCTTGTCCAAGTACAACATCTGCTTCAAGCGCTTGTGCGACAAAGTCCGCTCGGCGTTGAAGAAGAGTTCGAGAGCGATGTCAAACGCGGCAGCGTCCAATTGCACGTTATGGTCCGCAAAAGAAACACCCCTGTCCAGCGGATCGAAGGCATAAACGCCCCACGCAAGGTGAGACCGGTTGCTCTCGAAGCCGCGAGCGCTCATAAAGGACCGGATCAGCTTGTAGAAATCACTGAAGGAACGCGGCAGGCTTGCAGCGACGCCGCGAACCTTCGGGCGTACCTCCTGGTGGCCTGCATGCAGAACCGGCACGTCCGGACCGATTGAAACCCGAACGCCTTCGAGGACCTCACGACCCTTGCTGTCTGTGACTGGCAAATTGCCGACATACAGCATATCGAGGGTCATGGCGTCGGCCCCCATGGCCGTCAACTCGTCAAGGTTCGTGAAGATAAGCGGTGCGTAGCCGAGTGAGCGCAGCACGCGGCGAGCGTACTCGCGCTCCCCAGCAGCATATGCGAGCACACCGACTCGCCTCTTGGCGACCAAGCGAATCATGACGCTGTACCACAAAGGTCAAGCCAGTCTTTTACCGAAGGACCAGGCGGTCTGCGAAGGAGAATCGAATGTGCAAGGCCCCAGATCAAGGCCACGGTGGTGAAGGCCGTCATGTTGAGTTCCCGGTGCGATGTGAATCACGCATATTTTTTTGATAGCGCCAATCAGGCGGCGGTGGATGCGTTTCCCCAACTGGGGGTGAACGGAAATCGTAAGAACGGTGTTCAGTTCGGTACATGAGAAAGGTCGGAAAGCACCAACCCACATATCAAGTTCTGTGGCGCGCTTGCTGTGGCAGCAGTACAAGCATCAGAGGGGGCGCCGCGCAGTGCGACGCCCCCTCCTTCGTGCATCAGCCCGAGGGCCGCTTACCAGTGGAATCCGATGCCTGCGCTGACGCCGAGCTTGCCGCGGGTGTTCACCGTACCGGCCAGCTTGGTGACCCAGCGGCTGTTCTCAGCCACCTTGGAGATGCCGACTGCCACCGCCGACTCGCCGTCCATGGTGCTCACCGCAGCCGAAGCCATGCCGCGACCCGGGATGATCGACTGCGGCAGCGTCGCCACCGCCATGGCTGCAGCCGCTGCACCGTTGGAATCGCGCCTAACGCTGTCGATATCCGACTGCACTTGGTTGATGCGCTCGTCCGTGTAGGCCTGGCTGCTGGCCGAGACGGCGTCGAGTTGCCGCTTGTTTACCGCATCGGTGTCCATCACCGCGTCAGCCACGTTGGCGATCGCACGTTCGTTGCCCACTGACCCGACCGACACGATGTTTTCGCGATTGCCAGTCAGCGAGCCGGCACCTAGCGCGACGCTGTTGTTGGCCGACGCCGTTGCACCCGCACCCATGGCCACTGCGTTGTCGCCGCTCGCCACCGCTGCCTGCGAAGAATCGCCGGCGGTTGCCACTTGAGAGTTGCTGGCCTGGACGCTAGTGGAGATCTTTTCGATCACAGTCTGGTGCGTCGCTTCCAGTTGTTGCGAAAGGCTTGAGACCGAGTCTTGCACGCTGTTCACGCGGCCGTCCATGTTGGCGATGGCAGCCGTGTTGGTCGCGATGTTGACCGTGTTGGCCTGCACGTTCTGGTTGGTCGCAAACAGCTGCGAACCGTTCACCGCCTCCTGGCTGTCGACCGCCAGCTTGCCCGAAGCCACGCCGCTCAGCACACGTGCACCATCTGTGCCGGTGAAGTCCACCGACATGCCGCCCGTGT
>NZ_JBFTNY010000045.1:0-24062 GCF_056397705.1 Variovorax sp. 05L425 | reverse complement strand
AGGCGCCATCGGTGAGGCTGGCCGCAATGCCCGCGCCCGATTGCACTCGCACGGTGTGGCCCTGCGCAACCAGCTTCTTCGCGGTCTCCGCAGTCACGGCCACTCTTGTCTCGCCTGGCGCAGTTTCGGCCGGCACGCCTATCAGCATGTCATCGTTCCTTTCAGTGGTGCCGTGGACAAACGCCATGGCCAAGTGTTTGTGTCCCTCGCCGGCTGCATGTCAACGCTTGTCCTTGTCCTTGACCTTCTCCTGGACGCCGGACGCTTTCACGATCGGGCCCAGGCGGTCCATCTCGGACTTGATGTACGCGTCGAACTCCTGAAGCATGAGAAACCTCGGGGTGATGCCTTGATCGGCAAACTTTTGCCTGAGGGTTGGATCGTCGAGGACGGCCTTCATCGTGCGCGCAAGCTGGCTCACGATCTGTGGCGGCACCTTGCTGGGGGCCACGAAGCCGAACCAGGTGGCGAACTGATACGCCGGCAGGCCGGCTTCGGTCGTGGTGGGTACATCGCGAAGCAGGCTCAGTCGCTCGGGCCCGGTAACGGCCAAGGCCTGAAGCTTGCCTTCGCGAATCTGCCCGAGCACGAATGCGGGAGGCGTGAACACCGACTGGATCCGATTGGTGATCAGGTCGGCCGTCACTTCCGACGAAGACCGATAGGGGACATGCGTCATCGCCACCCCGGCCTGGGTTGCGAAATAGGCGCCGGCCAGATGGGTCTGACTGCCGATTCCCGACGAGCCGTAGTTGATCTCGCCCGGGCGCTTCTTGGCCAGGGCGATGAACTCCCCGAGGTTTCGCACGCCGAGAGCGCTCGGCACTGCGATGACCGCGGGTGCGTCCCCGATGAGGGCAATGCCCGTGAAGTCCCGCAACGTGTCGTAGGGCATCGCGTCGTATGCGGCGGGATTGATCGCATGCTGAGAATTGATCAGCAGGATGGTGTAGCCGTCGGGAGCCGACTTGGCCACCGCCTGCGCCGCAATGATCCCGCCCGCACCGGGCTTGTTGTCCACCACGACCGGTTGCCCGAGCTTCCTGGCCATTCGGTCGGCGAATTCCCGGGCGACCAGGTCGGTCGTCGTCCCTGGTGTGAGGGGCACCACCAGCTTCAGTGGCCGGTTGGGATAAGGGGCCGCATCCTGGGCGTGGACCTGTGTCGCGCAAAGAGCCAGACCCATCAGGGACAGGCGTAGGGCACGGGTGATGAACATGGTTGTCTCCTGGATTGTTCCAACGGAACGCCCGTAGGCGTCCAAGAATTACTGCAGCTTCCGGCCGAGCGTCTCAGGCACGGCCGCCAGGCCAAGCAGGGAGATCAGGCCGCAGCCGACGAGATAGAACGCCGGTGCATTGGGGCTGTCGGTCACATGGATCAGCGCCGTCGAAAACAACTGGGCGAAGCCGCCGAACACGGCAACGGCCACGTAGTACGTCACGGCCATGCCCGTGGCCCGCAGGCGCTGCGGCAGCACCTCGCTCACGAGCACGAGCGTGGGCGGCGACGTCATCGCCATGGGAATGGCCAGGCAACCCACTACCACCAGCAGGCAGGGCAGCGACGGGAAGGCATTGAGCATGACGAAGGCCGGATACGCCATCGCCAGCAGCGCAAGCCGCGTCCACCACACCATCTTGCGGCGACCTACCTTGTCGGTCATCCGTCCGGCGATGGGGCCGAAGACCACCATCATGGCCGCTGCCACAAAGCCTGCCCACACCGCTTCGTCGCGAGGGATGTGCAGCTGGAACGTTGCGTAGTTGGGGAGGTAGTAGGCAATCAGGTGAATGGCAGCGGCCAGGCCGGTCATCAGCAGCACGCTTGCGGCCAATTCGCGGCGGTGCTGGCGCATCAGTTGCCATCCGCCTGAAGCCGCCTTCTTGCGCGGCGCGGGAGGAAGCGTTTCTTCCAGGCGCTTTCGGATCACCTGTCCGACAGGGATCACGAGGATGCCGATCAGGAATGCCACGCGCCAGCCCCAGGACTCGAGCGCCGCTGGAGACAGCGAATGGCTGAGAAAGAGCGCCACGAGTGCGGCGAACACCGCGGCAATTCCCTGGCTGGCCGTCTGCCAGCTGGTGTAGAACCCGCGGGAACGTTCGTCTGCGTATTCCAGCAACATGGCGCTCGCCGAGCCCATTTCTCCGCCAATCGCAAAGCCCTGGACCAGGCGCGCGACGATCATCAGGATCGGGGCGAGGACGCCGAGCTGCGCATACGGCGGTGTCACGACAAGAATCAGCGCGCTGAAGGCCATCAGCCACATGGACAGCAGCACCGCCGGCTTGCGGCCGCGGCGATCGGCGTAGGCGCCGATCACGAGGCCCCCCAGCGGCCGCATGAGGTAGCCGGCACCGAAGGTTCCAAAGGTCAGCAACAACTGGCCGAGCGGATTTCCCACCGGGAAATACAGCGGGATGATCATCATGGCAAAGAAGTTGTACACGCCGGAGTCATACAACTCCAGAGCGCCGCCAATGGTGATGGCGGTGATTGCCGACGCCTTGGACATCGGCTTGGTCGGGGCCTTGGCCGGGACCGTTGCGTGGGGCGGTGCCACCACGGCGGAGGAATCGATGGACATTGCTTGTCTCCTTGTGCGGTCTGGCGTTCGCCGCACTGTGGGTCTGTGGGGGATGGTTCAGTCACATGGCCGTCGTTCCGGCCAGCGAAGGATTCGAATGGCGTGCTACACGACTCGGTTCAGGCCGCCACCTTCGACTTCCTGCTTTGCGGCTGCGATTCCTGGTCGCGCCACTGGGCCATCAAGTGCCCCCACTTGGTGTTCGCAGCGGCGGCGTTGCGCGCCTTGACGTGGCCGTAGCCGCGGATTTCTTCCGGCACCCTCGCAATTTCCAGCGCCAGGTCCAGGTTCTGCGCCGACAGCCTTGGCAGCAGTTCCTCGACGCAGCGGCGGTATTCAAGGATGAGCGTCCGCTCTTGCGTGCGTTCCTCGGTGTAGCCGAAGGGGTCGAAGGCCGTGCCGCGCAGGCCCTTCAGCCGGGCCAGCAAGCCAAATGCACTGCGCATCCACGGGCCGTACTCGCCCTTGACCGGTTCGCCGTCGCGGTTCTTCCTGGCGAACATCGGCGGGGCCAGGTGATGCACCAGGCGGACCTTGCCTTCGAACATGGATTCGATCTGCTTGCGGAACGCCGCGCCTGTGTGCAGGCGCGCCACCTCGTACTCGTCCTTGTAGGCCATCAGCTTGAACAGCGAACGGGCGACGGCCTCGGTGAAGCGCGTGTTGCCGACGACTGATTCGCTCTTGCGCACACCGGCGATGAAGGTCTCATACCGGTCGGCGTAGGCGCGGTTCTGGTAGCCGATGAGGAATTCCGCGTGCTTGCCGATGAGTTCACCCACCGACGGCTTGCGCGTGAACTGGATCACCTGGGCATTGGCAGCACGCAAGGGCACCTTCGACATGTCATGCGCACACTGGCGTCCCCACTCGAAGGCGGCCTTGTTGTTCTCCACCTGCACGCCGTTGAGTTCGATGGCGCGCATCAGCGCTGCATGGGACAACGGCACCCTGCCCTTTTGCCAGGCGAAGCCGAGCAGCAACAGGTTCGCGTAGATCGACTGGCCCAGCAATTGGGTGGCCACCTGTTCGGCGTCGAGGCTGGCCAGTTCGCCATGGCCGACAGCCTGCGCGATCCTCGCGACGGCCTGATCGGCCTGTGCGTCCCAGTCCGGGTTCTTGACGAAGGCCGCGGTCGGCGTGAGATGGCTATTCAGGACAACGTAGGTACGCTCAGCCGACATCGTGGCCAGTGTGGTCTTGCTGGCGGCCACCACCATGTCGCAAGCGATCACCAGGTCCGCCATGGCGAGGTCGACCCGGCTGGCATGCAGCGCATCCGGGCTCGCGGCAATCTGGATATGGCTCCACGTCGCGCCACCCATCTGTGCCATGCCGGTGGCATCCTGGGTGATCACGCCCTTCCCTTCCAGGTGCGCGGCCATGCCGAGCACGCCGCCGATGGTCACGATGCCCGTGCCGCCGATCCCCGCCACGACAATGCGTCGAGGCGTGGCGGCGTCCGGCAGGTTCGGCATGGGGATCGCGTCCGGGATGGAGGCCTTTCCCTTGGCAGCGGAGACCGGCTTCTTCAGTTGGCCGCCTTCCACCGTCACGAAGCTCGGGCAGAACCCTTTGACGCAGGAGAAGTCCTTGTTGCAGGTGTCCTGGTTGACCTTGCGCTTGCGACCGAATTCGGTCTCCACAGGCTGCACGGCCAGGCAGTTGCTCTGCACGGAGCAGTCGCCGCAGCCTTCGCACACGAGTTCGTTGATCACCACGCGCTTGGCCGGATCGACCATCGTGCCGCGCTTGCGCTCGCGGCGTTTCTTGGTGGCGCATGCCTGGTCATAGATGATCACGGTGACGCCGTCGGCTTCGCGCAGTTCGCGCTGCACCGTGTCGAGCTCGTCGCGATGCCGAATGGTCACGCCCGGTGCCAGGTTGGTGACGCCCTCGTACTTGGCGGGCTCGTCGGTCACCACGACGATCTGGCGGGCGCCTTCGGACGCCAGTTCGCGCGACATGGCCGGCACGTCGAGCTGGCCGCCGTCCACCGGTTGACCGCCGGTCATCGCGACGGCGCTGTTGAACAGGATCTTGTAGGTCAGGTTGACGCCAGCGTTGATCGACTGGCGCACCGCGAGCAGCCCCGAGTGGTTGTACGTGCCGTCGCCCAGATTGGCGAACATGTGCTTGCGCTTGCTGAATGGCGCCTGGCCCATCCAGGGCACGCCCTCGCCGCCCATTTGCGTCCAGGAGGTCGTCGAGCGGTCCATCCACGTCACCATGCCGTGACAGCCGATGCCGGCCATCGCGATGGAGCCTTCCGGTACGCGCGTGCTGGTGTTGTGCGGGCAACCGGGGCAGAACCATGGCAGGCGGTCGGTGCCACGGCTGTCGCCCTGCGCAGTGGCCCGCTGCTTCGCCTCGATCTCCATCAGGCGAACGTCCATGCGCGCCGCCACATCGGCCGGCACGCCAAGGAACTTGAGACGGTGGGCGATGGCCTTCGCCACCAGCGCGGGCGACAGGTCGGCCTTGGCGCGCAGCAGCCAGCTTTCGGCGGGCCTGCTGTGGCTCCATTCGCCACCCGCCCCTTCCGTGTGGTCGTATTTGCCGAATACGGCAGGGCGATGCTGCGGCGGGCAGTGGTACAGCTCATCCTTGAGTTGCTGCTCGATGATGGGCCGCTTCTCTTCGACCACGAGGACTTCGCGCAGGCCGTGGGCAAACTCGCGGACGCTGGTCGGCTCCAGTGGCCACACCACGTTGACTTTATGCACGCGGATGCCGAGCGCGCGGCATGCCGCGTCATCCAGCCCGAGGTCGAGCAGCGCCTGTCGCGTGTCGCTATAGGCCTTGCCGCTGGCGATGATGCCCAGCCGGTCGTTCTGACTCGCCACGACGTTGTGGTTCAGGCGATTCGCCCGCACATAGGCCAGCGCGGCCGGCCACTTGAACTCCATCATTCGGGCCTCGGCCCCCAGCGGGTCATCGGGCCACCGGATGTGAATGCCGCTCTCGGGAGGGGTGAAGTCTTCGGGCAGGACGATGCGTACGCGGTCTGCATCTGTCAGCACCGACGCGCCCGATTCCACCACCTCCTGCACCGTCTTCATGCCGGCCCACAGTCCGCTGAAGCGGCTCATGGCGAAGGCATGCACGCCAAGGTCGAGAATGTCCTGCACGTTGGAGGGAAAGAACACCGGCAGTCCGCAGGCCATGAACGTGTGGTCACTTTGATGCGCGAGCGTGCTGCTCTTGGACACGTGGTCGTCGCCGGCCAGTGCGATCACGCCGCCCAGGGGCGCGGTGCCGGCCAGGTTGGCGTGCTTGAGCGCGTCGCCGCTGCGATCCACGCCCGGTCCCTTGCCGTACCAGATGCCGAAGACACCGTCGTACTTCTTGCTGGCCGCATCGAACTCCAGTTGCTGCGATCCCCACACAGCGGTGACGCCGAGCTCCTCGTTGACGCCCGGCTTGAAGACCACATGGTTGTCGGCCAGATGCTTTTTCGCCTGCCACAGCGCCTGGTCATAGGTGCCGAGCGGCGATCCGCGATAGCCGGAAATGAACGCGGCGGTGTTGTGGCCGGCGTTCGCATCGCGCGCCCGTTGCATCATTGGCAGCCGCACGAGGGCCTGCACGCCGCTCATGAACGCACGACCGGTGGTGAGGGCGTAGCGGTCGTCGAGAGTCACCTTCTCGAGGGCCTCGCGTTGCAGTTTGGAAACCGGTGCGTTCATGGGGTTGTCTCGCTGGTCATGTCTTGTGTGAATGGGACGGTCAGGCGGGAAAAGCCAGTTGCCGGCGTGCGCCGAGCGCAGTCAACTCGCGCGTCAGGCTCTCGGGCAGTTCGATGCCCTTCCGTTGCGCGCGCTGTTCCTGTTCGGCGCCGCGCTGTCCCGGCAGGCGCGCGTGCTCGCCGCCGCAATCCCGGTAGTGGTCGATCCATTGGTGCATGTAGTCGGCCAGCAGGGGCTGCGGCGCAAAGGCCTGTGGCTTGACCATCCAGACGAACGCGCTTTGCCGGCCCATGGCGCCGGAAGCCGGCACGTCCTGCCACTCCGGCGCGAAGGACTCGGCGGTGGCCGCCAGTGCGCCGGCCAGGCACTCGACCATCATCGCGATGCCGATGCCCTTGTGTCCGCCCATGGGCAGCAGCGAGCCGGCCAATGCCGCCTTGGCGTCGGTGGTCGGGCGTCCTTCGGGATCGAGAGCCCAGCCGGCAGGAATGTCGCGCCCTTCACGCGCGGCGAGCAATACGTGCCCACGCGCCGCCACGCTGCAGGCGATGTCGAAGACGATGGGCGACTCGCCCTGCGCGGGGCAACCGAACGCGATCGGGTTATGCCCGATCGCCGCTCCTTTGAAGCCTTCCATGGCGAGCAGCGGCGGGGTACGTTGCCCGACCAGGCACATCGCGCCGGCTTCAGCCGCCTGCAGCGCGTAGACACCGAGCGCGCCCATGTGCCCACAGGACTGAACAGCCACCAGAACGCTGGCGGATTGCTCGAGTGCCTGCAACCCGAGCCGGACCGCGCGAGCGCCGGCGATCTGGCCCATTGCCCCGTCGGCATCAAGCACGACGCCACCGGGGAACTCGCGGTGGCGCAACTGCGCGTGCGGGTTGAAATCCTTGGCCAGCAGGCGCTCGACATAGGACGGCAGGCGCGTCATGCCGTGGGTCGCGTAGCCGCGCAGTTCGCTGCGCACCAGCAGTTGGGCCGCCTGCAGCGCATCTTCGGCCGGAACCTGGCACGACGTCAGGATCTGGGCGGTCCAGTCCGTCAAGGACTCGATGGAATGATTCGTCATGGAAGGAAATCGACGTGAGGGACCTAGCGAACAATCACCAGCCGCTCGGAGAAAGGTCCCCCGCAGACGCTCTGGTAGTACAGCGGCTTGTCGCTGAGCGTGTAGCCGCGCAGTTCCATCAGGAAGCTCGGCTTTTCCGGGTCCAGATCGAGCGAGCGGACCGCGGCGGCGGTGGGCGGCGCAAAGCGGATCCATTGATCGACCCGCAGCGTGGGCAAAGCGAGTCGTTGCAGCAGGAGTTCGCGCAGATTGGTTTCCAGTTCCTGGCGCTCCACGCCACCGAGCTTTTCGAAATCTTCCTCGCGCAACCAGAATTCGCTGCTGAGGTCGAACTTTCCGCCGACATTGATCGTGCGATCGACGCGCACAAAAGCCTCCCCCTCCAGGAAGTCCGACCAGGGGCCCTTGCGCTTCAAGCGCTTGACGCCAAGGGCGTGCACATACGACGTGAGCGGAAGCCCTTGCTCGTCGAGAAAGCGCAGGTGCCGCACGTCGGCCGGGGCCACCTTGTGACCGGAGATGAAGGTCCCGCGCCCATGCTCGCGCCGAATGAGGCCGGCATTCGCCAGCCGCGCCAGTGCCTTCTGCATGGTGCCCACGCTGACGCTGTGCTGGGCGGCGAATTCTTCCTCGGACGGCAGGCGATCGCCCTCGCGCAATGCACCCGATTCGATGGCTTCGATGATGGCGTCGGAGACGCGTTCAAGCTTGGTCATGGTGCACTCACAGGCTGCGTTCGAAGCGGCTGACAGCCGTTTCGCGAATATTCAGGATCTCGCTCGTGATGCGGGTGCCTGATCCGACTTCGGCCACGTAGTCGTAGAGCCGGTCGCCCAGGTCCGCGATCTTGGCCGAGGACTCGAAGATCGCGCTGACATCGAAGTCGATGTTGTCGCGCATCGAATTCACGGTGTTGACGTTGCCGCAGATCTTGATCGTCGGCGCCACCATGTTGCCGATCGGGTTGCCGACGCCGGTGCCGAAGCAGATCAGCTGGCAGCCGCTGACGGCGAAGCCCGTCAGGTTCTCGACCGCGCCCGAGGGAGCGTCCATGAAGTGCAGTCCCTTGCGCGCTGGCGCCTGGCCGTAGCCCAGCACGCCCACGAGCGGGCTCTTGCCGGCCTTGGCCAACGCGCCCAGCGCCTTTTCCTCGACGGTCGTGAGCCCGCCGCGCTTGTTGTCGGGCGCGGGCTGCGAGTCACGCATGTTGACGCCGCGCTGTACCGCCATGGCTTCCATGCCCTGTACGGCATTCAGGAAGGCCTGCTTGACGGTGTCGTCCACTGCGCGCGCTGCGAAGAGATGCTCGGCGCCGATGAACTCGGACGTCTCCGAGATGATGACCGTGCCGCCGGCATCGATCAGCCGATCGGCCACGCGCCCGATCGTCGGGTTGCAGCTCAGGCCGGACGTGGTGTCCGACCCCCCGCACTCGACGCCCATGACCAGGTCCGACATCGGACAGGGTTGGCGCCTCATCTGCGAAGCCTGCAGCACCATGCGTGCCGCATGCCGCGTTCCCTGCGCCACGCACTCGATCGTGCCGTTCGGCTGCAGGTGAACGACTTCCACCGGCTTGCCTGTGGGACGGATGCGGCGCGCCACTTCTTCAGTGGACGATTCTTCGAGGCCCACCAGGAGAACGCCTGCGATGTTGGGGTTGCGACCCAGTCCTGCCAGCGAATCGAGCGCGAACTCGAGGTCGGCGCCGAACTGGCCACGCACGAACAGCGTGGTCACGGGAAGGGTCCCGCCCACTGCTTGCGAGATTGCGCGCGTCGCCGGATTGCAGTTGTCCATCACCGAGATGACGGCGATCCAGTTGCGCACGCCTGCGGGGCCGTGTTCGCGCCGAAAGCCGAGAAATGATTTGGTCATGGTCGGAATTCCTAGCGCTCTTCCAGATCGCCGCGAGCGCGAGCCGAATCGAAGTTATGTACGTGGGCGTGCTCTCCGGGGGCAATGGCCCGCGTGGCGCGACCGATGACTTGCCCGTACTTGAGCACGTTGGCGCCCAAGGGGATCGGCGAGATGCAGATCTTGTGACCGAACGCGACGTCTTGCCGCGCGATGACCTGACCGGAAATCTCGCCTTGCAGCGAGCAGGTCTCGCCTTCTCTGGCGGGATCGATCAAGGTGGCTACGTTGTCGGAAGGGTGAAGGATGATGCTTCTTGGCATGTTTGACTCCTATAGAGGACATCGCAACTATAGGCACTGCTTCTTCGTACCGCAACAAGTAAATAGAGAGCAAGCGTAGGTACTTGTCCTATATAGGACTTGTTGACATGACCGAATCGGCTAACTACAGTCGCCTCCATCGTCTGAAAGCAAAGTCATGCAGATCCCAGGTCATCTGAACAAGGTCAACAAGCTGAACCAGTTGCGAGCACGGCTCGACCCGCTGGAGGATTTCGAGCTGTGGTTCTGGGCAACCATGATGTCGGGCACGCATGCGGTCAATGCCGCCCTTCACCACTCTGGAGTGACCGAGCCCGTGGAGGCCTATGCGATGCAACCGGGTGTCTACCTGGTGCCGCAGCCCGACGGCCGCCTGGTGTCGAAGTTCGCCGCGCTGGGCGATGTGCTGCACGTCGGGCGCCCGGTCATCGAGGCCCCGGTGCCCGAGGACGTCCATCAAATGATGCACGCGATGGAGCGCATCGAAGAGCACCGCGATCCCTGTGTGCGCGAGGGCTGCAAGCCGACGCAAGAGATCGTCGATGCCTGCGAGCGGGCCTACGGCGAATGCATGGCCATCCTGAACCAACGCTGCCCTTTGGAGTAAGCCATGAAGCCCCAGGAACATGAAGCAGCGGCACAGCGCATCGAGAACTCCTTGCGCAAGTGCGGGCCTGACGACTACGAAATCATCATCGAGGGGTCGATGCTTGCCGGCTCGCACTGGCTCAACGCCCATCTGCATCGCCTCGGCGCGACACAGCCCGCGCAGGACGTCATGCACACCTACCTTCTCATCGTGAACGAGTTGCGTCGGCTGAGCGTAGCCGACCCGGAGGGCGTCGCTTCCCTCAGCGCCATCGAAGACCTGCGCCCCGCCTATGTGCGAGGCGCCGTTTCGGGCGGGAAGGATGCCGCGCAACGCGCGCTCTCGCTGCTCGAACTCATACGCGCCAGCGCTCGTTCCTCGTGACGCCGGCAACCTACCCAAACACGGAGAAATACATGAAGGCAGTCAGAGTCATTCCGCATCCCGACGGCGGGCGCATTGAAGTTCAGGAGATCGCCAGGCCCAAGGTCGGGCCCGGCCAGGTGCTCGTGCGCGTACGCGCATCCGGGCTCAACCGCGGCGAAATCACGCAGGCCAAGGAAAAGCGCACCGGCGACCCCATGACGGTCGGCGTGGAGTTCGCCGGCGAAGTCGCCGAAGTCGGGAGCGAAGTCACCGCCTGGCGCGAGGGCGACCGTGTCATGGGGCATGGGCGCGAGTGCCAGGCGCAGTACGTCCTTGCGGATCCGCTGGCCATCATGCCGGTGCCTTCGACAGTTTCATGGATCGAGGCGGCGTCGTTTCCCAACGCGTTCATCACTGCGCACGACGCGGTGATCACCAACGGACAGTTGCGCCCGGGCGAGTCGATCCTTGTCAACGGCGCGTCGGGCGGCGTGGCCTGGGCGGCGCTGCAGATCGCATCGCTTTGGAAGGCTCATCCTGTGATGGCGATGTCTCGCTCGGCAGAGAAACTCGCGCGACTGGCGGAGTTCGGCGTCGAGGTGGGTATTGATTCCTCGAAAGAGTCACAGGTCGAGAAGGTGATGTCCGCGACCGAGAAGCGCGGCGTCGATGTCGTGATCGACCTGGTCGGCGCGCCGGTGTTCGAGGCCAACGTGCAAAGCATGGCGGTGGGCGGACGCTACGTGAACATTGCCCGGCTGGGCGGGCGCACCGCACAGATCGACCTGGAACAACTTTGGCTCAAGCGCCTGAAGCTGATTGGCGTCACCTTCCGCACACGCTCCGAGCAGGAGCGGCTGCAGTGCATTCAGGCCTGCGCGCGCGACATGCTTCCGTTCCTGAACGACGGCCGCATCCGCTGGGCCATTGACCGCAGTTTTGCGCTGGACGACATCCATGCGGCACACGCCTACATGATGCAAGCCCAGCACTTCGGAAAGATCGTTCTGACCATTGATTGATTGACCCATTAGCCCGGAGACAAAGATGACGAAACTCAAAGTGACACCGTTGACCGGTTCCATCGGCGCCAGCGTCGAAGGCATCGACCTGAACAGCTCCATCGACAACGAGACGTTCGCCGCGCTGCACGACGCCTTCCTCACGCATTGCGTGCTGATCTACCGCGGCCAGCAACTGAAGCCCGCGGCCCAGGTCGAATTCGGCCGGCGCTGGGGCAAGCCGTTGAATACCAACCCGCTGCTGAAGCACCTCGAAGGCCATCCCGAGATCGTGCAAGTCACCAAGATCCCCAAGGCGACAGCATCGACCGAGGCGTGGCACTACGACTCGTGCTACACACCGGTCCCGCCCAAGATCTCGATCCTGTCGGCCGTGACAGTGCCCAACGGCGGCGACACCATGTGGTGCAACCAGTACCAGGCCTATGAACGGCTGTCGCCCACGATGAAGCGCATGCTCGAAGGCCTGCGCGTGAAGTTCGTCGGGTTGCGCCTGGGCCGCATGATGGGCGCCGATGCGGCCAGCCTGCCGACCGCCGTGCATCCGCTGGTGCGCACCCATCCGGAAACCGGCCGCAAGGCACTGTACGTCGGCCACCGCGAGACGGCGCAGCTCATCGAGGGCATGACCGACGAGGAAAGCCGCCCCCTGTTGGACTTCCTGTATGAGCACTCGACGAGCCCGGACAACATCTATCGGCACATGTGGCAGCAAGGCGATGTCGTGATGTGGGACAACCGCTGCACCATGCACTACGCCGTCCACGACTACGGCGAAGCCGAGCGAGTGCTCAACCGCATCACCATGGAAGGCGAAGTGCCGCAATGAAGCGCGACGATTGCGCGCTGGCGCAGGACGTCGAGCCCGTGCGCGAAGCCTTTCGCTTCGACGAGCAGCGCCTGGCGCACTGGCTGCACGCGAATGTCGGCGACCGGGCCGGCGAGTTGCGGGTCAGTCAATTCAAGGGTGGCCAATCGAATCCGACCTACCGTGTCGACACAGACCGCCGCAGCTACGTCCTCAGGCGCAAGCCGCCGGGCGACTTGCTCAAGGGCGCCCATGCGATCGACCGCGAGTACCGCGTGCTCGCAGCCTTGCACGAAGCGGAGTTCCCGGTGCCACGGGTACACGCCTTGTGCGTGGATCGCAGCGTGATCGGGACCGAGTTCTACATGATGGACCGCATCGAAGGGCGCGTGTTCTGGAACCCGCGCCTGCCAGAGGTGGCCGCGCCCGAGCGCGCGGCCTGTTTCGACGCGATGAACGCAACGATCGCCCGCTTGCACGGCATCGATCCGTCGGCCATCGGCCTGGGCGACTACGGCCGCACCGGCGGCTACTTCGAACGGCAGATCGCACGCTGGTCCGGCCAGTATCGGGACGACGCGCTCGCAGGCCGCGATCCGAACATGGACCGGTTGGTCGAATGGCTGCCGCAACACGTTCCCGCGGGCGACGAGACGACGATCTCGCACGGCGACTTCCGCTGCGACAACATGATCTTCCACCCGACGGAGCCGCGCGTCCTGGCGGTGCTGGACTGGGAGCTCTCGACGCTGGGTCATCCGCTTGCCGACTTCGCCTACCACGCGATGATGTACCGGCTGCCGCCATCGATCATGAATGGCTTGCTTGGCGAAGACCTCGAGCCGCTCGGCCTGCCCTCGGAAGCCGACTACGTTGCCGCCTACGTGAGACGCACCGGGCGTGACGGCATCCCCAACTACGCCTTCTACATCGCGTTCAACATGTTCCGCCTCGCCGCCATCCTGCATGGCATCAAGGGGCGCCTGCTGCGCGGGACCGCATCGTCGGCGCAGGCCGTCGAAATGGCGAAGAACGTCGAGCCGCTGGCCAAGCTGGCTTGGCAACAAGCCGAAATCGCGATGCGCGAAGCCGGCTGAATTTCAACAGAAAAACACACCATGTCTCCACACCTGCCTTCCGCGGCCGCCGCGGAGTTGCCGGAGCGCGTCCTGCGTTTCGTGCGCGAAACCGTGATCCCCTACGAGAAAGACCCGCGCAACCACGGGCACGGGCCGTCCGAGGATCTCGTTCGGGAACTGCGCACGCAGGCCCGCGAGGCCCGCTTGATGGCGCCGCATCTGCCTGCGGAATACGGTGGCCATGGGCTCACGCACCTCCAGACCGCGGCGGTCTTCCGTGCCGCCGGCTATTCGCCGCTGGGTCCGGTCGCGCTCAACATCATGGCGCCCGACGAAGGCAACATGCACCTGTTGGAGCGGGTCGCCACGACGGCACAGAAGGAGCGTTTCCTGCGCCCGCTGGCTGCCGGTGACGTGCGCTCGGCCTTCTTCATGACCGAGCCCGATGGCGGCGCCGGCTCCGACCCGTCGATGCTCAAGACCGAGGCCGTGCGCGATGGCAGCGACTGGCTGATCAGCGGCCGGAAGTGGTTGATCACGGGCGCTGTCGGTGCCGGCTTCGGCATCGTGATGGCCCGCACCGAGGAACGCGCGACGATGTTCCTCGTCGACATGGACAGCCCCGGCATCAAGATCGAGCGCATTCTGGACACCATCGACAACTCGATGCCCGGCGGGCATGCCGTCATCGCGCTCGACCGCGTGCGCGTGCCGGCGGACCAGATCCTCGGCGAAGAAGGCCGAGGCTTCGACTACGCGCAAGTTCGCCTCGCGCCGGCACGCCTGACGCACTGCATGCGCTGGTGGGGTACGGCACGCCGGGCGCATGACATCGCCACCGACTACGCCTGTCGCCGCCATGCCTTCGGCAAGCCGCTGATCGATCACGAAGGCGTCGGATTCATGCTGGCAGACAACGAGATCGACCTGAAACAGGCCGAGCTGATGATCGACTGGTGCGCCGCGGTGCTCGATACCGGCGCCAAGGGAACGCAGGAAAGCAGCATGGCCAAGGTCGCCGTGTCTGAGGCGCTGTACCGGATCGCCGACCGCTGCGTGCAGGTGCTCGGCGGCCTGGGCGTCACGCGCGACACGGTGGTCGAGCAGGCGTTCCGCGAGATCCGCGCCTTCCGCATCTACGACGGCCCGTCGGAGGTTCACCGCTGGTCGCTGGCCAAGAGCATCAAGCGCCGCATGAAGGAGCACTGAGCATGTTGAAGGCAGATCTGACGGGCGTCACCGCCCTCGTCACGGGCGCGTCGAGCGGACTCGGTGCCCACTTTGCGCGCCTGCTGGCGCGTTCGGGCGCGAACGTGCTGCTGGCCGCCCGGCGAGTCGCTGCGCTCGAGGCCATCGTCGCCGAACTGAAGGAAGGCGGCGCCCGCGCGCAGGCGCTCGAACTCGATGTCAGCCAGCCCGAGCAGGTGCGCGCGTGCATCCAGGCCCTGCCCCGGCTCGACGTGCTGGTGAACAACGCGGGCGTGACGCTGACGCGCTCCTTCCTCGAACAAAGCGACGAGGACTGGGACCGCGTGCTCGATACCAACCTGCGCGGCGCGGCGATGGTCGCGCAGGCCGCGGCGCGGCGCATGAAGGCGCTGGAGACACGCGGCTCGATCATCAACGTCGCTTCGATCCTCGGCTTGCGGCAGGCCGGCCACGTGTCTGCGTACGCCGTGTCCAAGGCGGCGCTGATCCAGCTCACCAAGTCGATGGCGCTTGAACTGGCGCGCGAAGGCATCCGCGTCAACGCGTTGGCGCCGGGCTATTTCGACACGGAACTCAACCATGACTTCTGGCAAGGCGACGCCGGCCAGGCATTGATCAAGCGCGTTCCTTCGAGGCGCCTCGGGCAGCTCGATGAGCTGGACGGGCCGCTGCTCCTGCTCGCTTCCGACGCATCACGCTACATGACGGGTGCCGTGCTTGCCGTCGATGGCGGACATCTGGTCAGTTCACTCTAGTGCGAATTCTCAAAACCATGAAAAACCCAAAAATGAAAAAGTCCCTGGTTGGTCTGGCTGCCCTGGCAGTTCTCGGAGTCGCTTCCGCGCAGTCATCCGTCACTTTGTTCGGCGTGCTGGATGAATCGGTCAGCGGCTACCAAAACACGTCGGAGACCCCGTTGGGCGTCAGCGCCCGGACGAGTCGCCAGGTGCTGGCAAGCAATGGCTACAACCAGAGCCGCCTTGGGTTCCGCGGAACGGAAGACCTTGGTGGCGGTCTGGCTGCCAGCTTCTGGCTCGAATCCGCGCTCTTTCCGGACGATGGAACGACCGGCGGCAATGTGGCGAACTCAGGCCCGAGTGCGAACGGCTTCTTCAATCGCCGCTCGACGGTGAGCCTGTCGGGCGTCGCCGGCGAGTTGCGCCTCGGCCGCGACTACACGCCGACCTTCTGGAACGACCTCGTGTTCGACCCGTTCAGCGCCAACGGCGTGGGCACCAATGTCATTGCCACGGCCAACGGCTTCAGCAGCACCGGGGCGTCGGTCAGCGGCTTCCGGGCCAACAGCACCTACATCCGCGCCAGCAATTCTGTCGGCTATTTCCTGCCACCCAACCTCGGTGGCTTCTACGGCCAGGCCATGTATGCCTTCAACGAGCAGGTCAAGTACGACCCTGGCGTCTTCACGCCGCCGAAGGTCCCGAACAATTCGCGTGCGGGCGCATACTGGGGCGGTCGCGTCGGCTACGCCAACGGTCCGTTGGACGTGGCTGTTTCATACGGCGAGGCCACGATTGCCGACGACTACTTTGCCGGACTGACAACGACGCTCGACTCCGCCAACCTCGGCGCCTCGTACGACTTCGGCCCCGTGAAGCTGTTCGGGGAATTCTCGAAAGCCAMGCTGAATACGGACAACGACGGCATCGTCCCCATCGGCGCCATCAACGCTTCGCCGCGCGCCACAGGCTACCTGCTCGGCGCGACGGTGCCCATCGGCGCCGGGCTGATCCGGGCCTCCTACTCGCAAGTGAAGATCGATCCGAACCGAGTGATCGCGCAACTCACCGGCGATCCGACCGCCAGCAAGTGGGCGCTCGGCTATGTCTACAACCTGTCCAAGCGTACCGCGCTCTACGCCACCATCGCTCAGCTCAACAACAAGAACGGCTACGACCTGGCTGTTGGCAGCGTGCCGTTCGTCTCGGGCGGCACCTTCCAGGCCAGGACGTCACGAGGCTACGACCTGGGCATCCGTCACGCGTTCTGAGCCTCACAGTGCGTGACAAAGCGCTGCAGGTTGGCCGAGAACCGCTTCCGGCGATGATGGATCAGGTATAGCCGACGCGTGAGGCGCGGCAGCGTGGTTTCCAGGACCACCAGCCTGCCCAGGGTCAAAAGGTCTTGCACTGCGCAAAGCGACAGGCAGGCAAGACCCAGCCCCTCTGCCGCTGCTTGCTTGATGGCCTCCGTGCTGCCCGGGAGCATTTCGCCGTCGAGGTGATGCAGATGCGACAGCAACGCCTGCTCCGTTGCTTCGCGAGTGCCTGAGCCGGGTTCGCGAAGCAGCCATCGCGTCTGCCGCAGGGCCTTGAGCGGCACCCGTTGCGCCCCGTTTTGCGCCAGGGGGTGCGTCGGCGCACACACGATCACCAGATCGTCTTCCCGCCACGGCACCGCGCGAAGCTCCGCTTCGCGGCAGGGGCCTTCGATCAGTCCCAGGTCCACCTCCAGTCGGGCCACGGATCCCGCCACGTCGCGCGTATTGCCGATCTGCACATCGACGCCCGCGGCAGGCCATGTCCTCAGATAGCTGGCCACCAATTGCGGCAAGAGGTAGTTACCGATGGTGGTGCTGGCGCCGATTCGCAACCGGGTTGCCATCGCGTCCTGGCCGGCCGCCGCGCTGCCGAGCCCGAACTGGGCCTCGATGTCCTGCGCGCTGTCCAGCAGCGCCCTCGCCTGCGGCAACAAGGATCGCCCGTTGTCGTTCAGGAGAAGGCGTTTGCCGACGCGATCGAACAGTTGCGCGCCAAGCAGGTTTTCCAGTTCGTTCAGCGCTCCGCTGGTCGCGGATTGCGACAGCGCCAGACGCGACCCGGCAGCGGTGGTGCTGCCGGCGTCGGCAATGGCCGTGAAGATGAGGAGTTGGCGCAAGGTCAATCGCATGGTTTTGAACTCTATACCTGTTTGATCGCTTATTTATAGCTGAACTATCCGTTTGTCAGATAAGGCGCGGGGCGTCAAAGTTCGTCTGCACCCATCCAATCAACGCATTGCAGAACCCCATGTCCTCCGTCGCCGACCTCACCCTCCCCTCCCAGTCGACCGCCGCAGATGCCGTGATGCAGCAGCGCCCCGGCGCCTGGACACGCTGGCGCGGGATGGCGCCGGGCCTCGCATTGACGGGCGCGATCGCCTTCGCATCGATCCATCTGGCGCAACTGGGCTGGCTGCAATCCAACGGCATCAGCGCGCTCACCCTGGCGATCGTGCTGGGCATGGTGGTCGGCAACACCGTGTATTCGCGGATCAGCACGGTTGCCGACGCGGGCGTGACGCTGTCCAAGGCAAAGCTGCTGCGGCTGGGCATCATTCTTTACGGCCTGCGCCTCACCTTCCAGGACATCGGCAACGTGGGCTGGGCAGGCGTGGCGATCGACGCGCTGGTGATCTGCAGCACCTTCGGGCTGGCCTGCTTTCTGGGCACACGGGTATTTGGCCTCGATCGCAAGACGGCGATGCTGATCGGTACCGGCAGTTCGATCTGCGGCGCGGCGGCGGTCATGGCTGCCGAACCCGTGGTGCGCGCCCGTGCCGAGCAGGTCATGGTCGCCGTCGCCACGGTGGTGGTGTTCGGCACGCTCGCCATGTTTCTCTACCCCGTCCTGCACCACCTGAATGCGCAATACCACCTGATCCCGATGTCGCAGGACGCCTACGGCGTATTCGCGGGTTCGACCATCCACGAGGTGGCCCAGGTGGTCGCAGCCGGACGCGCAGTCGGCGAAGAAGCCGCGAACACGGCAGTGATCGCGAAGATGGTCCGCGTCATGATGCTGGCGCCGTTCCTGATCATCCTGTCGGCGTGGTTGTCCCGGTCGTCACGACGCGACGACGCGTCGGACCGCCCCGAGAACCGCGGCGATGCCAAGCAAGGCGGCGGCCTCGTCATCCCCTGGTTCGCGTTCGGCTTCGTTGCCGTGGCGGGATTGAATTCGCTCGCCGTGCTGCCGCCTGCCGTCGTGAGTCAAATCACCAGCATCGATGGCGTACTGCTCGCGATGGCCATGGCGGGTCTGGGCCTTTCCACCCACGTTTCAGCGGTCCGCAAGGCCGGTATCAAGCCGCTGGCATTGGCAGCCGTGTTGTTCGCCTGGTTGATCTTCGGCGGTCTCGCCATCAACACTGGCGTGACGGCTCTGCTGAACTGAGCGGCAGCGCCGGCGTTCAGGCCAGTTTGAGCAGTTCCGCAGCAAGCTCCTTGGGCATGTCGACCATCACGTCATGGCTTACCGGCATCTTGACCAGCCGCCAACCCGACGCTTTCTCGACCTTGGCAGCGAAATAGCGGAACGGGCTCGGGTCCCAGTTGTCCGCGAGGATGTACAGGCGGTTCTTGATCTTGTCGAGCGCGCCAGTGAGCAGCAGCGGCATCTCGAAGGTCGCGAGCGCCTGCGGCCGGCAGAGGCGGTCGACGCGCGCGCGGTTGGCCGGGGCGATGTTGAACATCTCGGCGGGAATCGGCTGCATCAATCCGCTGTGGTCCTGCAAGGCGGTGCCACGGAAGGCTCCGAGAAACTGCGCGGCCACTTCAGGCGCCAGCGCCTTGTTCAGCAGGCCGTTCAGCGAATCGCCATGCTCGGGCACGAAGGCGTCGAGATAGACGAGCGAGCGGATCTTGTCGCTCATGCGGTCGGCCACGCCGGTGATGACCATGCCGCCATACGAATGGCCGACCAGGATCACGTCGCTCAGTTCTTCCCACTCGATGCAGCCGCAGACGTCTCGGATATGGGTTTCGAGCGTGATGTTTTCCGCCGACTGGTGCGCGCGCTCGCCGACGCCCGTGTGCGTGGGCGTGAACACCGTGTGTCCGGCCGCGCGCAGCGCATCCGCCGTTTCCCGGTAGCACCAACCGCCGTGCCAGGCGCCATGGACGAGAACAAAGTTGGCCATCGCTGTGTCTCCGAAAAATGAGGAGCGGCCATCTTGAGCGGCGCCTGTGCCGCGTGCCATCGGGTAATCCCGGCCGATGCCGGCAGATGCCGGCGAGGTCAGAGCTTCCGGCGCATTTCGATGTGGGCGATGCCCGCTTCCTCGAAGGGCTCGCCGTGCGGTGCGTATCCGAGCCGCGTATAGAAAGCCTCGGCGCTGCGCTGCGCATGCAGGGTGACCTCGCGGTCGCCGCGCGCTGCCGCAACGGCTTCGAGCGCACGCAGCACCGCCTCTCCGTGGCCGCCACCGCGCAGCGTGCGGTGCACGGCCATGCGTCCGATGCGCCCGATACCGGCTGACTCCGCCACCAACCGGCCCGTCGCAATCGTCTGCCCGAGCCGATTGCGCGCGACGGCATGCACCGCGTTCGCGTCGTGCTCGTCCCATTCGAGTTCCTTGGGAATGCGCTGCTCCTCGATGAAGACTTCGCGCCGCACCTTGCCGGCGCCCTCCCCGAGCGAATCCCAGTTGCCGGTGGCGACGTCGCGCATCGGCTCGCCGGCCTCGTAGCCCGCGAGGATCTCGCGCAGCAGCAGCGGCACCGGCTTGGAGGTCTGCGTGGCCGGGTCGGCGTACACGTAGACCAGGTCGCAACTCACCAGCAGTTCATCGCCGCGGAACAGGCCGCCGACGAACAAGATCGACGAATTGCCCACGCGCACGCACTTCATGCCGACGTCGAGCAGGTCGTCCACCCGCGCCGAGGCATTGAACTCGACCGTCGCCTTGCGCACATAGAGGTCGCCGCCCAGGGACTGCATCGCCTCTTCATACGGCAACGCCATCGCGCGCCAATAGTCGGCGATGGCCGTGTCGAAATACATCAGGTAGTGCGCGTTGAAGACGATCTTCTGCATGTCCACCTCGGCCCAGCGCACGCGCAGGCGGTGGAAGAAACGAAAGTCGGATTTCTTGAGCTGTTCAGTCATGGTTGCAAGGCTTCTTTGAGTGCGCGGGCTGCATCGGCATGCGCCTGCAGCGCTTCGGGGATGGCGCGGCCCATCTTGACGAATTCGTGGATCACGCCGCGATAGATTTCAAGGTCGACGGGCACACCCGCGGCGCGCAGCTTGTCGGCATAAGCGATGCCTTCGTCCACGACCGGATCGTATTCCGCCAAGCCGATCCACGCCGGCGCGACGCCTTCGACGTCTTCGGCGTTGAGGGGCGCGAAACGCCAGTCGTCGCGATCGGTGGGCGAATTCACATACAGGTTGAAGAAATAGCTGATCAGCGCCTCGCCGAGCAGTGGGCCCTCGGCGTATTTCTTGTGCGAAGGCGTGTCCTGGTGCGCGGCGGTGCCTGGATAGAAAAGCAGTTGCAGCGCGAGTGGAATTCCCGCATCTCGCGCGAGGATGGCGCACACCGCCGCCAGCGTGCCGCCGGCGCTGTCGCCGCCGACCGCGATGCGCGTGCCGTCGAGGCCCCACTGCCCTGCGTTCCCGGCGAGGTGTTCGACCGCATCCCACGCATCGTTCGACGCCGTCGGGAACTTGTGCTCCGGGGCCAGCCGGTAGTCCAGCGAAACCACCGCGCAGCCGCTCTTCTCGCTCAGCACACGACACAAGGTGTCATGCGTGGCAATGCTGCCGACCGTGAATCCGCCACCATGAAAGAACAGCAGCACCGGCAACACCGCGTTCGACGGCGCATACAAGCGCGCCGGAAGTGCGTAGCCGTCGCGAGCGGGCAAGGTGAAATCCTCGACGCGCGCAAGCTGCGGCTTGGGCACTTCGAGGACGCCGGCGCCTTTTTCGTAGGCGGCCTTGGCCTCGGCGGGGGGTAGCGCATTGAGCGGCGGACGCCCGGCGCGCACCATGCGTTCGACCACGCTGGCCATCTTGGGGGTGAGCGCGACCATTTCGTCAGTCCTCGCCGGCTGTCCCGATTGCGTCAAGCGCAGGGGTTTCTTGAGTGTCCAAAGTGCTTCGTGCTTGTTAGATTCGAGGGCTCGCATCGTACCGTCCGCACAAACCCAAAGCGCCATGGCCCTCATTCAATACCTCACCCAGATCCAGTTCGATTTCGGCGCCATCCGGCTGCTTCGCAGCGAATGCGAGCGCATCGGCATCCAGCGTCCGCTGGTCGTGACCGACGCGGGCGTGCGCGCGGCCGGTGTTCTGCAAAAGGCGCTCGACGCGCTCGGCGACATGCCGGCAGCCGTGTTCGACCAGACGCCCTCCAACCCCACCGAAGCCGCCGTGCGCGCCGCCGCGGCCCAGTACCGCGCGCAGAACTGCGACGGGTTGATCGCCGTCGGCGGCGGCTCCGCCATTGACTGCGCCAAGGGCGTCGCGATCGCGGCCACGCATGAAGGCCCGCTCAAGATCTACGCCACCATCGAGGGCGGCTCGACGAAGATCACCGACCGCGTCGCGCCGCTGATCGCCGTGCCCACCACCAGCGGCACCGGCAGCGAGGTCGCGCGCGGCGCGATCGTGATCGTCGACGACCACCGCAAGCTCGGCTTCCACAACTGGTTCCTGATGCCCAAGGCCGCCATCTGCGACCCCGAACTCACGTTCGGCCTGCCGCCCCGGCTGACCGCCGCGACCGGCATGGACGCCATCGCGCATTGCATGGAAACCTTCATGTCGGCCGCCTTCAATCCACCGGCCGACGGCATCGCGCTCGACGGGCTCGAACGCGCCTGGGGCTACATCGAACGCGCCACCAAGGACGGCAGCGACCGCGAGGCACGGCTCAACCTGATGAGCGCTTCGATGCAGGGCGCCATGGCCTTCCAGAAGGGCCTGGGCTGCGTGCATTCGCTGAGCCACAGCCTGGGCGGCATCGATCCCCGGCTGCACCACGGCACGCTGAACGCCCTCTTCCTGCCGGCGGTGATCCACTTCAATGCCGGCGCCGAATCGGTTCAGAAGGACCAGCGCCTCCAGCGCATGGCGCACGCCATGCATCTGGATTCGGCCGGTGACCTCGGCGACGCGATCCGTGAAATGTGCGCGCGCCTGGGACTGCCCAAGGGCCTCGCTGAAGTCGGCGTGACGCCGGACATCTTCGAGCAGGTGATCGACGGCGCGATGGTCGACCATTGCCACAAGACCAACCCGCGGCTCGCCACACGGGACGACTATCGGCGGATGCTTGAAGCGTCGATGTAGAAGCAGCGCAAGGCCATGCGAACGTTCAACGATTCATCCCAAAAGGACGCCACATGAACCGCTTCCGTTATCCGAGGTTGAAGCTTGTCTGCACCACAGCGTTCATGCAGTTGCTTTGTGCCGAGCAGACCGCGCCAACCTGCTGACTACTTCTTCAACTTCTCGCGCAGTGCTTTCGAAAGCGCAACCGCCGCGACAGAAAGGCGTGCAAGCGCGGACTGGTAGACCACGCCGTTCTCTCGCTTGTCGACGGCCACAACAGTCACCAGCAAGTGGTCGTCCTCGACCGAGTAGACCAGGCGCACGCCTTGCTGCCGCAGCTTGATCTTGTAGCAGCCCGCGAGCGGTCCATGCAGCTCTCCTCCAGGCACATGAGGGTTGTCGAGTCGCTTGGCGAGCAGCTTCTTGAGGTTCGCCTGAACAGAGCCATCAAGCTTGCGCCACTCCTCCAAGGCCTCCGGCATGAAGCGAAGTTTGTATTTGTGCTTCGGCTTGCCTTTAGAGGTCGTCAATGTCGACCTCGACGGCTCGCGACTTCTCGGCCAAGCGGCTGACGGCCTTGCGGTACAGCTCCTGGTCGGCGAGTTCCTCCATCATGGCCTCGAAGAGGCGAGGCTCGATCATGTAGAACGCGGCGCGATTGTGGTTGAGTACCGCAACGGGACGGTTGTTCGCCTCCCTTAGCACTGCGGCCGGGTTCTTTTTGAACTCGGACATGCTTACGGCGACGTCGGCGAGAATGGCTTCCATAAATAGCTCCGTATTTGGAGCCAAATATAGCTACGCTCTAAGCCTTGGTCAAGCGCGTTCCTGCGGTGCGGTAGTACTGGTCTCCAGGCGCACCGCCGGACAAGTCAAGATAGAGGCTAATGCGGGCGGGCACCTCCGAAGGCAAGCACTCGGCCTGGATTGTTCGGTCGTGGATAGCGAAGCCGTGCGCTCATGTTGTAGTCGAGTGGACGTCAAATGCGCAAAGCTGTCGTTTTCGCCTCTCTCTGCGCTGTCGCGTCCATCGCGATGGCTGTGGGTCCCGACGCGGTGTCTTGGACCGCCGACTCGGGCAGGGGTCGAGGCATTGCGCCTGGAGAGCACGCGCACAGCTCGAACGTTCTACCTCCGCAATGGATTCGTACCTGACGGGCCCGCAGTTCTGGCGTTCGGTATCGAGGGCCAGCCCGTGCGAAAGGGGCTCGGCTCAAAAGGCTGATGCGCGTGCCTCGGAGGGCAGAAGCGGCCGAGGTTGTGTGCAAACGGCTTTGATTCGCGAGTATGCCGAACAGCGGCTGTGCGGTCGGCATCAGCGTGACGGAGTCATCCAGTGGTCTCATCGCGCAAACGCAGGGTTGTTTTAGGACCAGAGTGGTTGCACGAGTCGCAAAG
>NZ_JBFTNY010000044.1:0-26197 GCF_056397705.1 Variovorax sp. 05L425 | reverse complement strand
GGCTGTCGACCGCCAGCTTGCCCGAAGCCACGCCGCTCAGCACACGTGCACCATCTGTGCCGGTGAAGTCCACCGACATGCCGCCCGTGTCCTTGGCCACCGTGATGTGGCCGCTCGTCGCGTCCTGCTTCACCAGGCCAACGCTGCCGCCGTCCAGTTGCTGCGTCAGGTTCGTGACTGAACCTTCCACGTTGGTCACCCGGCCGTCGATGCTGGTGACGCGGTTGTTCACCGTCGTCACGCTGCTGTCCAGGCTGGTGATGTTCGTCGTGTTGATCGCAATGTTGGCCGCGTTGGCCGTCACGTTCTGGTTGGTCGCGTACAGCTGCGAACCGTTCACCACATCCGTGCTGTCAGCCGACAGCGTGCCGGCTCCCACGTTGATGATCTGGCGCTTGAGGGTCCCATTGCCAACCGACACCGCATCGCTGCGGTCGGCGATCGAATTCGCGCCCAGCGCCACCGAATTTGCCGCTGTTGCATTCGCCTTCGAGCCAAGTGCCGCGGAATTGGCGCCCGAGGCAGTCGAATAGTTACCCACTGCCAGCGCAGAACTTGCAGTGGCAAGAGCGTTGAACCCCAGCGCAGAACTATCCGTACCCTGGGCCATCGCGCCTGAGCCCACTGCGGTCCCGTGCGAGCCAGCCACGGTGTAGGCACCCAGCGCCACGCCAGAAAACGCGCTGGTTACCGCCGTATCGCCGAGCGCCGTACCGCCACCTGTAGCGCGGGCGCCACTTCCGATAGCGACAGAATTTACTTGCGTCGCACTCCCCGCGACAAGAGGATTATTCCAATTGTTGGTGGCGGACGTGCCGTCCGTGGTTGCAGTCGCGCCGGCACCGATCGCAACCGATTTCAGAGACGCCGTGGCATCGTCGGTGCCATCCTCCAGGCCGCCGGCCTTGAAGTAGCGCGTCACGCCGCCCACCGCGTTGCTCAGGTTCGTGACCTCGGTGGTGTTGGCGATCACGTTCTGGTTCGTCGCGTGCAGCTGCGCGCCCGTCACCGCATCGGTGCTGGTCGCAGACAAGGTGGCGGCGTCCAGGTCCGTGATCTTGTTGTTGTTCATCTGCACCCGGTCCAGCATCGAGATGCCGGCGGTGCCCTTCAGTTCCAGCAAGCCGCTGGCATAGCCAGTGACCCGGGCAGTCGAAGTAGTGAAGCCATTGCCTCCGGTGGCATCCCCCGCGTTGTTCAACGAAAAGGCCACGTCATTGCCGGTCCCGCAATTCAAAGCGGAATTACTGTCCGTGCCCCACGCCCAACCGTTGCCAGTGCCGGGGTCGCACAACTGCAGGCCGCTATTTGCCGCCATCGCCGAGCCCGACAGCGCGAACAAGCCAACGATGACGCCGAGTCCGGCCGCGAGGACGGCGGACGAGGATTTCTTGCCCCTGGACCGGCTCAATTCCGCAGCGGCGATATATGTACCGGTCTTTTCGCACCAAATGCTCTTGAATGACTTGTTCATCGATATTTCCCAGTTAAAAAAATAATTTCTGAATTGCCAGCACTCCACCACAGCGTGCCGATCGCCTGGATCAGCTAGAGGAATGAGCAACTGCCCGAATGAGTTCAATGGTATTAGTCATGCAATTCAATTGATTTAGGACGATTCTCAAAACACAGCTGCGGGAAGCAGCCTCGCCACCAATTGACGCCTCGCGTGACTTTGTTCCGCGCAAGGCCTGCGGGGGATGAGCACGTCTACCGCAAACTGCAGGCGTTCAGCGGGCGTCGAATCGGCGCTTGCAGGTGATCTCTGGCCTCGAAACTCATCCTTGCAGGTCACGCGCACCCAAGCTTGTTGAGCGCCTCCGACAAACCTGCGTTACGACCTTCCCTGGCATCAACGCGCGACATTGAAGAGAGCTTGGGGGCCACGAGTCCGGCTTTATTCGCACAAGGCGGTAGCCCGGAACAAAGTCACGCAAAGGCGTCAATTGACGGCACGACTGCTTCCCGCAGCTGTGTTCAGAATCGTCCTAAATCGATTGAATCGCATGGCCAATACCATTGAATTCATTCGATCGTTTGCTCATTCCTCTAGCTGATCCGTGCGATCGGTACGCTGCAGTGGAGTGTTGGCAATTCAGAAATTGCTTCTTGACTAGGATGACCAAGCCATTCAAGAGCATTTGGAGAAAGCCGGTACGTATATCGCAGCTGCGGAATTGAGCCGGTCCAACGGCAAGAAGTTGTGCGGCACCGCGTCGAGAATTGCATCGAGCTCGTCATCCCGATGTTGGAGCTTGCGCGCATGGACGAACTGCAGGACGGTCAGTCCCACCAGACATAGCGAGATCAACGCCACCCATGCCCAGTACAGCTCGATCGCCATCGGCTAGCCAAAGAAATAGCTCGCGACACCCAGAAGGCCGGCGAGGAGAGCCAGTGAGCGATTCGCCATCAATCAATGTGCGACGTCGAAAACGCCATGCGCGCCGCCATGTCGGTCGCTCCCTCGGGAATCCGCTGTTCATGGCACCACGACGACGCGTGCCCTATGGGCGAATGCCGCTCGTCCAGCAAGACGGAATGCGTGCGCGCAATCGTCTCCCACTCTGATGTTTCGAAAATCTCCATCGACCCACGCATGCCCACTCCGACGAGCGCGGAGAGCGAATAGTCATTCCACGATCCAAAGTGCGTTCTGGCGCGCGCAGCCAACCGATCCAACAAGATCTCTGCGTGATCTTGCGAGACAAGATCGACCGCACGGGCGAGCCGAATCAAGTACGCAAGTTGCTGGATATCCCAAGCCAGAACGCTCAAATGGCTATGCCTCAATTCGTCGACACGTGCAAGTCGAGCCCGGAGCTTCATGGTGGTGTGGCAATCTTCGATTGCAGCGCGCTCGCCTGAAGAACGCGGCTCGCTCAGCCATGCAGCAATGGCACTCATCTCTGGTAGAGACATCACGCCCAGCCGCTCCACGTGGTCTTCGATCTGGCGCAGACAATCCGATTGCGACACGATCCCCCAGTGCTCCTCAAGGAGCCTCCTGACCCGCGGCTCGGGCAACGCACTTGCCACTCGATTGAAGTTGTCATGCATCAGCAAGGCGAAATTTGCGCTGAGCAGACAGCCAAACAATTGCTCTGCCGACATTGCCTCATTCGGCCGAAATGAAATCTCACGCAACCGGGTCGCCATTGGCAACCCCAGCCTTCCGCGAAGGAAGGTCCATAGAACGAGGCCCCACATGAAGGCCGCACTCAACAATCCCGTCATGATGTTTTCCCCTGGCGCATTTCCAGTCCGGAATGCGCCTTTCCTCAAGTACAAATAAATTGGTCGGCAGGATCTGATTCGACCCTGCCGACCCGTCAATCACCCTCATCCAGGCGCCTGCCACTCGCACGCCTGTTGGCGGCGAAGGGCAGAAAATCTGGGGCCAATGGTATTAATCGTGCAGATCAATGAAATTGGGAAAACTCCGAAAGTGCAACGCAAGGGCGCATGAAAGAAGGCAGTTTGTTGCGCGGCCTTCAGCCTTACGCGAGAACCAGCGAGCGGGTGACCACAGGGGAGTTCAAGAGCGAGGCGGTCGACTTCGTCGGATCGATCGGAGACCATGAAGCGCGTGCCGTCTCCGCGGAACAGCAGCGACGCCGGGCAGCTGATCGTCAGCTGGCTTTCTTACCGTCGAACGGGACCGATGTATAAACCTCCGCTTGTGCCAGGGGCAGCACCAAACCCACAACAACATCTGGAGACAGCGTGGATTCCATAGAACAGAGAACCATCTCGAAAATCAGCTGGCGGCTGTTGCCGCTGCTCATGGTCAGCTACTTCGTCGCCTATCTCGACCGAGTCAATCTCGGCTTCGCCGGCGCCTCGATGTCCAAGGATCTGGGCTTCACGAGCACCGTCTTCGGCAACGCGGCGGGCATCTTCTTCATCGCCTACTTTCTCTTCGAAGTACCAAGCAACCTCGCGCTCGAACGCTTCGGTGCCCGACGCTGGATCGCGCGCATCATGCTCAGTTGGGGCGTGCTGTCCATGGCGCAGGCCTGGGTCGGCGGAGCGACGAGTTTCAACGTCGTGCGCTTCCTGCTGGGCATGGCAGAGGCCGGCTTCTTCCCCGGCGTGATCTTCTATCTCACGCTCTGGTTCCCCGCTGCCTATCGCGCCCGTATCGTCGGCTGGTTCATGTTTGCCGTTCCGATCTCGACCGTGATCGGTTCACCCATCTCCGGCTACATCCTCAACATGGACGGCTTCTGGGGCATGCACGGCTGGCAATGGCTCTTCATCCTCGAAGCCGTGCCGGCACTGGTGCTGACCTTCTTCGTACTGTTGTACCTGCCCGACCGCCCAAAAAATGCGAAGTGGCTCACGCCCGAGGAATGCAACTGGCTGCAGGGCACGCTCGACGCCGAACAGCGGCATCGCGAGTCGATCCACAAGATTTCATGGAAGCAGGCGCTGCTCAACTGGAAGGTCATCTCGCTGGGCATCGTCTACATGGGCATCACGGTCCCGCTGTATGGCCTCGGCTTCTTCCTGCCGCAAATCATCAAGGGCTTCGGCGGGCTGAGCAATGTCGAGATCGGATTCATCAACGCCTTCCCCTATCTCGTCGGCGCGATCGCGATGGTGTTCTGGACGCGCTGGTCCGACGCGCGGCGCGAACGCAAGGTGTTCCTGCTGATCCCGCTTGCCTGCATCTTCTTCGGCCTCGTGGCCGCGGCACAGTTCAATGCACCCATTCCGAAGATGGCCGCCGTCACGCTGGCCGCGTTCGGCATCTTCACCGCCCTGCCCGTCTTCTGGACCGTGCCCACCGCGCTGTTGAGCGGCGTTGCCGCGGCGGCCGGCATTGCGTGGATCAATTCGATCGGCAATCTCGGCGGCTACATCGGCCCGACGATCTTCGGCGTGCTGAAGGACCGCATGGGCAACGACTTCTACGCGGTGCTGTTCCTCGCGCTGCTGTCGGTGGTGGCGTTTGGGCTCGTGCTGGTCGTGGGTCACGACAAGCGCGCGGAACAAGGCGTGGAACCAGTGCGGGCGTAAGGGTCGCCCCGCGCTGCTCGTTAGCCGAGCGGTGAGACGCCGACCATCCTGACGTGGATCCAGAACAGGAACGCGACATACACGACCAGCCCGCCAATGACAGCGATGAAGTCATTGAGCGGACTCGGCGGGGCACCGGGCACCGCATGCGGCACGACGCGTCGCTTGACGGAAATCCGGTCAGCCACCGCCCATAGAAGAAAGGCTCCGAACAGGAGCACGTCAGCCAGCGTTCCATTGGCCAAAAGGTGAGCCGTTGCCCAGAACTTCACGGCAAGCAGCATGGGGTGCTTGGCCGTGCGCTGTATGCGGCCAGGAAAGTAGGCCGCGATGAACAGCGGGAACACCGGCACCATCAGCAGGAGCGCGACATGCCGCAACGCAATCGGCGGCGTGTAGAGCACCACCGGCGCGTGACGCGCCACGCCGTAGCCATAGATCAGCAACAGCAATCCGGCCAGCGAGACCAGCGCATACAGGCCTTTCCAGGTTCGTTCCCCGCGCCTTGCGATCTGCGCTTCGCGCCAGGCGGGGGCGACGATGGACACCGAATGGACGCCAAGAAACAGGATGAGACCAGCGACAAGAAGTGACATGGATGCTCCTCGATGGTGCTGCTGACCGAATCGGCTACCAGGCCGCCGGCAGCTTTCGCAGAATCACGATTCGACCGTCTCGCTGCTCGACATAGCCGCCGGCGGTGAGTTCCTTCATGACGCGGTTCACCATCTCGCGCGAAGAGCCGACGCGATCGGCGATGTCCTGCTGCGTCAGCTTGCGGCGCACCACGCGCTCTTCGCCGACCGCGTCGGACAGGTCGGTCAGCACACGAACCATCCGCCCGTAGACATCCTGCAGCGCCATGCTGCGCACCTGTTCGGTGAGGCGACGCACCATGCGGATGAGTTTGCGCGTGAGATGCAGTGCGAAGTCCGGGTGCTGCGCGAGAAACTGGCGCAACTCGGTGCCCTGGACCACGCGGCATGTGCAGGCTTCGAGCGCCTTGATCGATGCCGAGCGCTTCTCACCGTCGATCGCCAGTTCGCCGAAGTACTCGCCCGGCCCGTATTCGGTGAGAACGACCTCGCGCCCGTCCTCCGAGCTCGCGTAGACCTTCACGCGCCCACTCAGCACGATGTAGAGCGAATCGGTGGTGTCGCCTTCGTTGATCAGGATCGCCTGCGGCGGGAAGGACCGGATCAGTCCATGCGGCGAAATGGCGTCGAGCAGGGCTTGCGGCAAGCGTTCATTGGCGGAACTCATCGGTGGGTCACGAAACTCCTTTGCGCGGAATACTACTGCGCCCGCCCATCGCATGGATGACACGGATGCAATTGCCGCGACAACCCCAAAGCGATGCTTGCCTGTGTAGCGCTTCACTGCTACAAGCCTGTTCGACAACAAACACACACAATCACAATCGCGCCGCACCGCCGGCCGACGAGGAGATCCCCCATGTGGCGAATGAGTCGCAAGCAAGTCGCTCGGCGAGAGCGTATCCATGGCTGGGCGGAGGCCATGGCGGCCTATCCGGCCCCCTTCGACAGCAGTGCCGCGAAGGCATTGCAGGCGAAGATCCAGGGGCAGGTGGTCCTGCCTAGCGATGCGCCCTACGCGGCGTCGCGACAGCTCTCCAACCTGGCGTTCCAGAGCTTTCCTCAACTCATCGTCTACTGCGAGGTCTTCCAGGACGTCTGGGAATGCCTGCAGTTCGCGAGCCAATACGGTTTGTGGATCACCACGCGTTCCGGTGGCCACAGCACGGCCGGCTTCAGCATGAACGACGGCATGGTCATCGACACCAGCCGCTTGAACGGCATCTACGTGGACCCCGATCGCAAGGTGGCGGTGGTCGGACCCGGCACCAACTGGGGACATCTCAACGCGACGCTGGCGGACTACAAGCTGCACGTGCCGACCGGCATTTGCGGCGATGTGTGCGTGGCGGGGTTCATGCAGGGCGGCGGCTTCGGGTTGACCTCGCGGCTCTACGGGATGAACTGCGACAACGTGCGGGAGATGCTCGTGATGTTGGCCGACGGGCGCATCGTGCGCGCGGCGCGCGACAGCAATCCCGACCTGTTCTGGGCAATGCGCGGCGGCACGGGCAACAACTTCGGCATCCTGCTTCAGGTGACCTACGAGTTGCGCGATCTGCCGCCGCTCTGGGGTTTCGGCCTGGAATGGCCGATCGACAAGGCGCCCGCCGCCCTGGCCGCCCTGCAGGCCGACTACATGCGAAGCGGCGCGCCGCCCGAGCTCGGCTACATGGGCGCGCTGGTTCGCCTCGGCCCCAAGCTCGACCCCGTGCTGGTCATGCGCGGCACCTACTGGGGTTCGCCCGCGCAGGGCAGGAAAGCATTGAAGCCATTGATGGACAGCACAGGCGCCACACTCAAGCTCAACAAGGTCGGCACCTACTTCGAACTCAACGATTGGCTGTTCGAGAACATTCCGCCCTGCCCCGACCTGGCGCGCGAGGACAAGCAGTCCACCAACATCGCGCGGCGGCTCACGGTGGCGGAATGGCGCAAGGTCTGCAAGCGCTTCACCGAGAGCCCGGACCCGTGGACCGCCGTGGCCATCGAGCCGTACGGCGGCGCCATCAACCGCGTGCCGCGCGATGACACGGCCTTCGTGCATCGCGACGCCGACATGAACCTTTTCGTCGACGTGTTCTGGATGGACGAGCCGCAGCGCCAGAAGGTGCAGGCCTACCTCGACGACTTCATGACGCTCCTCGATCCGATGGGCAATGGAGAGTCCTACCAGAACTACCCGCGCCTCAGCCAGACCGACTACCGCCAGCGCTACTGGGCCGAACAGTTTCCCCGTCTGTTGTCGATCAAGCGCAAGTACGACCCCGGCAACACGTTCCGCTACGCCCAGAGCGTCTGCCCGGAGCCGGGCGGCCGGTGGCCTGCTCCGGCGGGCGATCCGATCGTGCCGGCGCCCTGGGGGCCGCCGCCGATCGATCAGAAGACCTGAAGGAGTGTCCGATGCGCACCTTGGTCAATATCTACTTCAATCCGCCCATGGCGGTCGCCCGCGTCGGGGCCAGCCCGACACCGATGGCTGCCTTCGAATGGGACACCGCCAAGACCGCGCACGGCGGCACGCAGACCGTCATCAAGCCCGCCTTGAGCTTCGACATCGCGCCCGACGGAACCCTGCGGCCCCACATGCCCCGTGAGATCCGCTTCAAGGACGCCGACGGCTCGATTCGTCCGGTCGCTCCGTTCTTCGAACTGTGGGCAACGCTGCTGCGCCCGCACGACGGACAACTCAAAGAGTGCCCGTTGACCCTCGGCCTTCTGAAGGAACTCGGCATCGGGATCGACCACGTGGCGCTCGAAGTGACGGCCTCCAACCTCAAGGCCGCGCGCCGCACCGGCGACGAAGCCTGCGGGTTCACGGCCCGCGTCGAGATCGCCGGCAAGGATCACAGCGAACGCGCGCTCCTGGCCTTCAGCCGGCACACCTCGGGGCAGCAGCCGCTGGTGCTGCACGACAAGCCCATCCCCATCGGCAAGGTGCAATGGATACGGCCGGTGGAGCAGGCAGCCGAAGGCGTCGACCTGTCGGCTTTGCGGCTGCGCTTCACACCTGGCACGGGCGAGGTCTACGGTCCGCCGCAAGCAGCTTACGGACCGGATCGCCAGACGGTCACCGGGCCGCTCGACATCGAGGAATTCTCGAAGAAGGAAGACGGCCGCGTCCACATGATCGTCAAGTCGAAGAACCGCATCCTCAGCGACGCCACGGTGTTCTCGCGCTACCAGATGACCAACGGCCTGTTCGAAGACCCGCAGCCGCAGGACGGCTACGACGGCGCGGACGACGGCGATTGCGTGGCCTGGGGCGTGGTGGACGACACCTGCGATGCGCTGATCACGGCGTCCGTGGCTTGGCGTGGCGAACGCTATGGCGCCGCCGCGCGCGTGTTCGTCGGACCGCCGCAGTACGCGCCCGATCGACGGCCGTTCTACAACGTCGCCTCCGACCTCGCGGACCGTGACCTGCCGTTGATGAAAGTGACCCCCGAGAATTTCGAAGCGGTCAAGTGCGAGGTGGTGGAGTTGTTCCGGCGCGTGTTCGAGACCGCGAGTTCGCTCAACCTCGATGCCGCGCGCACGGAGGCTCTTCAGGACAACCAGGGCAAGATGGGTTCGACGAGCGTCCCCAAGGACGGGTTGCCCGCGGTCGGCAAGGAAAGCATGACGCGCGAGGACAAGCCTTTCATCGACCGCGTGCCCGACCTGACGCCGGGCCAGGCGATCTCTGTATTCACCACCAGCGTGCGCGGCGATCGCCTGACCTATACCGAGGTCGTTCCTTTCGTTCACGGGCAGTTGATGGACGAGGTCGTGCTGCTCGACTTCCTGCGCCGCCGGCATGACCATGTGCGCAAGCTCCTGCGTCCGCCCTTCGGCCTGCTGTCCCAATGGGACGAGGAGCCCGGACCGCAGCCCCATCCCGAATTCCGCGATCCGCGCGTGCTGCGCGATGTGCTGCACGACATGCGCATGCCGCCGTACATGCGCGACGCCTACTACGTTCCCTTGTCGCTCTCGCGGCGGCAGTACCACATGATGATTGACTTCCTCGATCTGCTGGTGGCGACGCCGGAGGCAAAGCAATGAGCGCCGCGCCGGGCCGCCCCAAGCAAGCTCGCACCGCAGTGCGCAGCACGGAGGTTAGCTTATGAGCGACCGCATCCAGCCTCGCAACCGCACCGCCCGGGCAGCGGTGATCGGCAACCCGGCGACCTCACGCATCGATTCGGCCGTCGCGAACTGCTTTCCCGGCCTTGAACTCGACGTGCGCGCGCTCGAGGGGCGATTCTTTCCAGGGCTGCTGTTCTGGGTGGTCGCCGCGCCGGTGGCGCCGGTAGCGGGCGCCATTCCCAACCAGGCCGGCATCCACCTGAAGTACCTCGACTACGAAGCCGACCCGATGCTGCCGGAGCGCAGCGACGAGCCGTGGGTGCAGAAGCTGCTTGAAACGTACCAGGGCGACACCGGCATCGCGTTGAGCGCCGGACGCTGGTATCTGCACTGGATCGAGCAAGGTGGCAAGCGCATTCCTTGCCATGACGATCAGGGCAACGCGTACGACGGCGAGCTGATCTGGCGCTTCATCCGCTGCCTGGCGCCGGGCGAGCCGCTGAAGATCGCGTTGATCCAGCGCGACGGCCCCGCGGGTCAGGCACCCGTCGAACTGGAGGGATACCGGCGCCGCTACACCACGCACAACGGCGTCATCGACGCCGCCTATCCGCCAGGCGAGTTGACCGGGGCGATGTGCAATCCGTGGCAGCACGACTTCCGCGACTGCGCATGCTACTACTGGGCATCGAACCACCCGGATGTGGTGCTCGGCGAGGGCGATGGCAAGAGCCTGCCGGACGGCTCACCCGCCGGGGCGACGGATTCGATGCTCTGGCTCGATTGGCTGCGTCGCGATCGCAGCCCGGCGGGCGCGGTCGGTGCGCCGGCATCCCGTGCCGCGGCGCGGCCTGCGCAACTCGACCACTTCGAGATCAACCATCGCTGGCAGGACCTGGCCTATGTCATCGGCGGGCGCGAAGTGGGCGCGACATACGTGCCGCCCATGGCCCCGGTCGCCAAGCCCTATGCCAATCCGCAGGAGATGATCGCCGAGCTGCGCACGCGACTCGCGCCCCTGGAGCTGACGCTCGCCTACCAGTATCTCTACGCGCTCTTCTCCCTGAAGGATCCTCCGCCCTCGCCAAAGCCGGGCACGCCGCCCGCACCGTGGCCCACGCTGGCCGCCGACCTCGTCACCGCACGCCAGTTCGTCACGCTGGTCGCGGTGAGCGAGATGACGCATCTGCGCTGGGCCAACCAGTTGCTGTGGGAACTCGACCGTGCCGGCTTCTACCCGCCGGGTGAGCACTACGAGCCTGTGCTCCAACCGCTCGCTTCGTCCACCCAGATTCAGGGCATCCAGCTGTCCGCGTTGCGCCCACTCGACCTGCAGGCGCTGGACGACTTCGTCCGCATCGAACGCCCGGGCGGCCCCCTGGACACGGCCTATGCGCGCTGCGTGGTGACGCTCGAACAGGACATCTACCCGCGCGAGCTGTATGAGTTGGCCGTTCGGATCGACACCGATGGCACGCAGCACTACGCGCGCTTCCGCGACGTGCGGCTGGCGTTGCAGACTTATCGCCATGCCTCCGGCCCGTCGCCCTATCTCCTGGACGTGCGGCCTGGCACACGTGACGAAGCGCGCGCGGCGCTGGACCTGCTCGCCGCTTTGCTGAAGGAATTGCGCACGGCCTACATCGCCGAAGCGGAAAGGCGCTACGACGACGCGCAAGCCGCGATCAACCAGTCGCGCCTTGCGATGGACAGCCTGCGCACCGAAGCCTTGGCACTGGCGGCGCGCGGCATTGGCATTCCGTTCTTCGACGTGCCATGACTCAGATCACCGTGCCTGTATCGTCGATCGGCCGGCGCGTTCGCACGCCGACGTGGCCGACCGAGGTGCATTGCTTCGACACCGAACATGGCACGCACGCCCTGGTGGTGGACGCTTCGCGCGTCTACGACGTGCCAGCGGATTTCGCCGGAGGACTTATCGAAGCGGCACGGCAAGGCGGCGCGACGGCCGAGCGCCGGTTGCTTGCAGCGTACGGTCTGGAGCAACCACGGGCGATCGGCGATGCGATCGACACGCCGCCGGTCAATGCCATCGCGCTGGCGGTGTCCGAGCACTGCAACCTCGGCTGCGGCTACTGCTATGCCGACGGCGGGAGCTTCGGCGGCGAAGCGAAGCACATGCCCTGGGAGACGGCACGCGCGGCGATCGACCAGCTGCTCGACGGCGTGGCGCCAGGCGGCATCGCCAAGATGGCGTTTCTCGGCGGCGAGCCGCTGCTCAATCGTTCGGTGCTCCGACAGGCCACCGAGTACGCGACGGAACGCACCGCCGCGAAAGGCCAGACGCTGCGCCTCGCGCTGACCACCAATGCGACGGTGCTAAACGCCGACGACGCCGCCTTCCTCGCCGCGCACGGCTTCGCCGTGACCGTCAGCATCGATGGCGAACGCGAACTGCATGATGCGTTGCGCCCCACGCTGGGCGGCACCGGCAGCTACGACCGCATCGTGGCGCGCCTGCCGACGCTGCTCGCACGACAGGGTGAAAGACCGCTACATGGTCGCTCGCCAATGCAAGTGACGGCGCGCGTCACGGTCACGCCACGGCATCGCGCCCTGCGCGCGACCATCGAGCACCTGATGGAACTCGGATTCCACACCGTCGGCGTTTCACCGAGCCTGAGCGCGCGCGACCCTTCGCTGCAACTGGCAGCCGGCGACCTCGACGCCCTGCTGGCGCAGATGATCGACTGCGCAGCCGAGTTCGAACGCCGCGCGGTGGCGGGCGGGCACTACCCGTTTTCCAACATGCTGTCCGCGATGCAGGAGATTCACCGCGGCACGCACCGCCCTCTTCCCTGCGGCGCCGGCGCGGGCTATCTCGGCGTCGCGGCCGATGGCGAGCTGAGCGCGTGCCATCGATTCGTCGACGATCCGCGCGCGGCCATGGGCAGCGTGTACGACGGTGTCGACGACGAGGCGCGCAGTCAATGGCTGGCCACGCGTCACGTCGATCGGCAGGAACCCTGTCGCAGTTGCTGGGCGCGCTATCTGTGTGGCGGCGGTTGCCATCACGAAGTCCTGCACCGCGGGCGGGTGGCCTGCGATTTCATCCGCGGCTGGCTCGACCATTGCCTGCGTGCCTATGTGCGCATCTCCGAGCAGCGTCCCGGTTTTTTCCGCTGAGGTCTGCGTCCTCGGCGGCGGGCCCGCAGGGGCGGCTGCGGCGCTGCGCCTGTCGCAACAGGGGCATCGGGTAGTGCTGGTGGATCGGCCTCCGCGCGCTCGGGTGCGCGCTGGGGAATCGTTGCCGCCTTCCGTGCTGCCGTTGCTCGCCACGCTGGGGTTGCGCGCGCAGATCGAGGATGCCGGCTTTCTGCGCACGCGCGGCGCCCTCGTCCATTGGAATGGCAACGCGCCCCCGATGGCGCAGAGCCAGGCTGCGGAGCCCGGCCTGCAGGTAGAGCGCGAACGCTTCGACGCGCTGTTGCTCGATGGCGCGCGAGCCGCCGATGTGCAGGTCGTGCGTGCCAGTGCCGAGTCGCCTGTTCGCGTCGACGCGCATTGGCATGTGCCGTTGCGTGAAGGAGGCTCGGTCCGATGTGAAGTACTGATCGATGCGCGCGGACGCAGGGCTCATCCGGTCGAGGGTCCGCGGACCGTGGCCTTGTGCGCCGACTGGCCGGGCCCTGCGCCAGCGGACTCGCGCACGCGCGTCGAAGCCGGCGAGTCGGCTTGGTGCTGGGCGCTCCCCTTGTCCAACGGCGGCGTCACCGCCGCGGCGTTCATCGATGCGCAGCATTGCGCCGGCATCGACGCGGTCGAACGCACGCAGCTCTATCAAGGCTTGATCGCCGCATCGCCTTTGTTGGCAGATCTGCTCGCCGGTCGTCAATGCGGCAAGGTGCTGGCGTGCGATGCGACGCCGGGTGCGGTAGCCGACGCGGCGCCGGAACCGGGCCTGCTGCGCGTGGGCGAAGCGGCATTCGCCATCGATCCCCTGTCGTCGCAAGGCGTCGCGGCAGCGCTGCGCTCGGCGGTGCAGGCGGCGGCCTGCGTGCGGACCGCGCTGCGACGCCCCGACGACGCGGCGCTTGCCTGGGCCTTTCATCGCGCGCAAGCGCAGCGCGCGATGCATTGGCACGCGCGGCTCGCGGGCGGCTACTACGCGCAAGCGGCCGAGCGGCACGAAGACGCGTTCTGGTCCAGCCGCGCCGCGCCAGCCGATGCGGCACCGTCGGCGCAACGCCCCTGGCCGGGACTCGACGATCGGCTCGCACTCGATGCGCAGGCCCGCTGGAGCCACGAGCCCGTGCTCGCGGATGGGTGGGTCCGCGCGAGCGACGCGCTTCGACATCCGACGCTGGATTCGCCGATCGCATTCCTGGGCGGACAGCCGGTGAGTGATTGGCTCTCGCCACTGGCATCGAGACCGGCGTTGCGCGATCTGCTCGATACCTGGCATCAGCGCTTCGGCGAGACCCGCACGCTGGCCGTTTGGCCGATGCTCTGGCGGCAGGGCCTGATCGTGCCCGCGAACCCAGCCTCAGTCGAATCCGCCGGCCGCCAGTGAGCGCAGTGCACGCTGCTCGAAAGCCGTCGCCTTCTGCGCCCGTGCCACGGCCAGTGCGCGCCGCAGGTCCGCCTCGGGCGTCTCGACGAGCAGTTCGCCGCGCACGCGCCACATCTCCGCCTCGATCCAGCGCTCGCCCGTGGATTCGATGCCGCTGCGCGCGGCATCCAGAAAGGTGCGCGCTGCGTCCATGTCGCCGCACATCGCGTGCGCACGGGCCAGCAGCAACTCGGAGAAGGGCCGGTAGTTGCGGATACCGCTGGCCCACCACTGCACAGAGCTTTCGCGCATGGTCTTCAATCCCGCTTCGAGATCGCCATCGAAGGCACGCGCCGCACCGAGGAAAAAGCGCCCGCCGCTTTCCATCACAGGAAAGCCGCGCTTGATACCCACCTCGATGGTGCGCTCCGCCAGCGGCGGAACATGGGCCCAGTCCTCGTGGACCGCCAGCAGCAGGCAATAGAAGACGAGCGCCTGGGCGATGCTGTGGGCATGATCGATCTGGTCGGCCCACGCAAGCCCCTCGCGCTGCACTTCGAGCGCCGCGTCGACATGACCCTGCACCATCCGGGTCAGCGCCAGGAAGTTCGACGTCATCACCTTGTGGTCGATGCCGAGTTGCGTCGCAATGGAGGCGTGTCGTTCGGGCTCGTACAAGGCCAGCGAGCGTTCGAGATGGGTCGCGGCCGTCGTCGGATCGCCGACATGCAAGGCCACCGCACCCACGGCGCGCAGGCCGATCATCTCGAACATTCCGTCGCCGTTGGCGCGCGCCACATCGAGCAGCGACTGGGCCGAGTCGAGCGCGCCCGCGTATTGCGCACTCACCAGGTGGTAGGAATACAAGCCGTTGAGCGCCGGAATCAGCCGACGCTGATCGCCGAGTTGGCGCGCCAGTGCACTCGCCCTCTCGTAGGCCGCGCCGGTCGCCGGTGCGCCGACGCCTTGCAGCGCGCGCAAGGCGCTGGCCAGCGGAATCTGCAGCGTCAGTTCGAGCGCATCGCGGTCGAGACCGGATTCGAGGCCGGGCAGGAGGTTCATGCCTTCCTGCAGATGCGCCAAGGCTTCACGGACCGCCGAACGCGCGAGCGCGTGTTCGCCGGCATGCTGCCACTGCACGATGGCCGGCCGTATCTGGCCTGCACCCGTCAGATGGCGGGCCAGGGTCTCGGGCTCGACCTCGACGGTTTTTGCGAACCGCTCCTGCAGCACTTCGGCGATGCGCCGGTGTACCGCCTGCCGCGCGCTTCGCAGCAGCGAATCGCCGGCCTCCGCCTGCAGCAGCGCGTGGCGAAAGGTGTAGCGCTGCGGCACGGAGCCCGGCATGGCCTGAAGGATGTCGCCCGCTGTCAGATGTGCCAGCACCCGCGTCATCTCGCCAGGGCTCATCCCGCAGACAGCGCCCAGCAGGTCGGTCGAGAATTCGCGGCCGAGCAGCGCAGCGGTCTGCGCGACCGACTTGGCCGGGCCCATGCGATCCAGGCGCGCCATCAGCGACGCGTGCAGGCTCGCCGGGACCTCGATGCTCATGGTGCTGACGACGGAATCGATCACCGAGCGCGTGATCTGCTCCGCATACAGCGGCACGCCTTCCGCGATGCTGGCGATGCGCTCCACCAGCGCGGGAGCGAGCGCATGGATGGCCGCCACTTGCTGGATCAGGTGTCGGATGTGAGCGCCGTCCATGCGATCGAGCGTCACGGTGGCCGTCGTCGCAGGAGCGTCCCACGGCGGAACGAAGTCGGGCCGCGCGGTCACGAGAATCAACAGGCCCGGTTGCGGCGGGCCTTCGAGCAGCAGCTTCAGCACGGCCAGCGTCGAAGGATCTGCCCAATGGACGTCTTCCCACACCATCAAGGCCGCGCGATCACGTGCGGCGGCACGCAACCAATCGAGCAGCAAGGTCTGCAGGGATCGCATCAACACCGGCGGCGGGATTTCCGGCGCACCTGCGGCGGTATCGAAACCCGGTCCGGTCAGCGCGGCGAGCAGTCTTGCCGCGTCCGGACGGTCGATGCCGTCGGCCTTCAGCATCGCATCCAACCGCGGCAACACGTCATCACCGGGGGCGTCGGGGTTCAGTCCGGCGCGCAGCAGCAACTGGCGAGCCACCGGATGCAAGGCGCTTTGGCGATGGAAGGCCGAGCAGCGCAGCACCTGGACGCTGCCACCGTTCGCCTCCACATGGGCGCAGAGCTCGTCAGCAAGACGTGTCTTGCCGAGACCGGCTTCGCCAACCAGCGAGACGGCGAAGCCCTTGCCGCCGCACACGGTCTTCCATGCATCCTGCAACGTGCCGAGATGACCTGCAGGGTCCTCCAGTTCCGGTCGCGCGAAGCGACGATTGCCGGCGTTGAGTTGTCCCACGACCCTTGCAAGGCGCACAGGATTGGCCGGGTCCTTCAGCACCACCGGGCCGAGATCGTCGATGACGAAGCGCAGGGGCAGCAGGTCGAGCGTGGCCTGGCTCACCAGCACCGTGTTCGGCTCGGCCACGCCCTGGATGTGCGCGGCAAGGTTGGGCGCCTCGCCCAGCGCCAGCCTGCTCGGATTGCGCGCATCGCCGAGCCCGCCGACCACCACGAGCCCGGTGTGAATACCCACGCGGACCGCCAGCCCGCCCGCCACGCGCGGCCCGAGTCGGTCGCTGAGACGAAGCACCGTTTGCACGATCGACAAGCCCGCCTGCACGGCACGCTCGGCATCGTCCTCGTTGGTCACCGGGTAGCCGAAATAGGTCAGGATCCCGTCGCCCAGGAACTGCGCCACATGACCACCGAGCGGACGCAAGACCGCCGCGCATTCGTCGTGGTAGCTGCGCACGATGTCGCGCAGGTCTTCGGGGTCGAGGCGGGAGGACAGCTTTGTCGACCCGACGAGGTCGCAGAACATCACCGTGAGCTGGCGCCGCTCGGCGGGCGTTTCCTCCACCGGCGGACGCCAGACGAGCACGAGGCCGTCCTCGTCGAACGCGACGCGGCGACCGAGGATCAGTTCGTTCTTGACATCGGTCAGCGTCGCCGGATCGAGATGGAACTCGCGCTGCAATAGGCCGTACGTGGCCCTTTGTCGGGTCTTGAGAAACTCGGCGACGGCATCCAGGACGGACTCGAAACTCATGCTGCGGCTGCCGAGTTTGTGGGGAGGGCGAAAAACTCAAGCAGTATATGCGGCGACCACCTCTCTTCCGTCGAACGCCATCCCCTGAAAGAGAGATGGCCCGCTCCGGCGCTTTCTGCTGCAATCCCCAGCGACACGCACTCGCCGGAGGGAACGCCATGACCGATGTCCAAGCCGTGGGCGCGCTGCTCACCTCGACGCAAATCAAGAGTGCCCAGGCCATCGTCAATCTGTTCGAGACCGGCACCGTGCTGGGCGACTACGGCCAGGTGACGCTGATCGACGGCGATACCGGGCACCTCACTTATGGCCGGTCGCAAACCACGCTCGGCTCCGGCAATCTGGCGACGCTGCTGCAGCGCTATTGCGCGAACCACGGCGCGCGCTTCGGTGCGCGGCTCGCAAGCTCGCTCCCCCGCTTCGCGCAGCGCGACCTCACGCTCGACACCGACATGAAGCTGCACAACGTGCTGCGCGCATGCGCCGATGACCCCGTGATGCGCGACACCCAGGATGGCTTCTTCAATGACGTCTACTGGCGGCCCGCCTATGCCACGGCAGGCAAGCTCGGCATCGTCTCGCCGCTCGGCGTGGCCGTGGTGTACGACAGCAGCGTGCATGGCTCGTGGGTCCTCATTCGCGACAAGACCGTCGCCGCGGTGGGTGCGGTCGGTGCGGCCGGCGAGAAGACGTGGATCCAGGCCTACGTTTCAGCCCGCAGGAACTGGATGGCGACGCACAAGCGCCCCGACATCCGCGCCACGGTCTATCGCATGGACGCATTCCAGCGCTTGATCGACCAGGGCTTCTGGGGGCTGGAACTGCCGCTCGTCGTGCGTGGCCAGGAGATCTCGGCGGCCACGTTGTCGGCAACGCCGCCGGGCTGCTATGACGGGCCGCCGCCCGGATCGCGCGTGCTCGCGGTCCAGTCGCCGCTTGCGCGCGGGCTCGATGTCCGGCTGCTGCAGCTTGGGCTGTCGGATCTGGGCGCGGACATCAAGGCCGATGGCGTGTTCGGGCAGGCCTCGCTGAAGTGCGTCAAGGCGTTCCAGGCCGCGCAAGGCTTGCCGGCCACAGGCATTGCCGATGTGCCGCTGATCGCGAAGATCGTCAACTGAGGTCGCAGGCGCTGCGTTCGAGCGGCACCCTGCTCCAGCGTCCGTTCTCGGCGGCGCTCTCGAAAGCCGACTGGAAGAAGGAGAGCAGCGCGGTTTCCGGGTCCGGATCGTTGCGAACGGCCTCGTACGGCAGCACGTATTCGCGCAACTGAGGGTCGTACCGAGCCGCTGCCGGAAGCACTGCATGCGTCGCGTAGCCCGGCGGCTCCGGGTAGGCATAGGCATAGAACGCGGGTCCGGCGACCGCGCCGCCGCCGGGCCAGAAGCCGCAACTGGCGCATTCGTGGGAATAGGCCTCGACCATGACGTGATCCGGACAGTTCGGCACGCCGCCCGGATGAGGCGGCGCCGTCCGTCCGGAAAATCGCGTGGCCGCCAGGTCGAAGGCGCCCCAGAAGAAGTGCACGGGACTCTGCTTGCCATCGAAGGCGCCGCGATAGCGCTTCAGCACGCGATCCGTGCTGGCGACGATGCGCCACCAGCGGTTCACGGCGTCTGCGTCATAGGACGTGTGCTCCCGGTCCTGGGCAAAAGGAATGGCGGGATCGACCTCTACCGGCGAAGGCATGATCACCGGCTCGACCCCGAGCGCCCGCAAGGCCGCCTGATACTGCGCAAACCAGTCGGCCACGCAGCAGGGCGCGAGCGCAAAGCTGTGCGTTGCGCCATCGCTGCTGCGCATCGAGAGCGCGTGCGAGATGAAATCGAACTCGACCTCGATGCTCCGGTCGCCATAGGGCATGGCCGAAGTGGTCAGGCCGCGCGGCGTCACATAGAAAGCGACCTGCCACCAATGGTTCTCCATCGGCGCCAGCGCGAGACGCGTCTTGCCGACGATCTGCGTCCACATGTGCAGGGTGGCATAGGTGTCGCGCCATGCGTCGAGCGGCAACGCCGGCCAAGCCTGCGCAACCGCCACCTGCCTTGCCAATGAGTCCATGTCTGGGTCCCCGTCAGGTCGATGGGACCCATGTTAGCCAGCTTCGCCTGCACGCGATTGTTTCAATCCTGTGAACAGGGCATCCGTGCCGCGTGAAGACTTCCCGCCATCGTGCGCTTGAGAATCGGCCGCTCTGGCTTCCAAACGGACGCCGTGTCACATTGATCTACCGATGGCCCTGCTCCGCCGATGCCTGCTGGACGTCCGAATCCTGCAAGGCGACCATGACACCTCAGCGCTCGACTGCGGCGTCCTCGCGCGCGATCTGGAAGAACGCGTCGTCTTCGCCCAGGGCGAGGCCGCCGCTCAGGCCCGCCTGAGAAATCCGCTGGCCGGCGCCAGCCACTCGACCTCTTCCGCCGTCAACCCGGAAAGCTGAGCCGCATCGCGGACGAAGAGCATCTTTTCTTCTTCCAGCAGAAAGCACGCGAGCGCATCCGGGCCGTCCGGCGCGCGCATCACGCGCAGGGTGCAGCCGCCGACCTCCAGCCGCTCGCCGTGCGATGTTGAAAGCCCATGCAATGTCAGTATCTGGCGGACCGGACCCGGTGCCGATGCACGCAGCACAATGGCGTGGGCTTCGTCGTCGGGACAGGCGGTGACCAACGCCCACTCGTCGCGCTCGCCACCGATGAAATAGCTGTTGACCAAGGCATCGCCGCTCTGCGCCGTCACGCGCAGCACACGAGGCGAAAGCCGCATCGCCAGGCCGTGCGTGAGTTCGTAGCGGCCATGGTTTTGGCCGTCCGGATCGATGCGCGAGAGTTCGTCATAGGCCGGATCACCCGGGTTCACAGGCCTGCGACCAGCGGGACCGTCGGCCAGGCGGGGCATGACGAGCGGGACTTCGCGCAAGCCGCGCGCGTGCTCCATGCACTCGGCTGCGCTGCCGAAAGCCGCGAGTTGCTCCAGGATGCGCCGCTGCACGTTCATCAACCGCAGTCCGCGCGCCGCGTCGAGCGCTTCGGCCGGGCGAAGCCACAGGTGTTCGACCGTTTCCCGTCCGTCAGGACGTGCGCTCTGCGCTGCCGGCGCCAGCGCCACGAAAAAACGTGTGTCGAAGCGTCGCGGCATGCCCGGCGGCGTGAGCCAGTGGCTGAAATAGGCGAGCTGGTCGACGGCAAGCCGCCATCCACGGCTGTCGCAGAGCCGCAGGAACGCGTCACCGCCCTCTTCCACGGCCAGTCGCAGCGCAGCGACTTCGCTCGGCGACATGTCGTCGAGCGCCACCAGCCGATCGTCCGCATCACGGGCGAAGAGCAATCCGGCTTCTTCGAAGCATTCGCGAACGGCGGCGGCGTAGTAGTCGAGGCCGTTCGCCAGGGTGGCGAGGCGCCGGCTGGCAGCGACGTCGTCGACACCGATGCAGCGCGCGTGCAGCGCGCGGTCGTTCGCGTCGACGGTACCGCCGGGAAAGACCGCGGCGCCGCTGTTCTGGTCCGCTTCCTTCTCGGCGCGACGCAGCATCAGCACCTCCAGTCCGGAAGGGCTGTCGCGCAGGACGATCAAGGTGGCAGCGACGCGAACCGGGCGCACCGGCGCAGTCGGTGGAATATTCGTGGGAGTTGTCATGGACTTGTCGTGGGGCTGTCTGGTTTTACCAGCAACGCCCCCGCATGACGCGTCGCGCGCACGACGCAGAAAAACCTGCCTTCATACCCCGAAACCGCCGGGAAGGCAAGAATCGTTTTGAGGAGGCGGTCGGCCCCCGCTTGTCCCAAACTTTGTACCGTCATGACAAGGCGGAGAACCCGTGGTCAAGAAGATTCAGCTCAACGACGAACAGTGGAACACCCTTCAGGCGCTCCGTGAGGCGCATGCCCAGCGGCGGCCGACCCACGCGATCAGGATCTCCGAGCGCCTGCGGTCGAATGGGCTGGTCTCCTCCGACCGCCAAGGCTGCAAGTTTCTGACCGAACAGGGTCTCCAGCGGTTGAACCAGGGCCGTTGAAACATCCCCGCCACGCCTTGGAACTCGCCCACGGCCTGCCATTACTTTTACTGACACCACGGTGGCACGCATCGTGCACAACCTTCTCGATGGTCTCCTCTACCGTCGATACGCTGCGGCAACGGCTCCGCGAAATGACAAGCCGAGCCCAGGCGCTGCGCGTTTTTCTCACGCTCGCAAGCCTGATGGCGACTTGCCTGCTTCTTGGGCATCCACACGCGGTCACGCCGCTCTTCCTCGGAGCGATCGCGAGCGCACTGGCCGAAACGGACGATAGCGGACGGGGGCGCTTTCGCTCGCAGATCGTGACGCTGATCTGCTTCGCGGCGGCGGCCGCGGCCGTGGAGACATCCATCGGCATACCCATCCTTTTCATCGCGGGCCTCGCGCTGGTCGCGTTCTGGCTGACGATGCTCGGCGCCGTCGAGCCACGCTACAAGGCCATCGGCTATGCCACGCTGATCCTCGCGATGTACACCACGCTCGGCATCGAGAACCAGGCTGGCGACGCGGCCCGCAGGCAGCAAGAGATCGTCCTGTTGCTCGCCGGGGCCGCCTGGTACGGCGTTTTCTCGGTCGGTTGGTGCACCGCATTTCCGGCACAGCCGGTGCAGGCGCGCCTTGTGCGGCTGTTTTCGGTGCTCGGCGACTATGTGCGGTTCAAGGCGTCACTGTTCGAGCCCTTGCGCGGTATCGACATCGAGCGCAAGCGGCTTTCCCTGTCGCAACTCAACGCCGACGTGGTGAGCGAACTCAACGCCGCGAAGGAAAGCATTTTTCGCCGCATCGGCGCGCGTGAGCCAACGGGCCGCATCGCGCGCTATCGCGGCCTCTACCTGATCGCCCAGGACGTGCACGAGCGCGCGAGCTCGTCGCATGACGACTACAACGCACTCGCCGACACCTTCTTCCACAGCGACCTGCTGTACCGCTGCCAGCGCGTGCTGGACTTGCAGGGCCAATCCTGCCTGCGGCTCGCCCGGTCGATCGCCCGGCGCGAACCCTTCACGGCCGACGGCGTCACCGTACAGGCGCTGGCGGACCTGGGCAGCGCCATCGAGCACGAACGCATGCATGCGCGCGAGCCGCGCCGGATTTCGCTGCTGGCCTCCGTCGAGGCACTGGCGCGCAATCTCGAGCAACTCGACAGCCAGCTCGCCGGCGCCACGCAGCCGTCGGCGAAGGCCGGCCGCAACGACATGGGCCTGCTCGACCGCTCGCCACGATCCTTGCGCGATGCGGTGGAGCGCGTGCGGCGCCAGCTCACAACGCAATCGCCGCTGTTCCGCCACGCGGCGCGGCTCGCCGTCGCGCTCCTGGCTGGCTGGGGCGTCATGCAATGGATCCATCCGGTGCAGGGCTACTGGATCCTGCTGACCACCCTTTTCGTCTGCCAGCAGACCTGGGGTGACACCGTCTCGCGCATGGGGCAGCGCATGGCGGGCACCGCCGCCGGGGTGGTCATCGGCTGGGCGCTGCTGGGGTTGTTTCCGCAGCACTGGCTCCAGTCGCTGCTGGCGGTGGCTGCGGGCGTGCTCTTCTTCGCGGCACGCGCCACACGCTACCTCGTCGCGACGGCCTGCATGACCGTGCTCGTGCTGATGTGCTTCAACCAGGTGGGCGACGGCGGCGTACTGATCGTTCCGCGGCTGATCGACACCGCCATCGGCAGCCTGATCGCCGGGCTCGCGATGCTGCTGGTGCTGCCGCACTGGCAGGCGCGCCGCTTCAACGAGCTTGCCGCCACGGCCCTGCGCAACCATGCGGGCTATCTGCGTGAGATCGCCAAGCAATACCGTTCCGGCCCGCACGACGACTTGCCCTATCGGCTGGCCCGGCGCAACGCCCACAACGCGGACGCGGCGCTCGCCATTGCGGTGTCGGAGATGTTTCGCGAGCCCGGCTTCGTGCGGCCGCGCGCGGGCGTGGCGCTGCGCTTTCTCATCCAGTCGCACACGCTGCTGAGCTATCTCTCGGCTCTGGGAGCGCATCGCGTGGCGCTGAAAGATCCGGCGCAGGCCATCGCCATGATGAATGTGGCGGACGAGACGGCGACTCTGCTGGAAGTCCTGGCCACCGGCCTGCAGCGCGCAGCGTCGGACCCGGACGAAGCGGCGGCCAGGCTCGCGTCGCACAAGACGCCGGCGCCGCTGCCCAACGGACAAGACGCCGATCCGGCCGTACAGCTCGTGCGGACCGAACTCGCGCTGATCGCGCTGCAGATCGAGGCCCTGCGCGACCATGCCCGGCAATGGCTGCAGCTCAAGGACGCCGCGCCGGAACTGGCAGCGGCTACATCGCCCTGACTTCCAGCGCGTTGTCTACCGCTCCGACGCCTTTCACGCCCTTGGCGATTTGTTCCGCCCGCGCCTTTGCCGACGCGGTGGGCGCGGCGCCGGCCAGGCGGACCGTGCCGGCCTTCGTCTGGACGTCGATGTGGGCAGCGTTCAGTTCCGGGTCCTTCGCCAGCGCGGACGACACCGACATGGTGATGGCGGCATCGTCCGTCGTGGATACCGCGGCCCCGCCAAGGTTCTTCACGGCGTCCTTCACGGCACCGACATCCTGCCTGACCTCGGGCGAGTTGAAGTAAGCCTTGGTCTTGTCGCGCGCAGCTTCGGCCAGCTCGGCAGCTTTTTCGGCGGCTGCCGCGGTTGCCTTCTCGGTCTTGTCGACGGCGGCATCCAGCTGTTGGCCGGCGGATTCGTTCTTCGCGGTTCGGTCGGTACACGCGGTCAGCGCCAAGACACACGACGCGGCCATCAGCGCGGACAGCAGATTCCGACCCCTGCTCCAGCCTTGATCACTCATTCAACGACTCCTTTCCGTGCGGGGCCCAGGACGCGGGCCGATCCGCACAACTTATTCGCTTGGGACTCGGACGGCACGCCGCCGCCGCCGCAATGCGCTGTAGGCAGACGGCGCGACGCCAGGCCGATGTCGGCGAAGCCTCCTTTTTGATCCCGCATGATGAAAGCGAATTGCCTGCTGTTACACGCAGAATTTGCATTTAATAAGGAAGTTCGCAGGGAAAAAGTCACGGGGCAATACCGTTGTAACAGCACCCTATGGTTATGAAAACATCACGAAAGGATTTGCAAGAAAGCTTGTCGGGTAGGACGCTTCCCACGTACAACCCGGCATCTTCTGAAAACTCGAGGTCTTTTTTTTGAAATCGCTAGATAAAAGTTCGCTTCTGCTGCTTATTGCGGCAAGCACCCTTTCAGCTTGTGGAGGTGGGGGAAACAGTGGCGTCGGCGCCCTCGGGGGGACCAGCACGGGCACAGGCACCGCCGCGGCGTCCAGCGTCGACGGCAGCGGCACCTTGGTGGCCGATGGGGGCTCGGCCAGCGCGGGCTCCGGATCGACCAAGGACGCCAAAGTTTTTGCGGCGGCAAAGCCTACGACCATCGCCGCGGAGGGCGCCAGCTTCAACGTCGCCAACGGCACCGTGGTGAGCTTTGGTGCGGGGTCCAACTGGGTCACCAAGACCGTCAGCGGTGCGGGTACATGTAGCGTCGGATTCTTCGGCTCCGATCCGGCTCCGATGGTGGTCAAGTCCTGTCAGATAGATTCGACGGCTGCTCCGGCGCCAGCGCCAGCTCCCGCACCGGCCTACACGACCGTTGCCGCCGAGGGCGGTACTTTCAACGTCCCCAGCGGCACCGCGGTTCAGTATGGCGCCGGTTCCAGCTGGATCACCAAGACCGTCAGCGGCGCAGGCACGTGCAGCAACGCATTCTTCGGCTCCGATCCGGCGCCCATGGTGGCCAAGTCCTGCCGGGTCGCATCGGCAGCCCCGGCCCCCGCCCCGGCTCCGGCGCCATCCCCGGCTCCTGCTCCTGCTCCCGCACCGTCCTACTCCACCATTGCCGCCGAGGGCGGTAGCTTCAACGTGCCCAGCGGCAGCACGGTTCGCTATGGCGCAGGTTCCAGCTGGATCACCAAGACCGTCAGCGGCGCGGGCACATGCAGCAACGCCTTCTTCGGCTCCGATCCGGCGCCGATGGTGGCAAAGTCATGTCAGGTCGCATCGGCATCAGCACCGGCACCGGCGCCTGCTCCAGCACCGGCGCCTGCCCCAGCACCGGCGCCCGCTCCGGCAGCTGGCAGTGACATCGTCGATTCGTCCTTGACGGTCATCCCCGCTTCCTACACGGCGATGGCTGCGCAATTGAGCAAGGACGCCGGCATCGCCTACCGCTACGGTCCTGATGCCGCGTCGTACGGCACGGCCAACACAGGCCCCTCGCTAACCAAGCGCACGGACATCAAGCTCACCGCGCCGGCGCAGGACGTCCCGTTCTACTGGTCGGTCGGCGGTCCCGTGACGAGCAATCCTTCGGCCTATTCCACGAACCAGGGCAATGCGATCTTTACGGCCGACGACCCGACGCAGCGTGTCGGCGTGAGTCTGCTTCAGACCTCCGCCTACATGTACAACGTGTTCGCCCAGCTGCCGCAGCTTGCCTGGCAAATGGACATGGCGACGGGCAAGGGCATCGATACGCCGAACGTCATGAACTACAAGGCCGCCGGCATCACCAGCGGCAACCCGGTGGCCATCGGCAGTTGCAAGGGTGCCGCCGGCTTCTGCGCCGAAGGCGTGGTCGCCTTCCAGAACGGCGCGATCGGTACGGTGAGCAGCAACACGGCAAGCAACAACGCTTCGGCCATGCTTGCCCCGAACAAAGTGCCCACGGGCGTTGCGGTGACCAACGGCAACGAGTTCGCGCTGGTGACGGTGTGGGACACCGCGGCGCTGAAGGGCCAGGTTGCCGTGGTGGCACTGGCCGGCCTGTGCGACGGCTGCTCCATCAACAATCCGGCGGGCTGGTACAA
>NZ_JBFTNY010000043.1:0-30391 GCF_056397705.1 Variovorax sp. 05L425 | reverse complement strand
GTCGTAGGCCTTCGCTTCGCCGCCGAACTTCGCCGACAGCACCGTCGCAATCGCCGCCGTCAGAGTCGTCTTGCCATGGTCAACGTGACCAATCGTGCCCACGTTCACGTGCGGCTTCGTGCGGGTGAATTTTCCTTTTGCCATTTTCTCGACTCCGAAAAATAACTAGATCAACACACTGACATGGGGTTGCAGCCATCAGACTGCAACCCCAAGACTGGTGCCCATTGCGGGAATCGGACCCGCGACCTCTCCCTTACCAAGGGAGTGCTCTACCACTGAGCCAAATGGGCGATATCTAAAACCAACTACACACAGCGCCGACGTGAACTCCTGGAGCGGGAGACGGGAATCGAACCCGCGTCATTAGCTTGGAAGGCTAGGGTTCTACCATTGAACTACTCCCGCATCACGACACAGCCCTCAGACCGGACTGAGCCGCAGCACGGACAGAGCCTTCGCCTTCGCTTCAGCTCCGCACATCACATTCAAGCGCTCTGCAAAATCCATTTTCGCTGGTGGAGAGGGCTGGATTCGAACCAGCGTACTCGTAAGAGGGCAGATTTACAGTCTGCTGCCATTAACCACTCGGCCACCTCTCCGGCGAACCTCGGAATATAGCACGGTTGCATGGACACGTCGATGACAGACCGGCAATTCGTGCCGTCGCGTCGCGCCGTCGCAACCCACCGGAACAGCGGGTCGATCGGGACTGGTGCTTCGCGCCGAGCCGACGATTCTCGCATGAAATCAAGCACTTACCGCCCAACTTAGGTTCGCCCCTCGTCACGCCAGGCCCGCGCTTGTCCGAAATGACCGCAGCCGATGAAAGGCACAGGCGGGCGCAGCGCCGACAGGGGGGACGGATGGTTCGCAGTCAAAACCTTGTGACGCTTTGTATCAATTAGCGCCCGCTTGCTCTGCGCATGCGATCCCCAGAGCATGAAGACGACCGGCCGCTCACTTAGCGCCACATGTCGGATCACTGCATCCGTCAAAACCTCCCAGCCGCGACCGGAATGGCTAGCCGGCTTGCCTTCTTCGACCGTCAGGCAGGTGTTGAGCAGAAGGACTCCATGCGTCGCCCATTTCACGAGGCTGCCGCCGGGATTCGGGAACTTGGGCGGCGGCGTCCCCAGATCCCGCTCGAGTTCCTTGAAGATGTTGCGCAGCGAGGGCGGCAATGCCACGCCGGGAGCTACCGAAAAGGCAAGACCCTCGGCTTGGCCGCGTCCGTGATACGGGTCCTGGCCCAGGATCACGACGCGGACGTCTTCGGGCGGCGTCAACTCCAGCGCGCGCAACGGCCGCGGAGGAAAGATCACTGCGCCAGCCGCCAGTCGTTCACCCAGGAAGTCAAGCAGCTTTTGCCCCACCGCTCCGTCGAAGAACTCGCCCCCCAGCGACTGCCATCCCGGCGCGACCGGCCAGTCTGCCGGGTTGCAGGTCGCGAGCTGATCCGCGCTCATCGGAACAATTCGGCGAGCGCCTCGCCAGGTTCATCGGCACGCATGAAAGCCTCGCCGACCAGGAACGCATGGACACCGGCAGCGCGCAGCTTCGCCACGTCGTCGCGGGTTGCGATGCCCGACTCGGTCACCAGCAGGCGATCCGCAGGCACCTGGGTGCGCAGATCGATCGTGGTCTGCACCGACACCTCGAAGGTGCGCAGATTGCGGTTGTTCACGCCGATCAAGGGCGTCCGGAGCTTCAGCGCGCGTTCGAGTTCGGCGCCGTCATGGACTTCGACCAATACCGCCATGCCCAATCCAACAGCAATCGCTTCGAACTCGCGCATCTGAGCATCGTCGAGACAAGCGGCGATCAGCAGGATGGCATCGGCACCCATCGCCCGCGATTCGTAGACTTGATAGGCATCGACGATGAAGTCCTTGCGAAGCACCGGCAGGTCGCACGAGGCACGCGCCTGCTTCAGATAGTCGACGCCGCCCTGAAAGAACTGCCGGTCTGTCAGCACCGAAAGGCAGGCCGCGCTCACATTGCCATCGCCCTCGGCGTAGCTCTGCGCGATATCCGCCGGGATGAATTCCGCCCGCAGAACACCCTTGCTCGGGCTTGCCTTCTTGACCTCGGCGATGACTGCGGCTGCGCCGGCGGCGATCTTTGCCCGCAACGCGGCTGTGAAATCGCGTGTCAGGACGCGGCTTTCCGCATCGAAGCGGATGGCTTCGAGCGGCGCACGCCTCTTTGCCGCGATGAGTTCTTCGCGCTTGACGGCAACGATCTTCTCGAGAATGTCCGACATGGTTCGACGCCCTCCTCAACCTGCGGCAACGGTAGCCGCAACGAGTTCGGCCAGCTTGGCCTTCGCCGCGCCGGAATCGAGTGCGGCGCGCGAGCGCTCGATGCCAGCGGCGATCGAGTCGGTCACGTTGGCCGCATAGAGCGCCGCACCGGCGTTCAAGAGCACGATGTCGCGGGCCGGACCCGGTTTGTTGTCGAGCACGCTGAGGAGCATCGTCTTCGATTGCTCGGGCGTCTCGACGCGTAGCGCGCGGTTGCTCGACATGGCGAAGCCGAAATCCTCGGGATGAAGCTCGTATTCGCGTACCTCGCCGTCCTTGAGTTCGCCCACCATGGTTGCCGCCCCGAGGGAGATTTCATCCATTCCGTCGCGACCGTAGACGACCAGCGCATGCTCGGCGCCCAAGCGCTGTAGGGCCCGCACCTGAATCCCGACGAGGTCGGGGTGGAACACCCCCATCAGGATGTTGGGCGCACCGGCCGGATTGGTCAGCGGGCCGAGGATGTTGAAGATCGTCTTGATGCCGAGTTCCTTGCGCACAGGCGCCACGTTCTTCATCGCCGGATGATGGTTCGGCGCGAACATGAAGCCGATGCCGACGTCGGCGATGCATTTGGCGATCTGTTCAGGCTTGAGGTTGATGTTGACGCCCAGCGATTCGAGCACGTCGGCACTGCCCGACTTGCTGCTCACGCTGCGGCCGCCATGCTTGCTGACCTTGGCGCCCGCGGCGGCGGCAATGAACATCGAGCAGGTCGAGATATTGAAGGTATGGGAGCCGTCGCCGCCGGTGCCGACGATATCGACCAGGCGGCTGGTGTCGGCAACAGGTACCTTCGTCGCCACCTCGCGCATCACCTGCGCTGCAGCCGTGATTTCGCCGATGGTTTCCTTCTTGACGCGCAGGCCGGTGATGAGCGCCGCCATCATGACGGGCGAACATTCGCCGCTCATGATGAGCCGCACGATGTGCAGCATTTCGTCATGGAAGACTTCGCGGTGCTCGATGGTGCGCTGCAGCGCTTCCTGGGGGGTGATGGGCATGTTGGATGTCTCCCTTGGTTCAGTGGATCGGGGTCATTGCGAATCTATGTTCAGGCACGGAAAAAGCTTCGGATGGCGCCAATGGCGCGATCGATACCTTGCGCGTCGACATCGAGATGGGTGGCGAAGCGCAGCCGGTAAAGGCCAGTCGCCAGGATGCCGCTCTGCTTCAGATGCGCGAGCAGCTCGGCCGACTGATGGCGCGCCTCGCCCTCCAGATCGACGAACAGCAGATTGGTCTGCGGTGCCTCGACTTTCAATTCGGGAATCCCGGCCAGGCCTTCCGCCAGTCGGCTCGCCAGCGCGTGATCCTGCACGAGGCGATCGATATGGTGTTCGAGCGCATGGGAGGCGGCCGCGGCCAGCACGCCGGCCTGGCGCATGCCGCCGCCGGCCATCTTGCGAATGCGGTGCGCACGCGCGATGAACTCGCGCGATCCGCACAACGCCGACCCCACCGGCGCGCCGAGCCCTTTGCTGAAGCAGACCGACACGCTGTCGAAACAGCCCGCGATGCGCCGCGCTTCGTCCCGCGCCGCGGTGCCGCGCTGGGCGGCTTGCGCGGTCGCCGCATTGAAGAGCCGGGCGCCGTCGAGGTGACGGCCCAACCCCTTGCGCCGGGCCAGTTCCGTGGCCTGCTCGACGTACGCGAAGGGCAGCAACTTGCCGCCGAGCGTGTTTTCCAGCGCCAACAGCCGCGTCCGCGCGAAATGGGCGTCGTCGGGTTTGATGGCGGCTTCGATGTCATCGAGCGCGAGCGTGCCGTCCGGCTGGTGATTCAGCGGTTGCGGCTGCACGCTGCCGAAAACCGCCGCGCCGCCGCCCTCCCACCGGTAGCAATGCGCCTGCTGACCGACGATGTACTCGTCGCCCCGCTGGCAATGTGAAAGAACTGCACAAAGATTGCTCTGGGTCCCGGTGGGCACGAACAGGGCGGCCTCGAAACCCAGCATTCCGGCGATCTGCTCCTGAAGCGCATTGACACTGGGATCGTCAGCGAAGACATCGTCGCCCAGCGGGGCGGCCAGCATGGCGGCGCGCATGGCAGCAGTCGGGCGGGTGACGGTGTCGCTGCGCAGATCGACGAGAGACTCAATGGTGGTCATGTCTTATTCCAGGAAGTTCTTGAGCATGGCGTGGCCGTGCTCGGTGAGGATCGACTCGGGATGAAACTGCACGCCCTCGATCCGGACATCGTGCGCGAAGCCTGTGTGCCGCACGCCCATGATTTCGCCGTCGTACGTCCACGCGGTGATCGCCAGATCACGCGGGCAGGTCTCGCGCTCGATGGCGAGCGAGTGATAGCGGTTCACGCTGAATTTTTCGGGCAATCCGGCGAAGACGCCTTCGCGCGTGGTCGTAATTTCGCTGGTCTTGCCGTGCATCAGTTGCTGCGCACGAATGATCTTTCCGCCGAAAGCCGCGCCGATCGCCTGATGGCCAAGACACACGCCCAAGATGGGCAGCCGGCCAGCAAATTCGCGAATGGCCTCGACAGAGACACCGGCTTCCGCCGGCGAACACGGCCCCGGCGAGATCACGAGCCGCCCGACGCCGCCGGCAACACGCTTGTGCAATTCATCGATCGTGATCTCGTCGTTGCGATGCACCTCGACATCGGCGCCGAGTTCGCCGAAGTACTGCACCAGGTTGTAGGTGAAGCTGTCGTAGTTGTCGATCATCAGAAGCTTCATGGCTTGACTCCGATCCGGTACACGCCCTTGACGACGGGGAACACGTTGAAATTGATGAGGAGACCCAGCTTGAGCCCCGACAGACGCACCGCCGCTTGCGCCCGCGCGCGATGGAGGTCGGTGAGTGCGTCGACCGCCTTCACCTCGACCACCGTCGACTGCTCCACCACGAAAGCCGCACGGCCGACTTCGCCCAGCGAACGGCCCTTGTAGCTCGCCGACACCGGCACGTCGCGAACGAAACCGATTTCACGCTCGGTGAGTTCGATCGCAAACGCGGCCGCATAGATCTCCTCGGCGAGCCCGATGCCAAGCACCCGCTGCACCTCGACGGCGGCGCCGATGATCTCGTGCGAGAAGTCGTCGTCTTGAATATCTGCGGCGTTCATTGAGTAATCTCCGTGCTCCGCACTGCGGTGCGAGCTTGCTTGGGGCGGCCCGGCGCGGCGCTCATTCCAGGCCCTCCTCGACGAGTTCCGCTGCGCGCAGCAAGGCGCGAGCCTTGGCCTCGGTCTCCTTCCATTCGAGTTCGGGCACCGAATCGGCGACGACGCCGGCGGCCGCCTGCACGTGCAGCATCTGGTCTTTCACGATACCGGTGCGGATGGCGATCGCGACGTCCATGTCGCCGGCATAGCTGATGTACCCGCATGCGCCGCCGTAGATGCCGCGCTTGCTGGGTTCGAGCTGGTCGATCAGCTCCATCGCATGCACCTTGGGCGCGCCAGTCAGCGTGCCGGCCGGGAAGGTGGCCTTGAGAACGTCGATGGCGGTCATTCCGTCTTTCAGCGTGCCTTCGACGTTGCTCACGATGTGCATCACGTGGCTGTAGCGTTCGACGGCGAAGGCCTCCGTGACCTTCACGCTGCCGATCTTGGCGATGCGGCCGATGTCGTTGCGCGCGAGATCGATCAGCATCACGTGCTCCGCGCGCTCCTTGGGGTCGTTGATGAGTTCGACCTCGGCCGCCTTGTCGAGCTCGGGCGAAGCGCCGCGCGGACGGGTGCCGGCGAGAGGGCGGATGGTGACCTTCTGCTCGCCGTCGCCAGTGTTCTCTTGCCGCACCAGGATCTCGGGCGAAGCGCCGACCACGTGGAAGTCGCCCAGGTGATAGAAGTACATGTAGGGCGACGGATTCAACGACCGCAGCGCTCGGTACAGCGACAGCGGCGACTCGGTGTAGCGCTTGCTGATGCGCTGGCCGACCTGCACCTGCATGAAATCGCCGGCGGCAATCAGTTCCTTGGCCCGCTCGACCGCCGCGAGGTAGTCGGCCTTGGCGAAGCTGCGCTGCGCCGGGTGCGCCTGCGTCGGCTTTACCTGCGGCGCGCTCACCGAATACTTGAGTTGGTCGCGCAGTTCGCGCAGGCGGCGTTTGGCGTTGGCGTAGGACTCGGGCTGGGCAGGATCGGCGTAGACGATCAGGTAGAGCTTGCCCGACAGGTTGTCGATGACGGCCAGTTCCTCGCACTGCAGCAACAGGATGTCAGGGCAACCGAGCGTGTCAGGCGGGCAGGTCTTCTCGAGCTTCTTCTCGATGTGGCGTACCGCGTCGTAGCCGAAGTAGCCCGCCAGGCCGCCGCAGAAACGGGGCAGCCCCGGCCGCAGGGCGACCTTGAAGCGCTGTTGGTAAGCCGCAACGAAATCGAGGGGATTGCCATGGGCTTTTTCCACAACTTTGCCGTCTGTGACGACCTCGGTCACGGCATCGGCGCCGAATCCGCTGGCCCGCAACAGCGTGCGCGCCGGCAATCCGATGAAGCTGTAGCGACCGAAGCGCTCGCCGCCCACGACGGATTCGAGCAGGAAGCTGTGCTTGCCGCTGTCCTTGGTGTAGGCGAGCTTGAGATAGAGGGAGAGAGGGGTTTCGAGGTCGGCAAAGGCCTCGACCATCAGCGGAATGCGGTTGTAGCCCTGCGCGCTGAGGCTTTTGAATTCGAGTTCAGTGATCACGGTTGGGGTCTCCGTCGGCCAGCAGACGCAGGGTGGTCGCTGGCGGGTCATTCAAGGCTGGCCGGTTCAGGTTGACTGAGGGCCTCGGGCGCACGGCGTGCGCCGTGCAATCAAGCAAGCAACGTCGATGGCGTGCGCCAAGGCCAGGCTCCCCGGCTGCCTTGACCTGTCTGAATGACGTGATGAATGAACATGGAATGCGGAGTTTAGCCGAGGGACAGCAAAGGTACAAAAAGATACATTCGGTGCTTTTACCCAAAGGAGGATTTTGATGTTCCAGCTTGCCGTGCAGCGCGTTGTCGCTGTGACCGCCCTCACCATCGCGTCGTTCACTGCGTCGGCCGCCCAGGTCGACGTGGCGGGCGTCAAGCTCGACGAGGCCGTCGATCTCCACGGCAGCAAGCTCCAACTCAATGGCGCGGGTGTTCGCTACAAGGCGATCTTCAAGGTCTACACCGCCGGCCTCTATCTGAGCAAGAAGGCCGGAACCCCTGATGAAGTCCTGGCCGCGCCGGGTGCCAAGCGGATCAGCATCACGATGCTGCGCGACATCGACTCGAATGAACTCGGCAAAGGCTTCACGCACGGCTTGGAAGACAACTCCCCCAAGGGCGAGATGTCGCAGCTGATTCCGGGGCTGCTGCGCATGAGCCAGATCTTTTCGGACCAGAAGCAGTTGAAGGCGGGCGACGCATTCACGGTCGACTGGGTGCCGGGCGCCGGAACGGTGATCTCGGTCAAGGGCGTTCCGCAGGGCGACCCGATCAAGGAACAGGCCTTCTTCAACTCGCTGGTGCGAATCTGGCTGGGCCCGAACCCGGCCGATTGGAAGCTGAAGGACGCCCTGCTGGGCAAGTAGCGCTTCGCAGCGCCGCGAGCATCACGCGTCGAGGCTGGCCAGGGAATCGATGAATCCGTCCGCGTCGACGTCGCGAATGGGTTCGCCGTGGTTGTAGCCATAGCTGACCAGCACGACGGGACAGCCCGCGGCACGCGCCGCCTTCGCGTCGTTGCTCGAATCGCCGATCATCAAGGTCCGCGCCGGTCGACTCCCCAGCGCTTCGCAGGCCTTGACCAGCGGCAGCGGGTCGGGCTTCTTTCGCTCGAAGGCGTCGCCGCCGAACATGACCTCGAAGAACTTGTCGAGCCCCTTGGCTGCCAGCAATGGGCGAGCGAAGGCGGTCGGCTTGTTGGTCAGGCAGGCCAGTCGCATGCCGCGCGCCCGCAATGCGGACAGCCCTTCCACGACACCGGCATAGACCTCGGCATGCTGGCCGTTGATGGCGAGGTAGTGGTGCTGGTAGCGTGGCCAGGCGCGATCGAACCAGGCCTCGTCATCCGCCGAAGTGCCTCGCACGTGGCGGAGCACCGAATGGATGAGGTGCTCCGAGCCCTTGCCGACCATGGCCGTCACCGTCGGCGCATCGATGTGCGGCAATGCGAGCTCGTCGAGCATGCGATTCAGGGCAATCACGAAATCGCCGATCGTGTCGATCAGCGTGCCGTCGAGATCGACGATCGCCGCGTCGAAGTTTGAAAGATCCAGGGACATGGCCCCGAGGATAAGGGGCCCCCGCATCGTCGCCTCAGGCCTCGGTCAGCGACTGCGCGGCAACGACGGCCTCGGTGCGGTTGCGCACATTGAGCGCGCGGAAGATCGCAGCGAGGTGGATCTTGACCGTGCCTTCGCTGATGCCCAGCGCCCGCCCGATCAGCTTGTTGGGCTTGCCCTGCGACAGCAACTGGAGCACCTCGACCTGCCGCTCCGTCAGCACATTGCGAAGATGCTCGAGCGTCTGCGCGGAAGCCGCTGCCGAACCACGCTGCGCCGCGTCGGAACCGGGGATTCCGGCGATGACGCCGGGCGGAACGGCCGACAGCATCATCGGCGGAACATAGATACCGCCAGCCAGCACCAGTCGCACGGCGGACAGCATCACCTCGGGCGAATACGCCTTGGGAATGAACCCGAGCACGCCGCGTTCGAGCGCGCTGCGCATGATGGCCGGGTCTTCGTAACCCGAGAGCACGATGACAGGGACGGCCGGATGACGGCGGCGAATCTCGTCGATGTGGGCCTGGCCTTCAGCGCCCGGCATGTTCAGATCGATCATGGCCAGGTCGATGTCGTCGGATGCACCGGCGAGCAATTCGTCGACGCTCATTGCCAGGACGAATTCGATGTCGGACTGCAGTTCCGACAGTTTGGCCTTGACCGCCTCGATGACGAGCCGGTGGTCGTCGGCGATCAGGATTTTCATGGCTTACCCCAGCGTTCATGGATGAACTCAACAGGCCGAAGATACCGGCGAAACCGGCGCACATCAAGGCGGATTTGCTTCCGAACGACATAGCTCCCAAGCGGTATAGCGCGCGCACGCGCGCGTGAAAGAATCGTCGCCATATCCAGAAACGACAGGGGACTCGTGCATGTGCCATCCATACCGGCGCAAACGCGGCGCTTCCCCCGTCACCGCCATGGCCTAGCCGCGAGCTCCGCATGGCGCGCCTGCTCGACTGTTTTTCTTCCCTGCTTTCGTTCGGCCTGACGCTCGACGCGTCGATCGCCACGGGCCGGGTCAATGGCTCGTGCGAATCGGCCCGGCGCAAGGCTCGCGCGCTCCTTGAAGAAGCCCGTACGGCGGCGCGCAATCTCGACAAGCCCGCCGAACAGATCGAGTCCGCGTTGTTCGCAATGGTTGCCTGGATCGACGAGATCCTCGCGCGGCATCCGGACTGCGCAGACACAGCGGAGCCGCTGCAAGTCCTGCTCTTCAATTCGAACAACGCGCACAGCGAATTCTTCCACCATCTGTCAGCCCTGCCGGCCGGCGAGCAGGAAGTCCGCGAAGTCTATTGGCATGCGCTGGCGCTTGGCTTCAAGGGCCAGTACTACTTCGAGAACGACGACGGCGGCGAGCTCGGCAAGCTCAAGGACCTTCACGGGAAGCAGTTGGCGATCCAGCCCGCGTCGCTCGAAACGCTCGCCGAGGATCACATCACCCCGCAACCCTACGCCATGCCGGACCCCCCTGGGCCGCGCGACCCGCAAAGCCGCAAGCGCGCGCTACTGCGCACGGCGGCGGTGCTGGCGATCGCGATTCCCGTGACCTACCTGTTTTCCTTCCTGCTGGCCTCGCCCACGGAAACGCCGCCTACCCTGGTCCAGCGTGTCGAGCAGCAATTGCAGACCTACGCCTGCACGGATCTTTCGGCGGCGATCTCGCCGGAAGGGACGATCGAGGTCAGCGGCTTTGTGTCTGAAACCGAGCAGGTGGCCCGGGTGCAGCGCGACGTGCGCGCGGTCCCGGGCGTCAGTGCCGCGAACTTCGACCTTCAGCTGCGCGTCTGGCCTCATTGCGAAGTGGTCGCGATCTTGAAGCCCTACCAGGCGCGCAATCGCGACATGGGCTTCGGGCTCAAGGTGTCGGCTTCCACGGCACGCCAGGGGCGCCTGCGCGAAGGCGATCCGGTGCTGTTCCAGGTGACGAACGCCAAGTACGACGGCTATCTCTGGATCGACTACTACACCGCCGACGGCGCGGTGATGCATCTCAACGCAGGCCGTGGACAGCCCCGCGTGCGGGCCGGCGAAGTCATCGAACTGGGCAAGGACATCCCGGCGAGTTGGCTGGTGGCGCCGCCCTTCGGCACGGTCCTCCTGACCGCGTTGTCATCGCCGACGCCGTTCAACGAAGCATCGGACAGGCCCCCGTTCGAACTGGCCTCCGCCTACCTGCAACGCCTGCGGGAGTCCCTGGCCGCCGGTGAGGTCGGCGCCCAGGTGATCGCCGATTTCGTGTTTCTCGAGACGGTTCCGCGCTGACGCCATGCCTTCGATACCCGCTCAATTCTGGTCACTGCTGGTGGTGTGCGTGCTGGCCTTCCTCAGCCTGTGGTGGGCGCTGCTGGGATCGGGCCGCGCTGCCAGGCGCCGAGGGCTGCGCATGCACATCGAGAATCTTGCGCGGGGCGATGCGTCGTTCGCCGCGTCGGAAAGCGCCGAAATGCAGGCATCCCTCTCCAGGCAGGTCCCGCCGCTCGATGGCGCCACGGTGCCGGGTCCGGTACGCAATCCGCTCTATGCGATCCCGTGGTTTCTCTTCGTCGGCGACGCCCTGGCGAACGTGCCGGATCTGCTCGCCGCCGCGAGCGGTCGTCCATCGCCACCGCCGCCGAACGAATCCGGAGGCCGGGCCTTCTGGCGCTGGCGGCGCCTGCCGTCGATGATCGCCATCGACATCCATCCCGATTTGCTGGACGATTCGCAGACCCCGCATGAGCGCGGCCTCTGGTATCGCGCCTTGCTCGAACTCGCGGAGCGCCGCAAGCGATTGCCGCTCAACGGCATCGTGGCGTGCGTCAGCGTGTCCGCGCTGCTCGGCGCGACGCGCGGCAGGGCACCCGTCGCGCAGCGGCTGCGCGCGCTGGTGCAGGAGGCCACGGAGCATCTCCGGATCCAGTTGCCGGTCTATCTGGTCGTGACCGGTCTGGAACGCCTCGAAGGCTACGACACAGTACGCGAGGCCCTGACGGCCGAAGTGCTGTCACAGGCACTGGGCCACCGCCTGCGCAACGACGCAACGCCGCGCGCGCCGGCCGACACGCAGCTTGACGGACTCTTCGCGGAGATCATGCAACGCTTGCACGCCCTGCGCATGGCGCTCTTCCGCGCAAGGGAAAATCCCGCGCAGCGCCAGGCCATCCATGCCTTCGTGGAACAGGTGCGCGCCCTGCAACCCGGGCTGCGCGCGACCGCCGACGGCATGTTCGGCAATGGCCGGGGGCCGCGGTCGCCGCGCTGGCGCGGCCTCTATTTCACGGCCGCGCCGTCGAACGGCAACGGCGGCGCCTTCGCGCAGGACCTCTTCACCCGCTTCCTGCCCACGGACCAGCCGCTCGCGCATTCGAAACGACCCGGCGCCGGCAACGACGGCGACTTCGATTCGACCCGGATGTGACGCCGACCGAAGTCAGTCGTCGTCACGCACGCGATGCTGGCCCATCAAGGTCTGCTGGACCGACGGCGGCACCGCTTCATAGTGCGACAGCACGATGGTGTAGCGCCCCTGCCCGCTCGTCATCGCGTTGAGCCGCGACTGATAGCTGGACAGCTCCGACATCGGCACCTGCCCACGGACGACGATCGTGCCGGCCGCCAGGTTCGACGTGCCCGTGACGAGGCCGCGCCGCGACGACAGGTCGCCCGTGACATCGCCCACCGCGGAGTCGGGCGCCGCGATCTCGATCTGGACGATCGGCTCCAGCACGATGGCGCGCGCCTCGCGGATCGCGGCCATGAAGGCCTTGCGGCCCGCCGTCGCGAAAGCGATGTCCTTGCTGTCGACGCTGTGGTGCTTGCCGTCGTAGACGACCACGCGCACGTCGACCACCGGGTAGCCGGCGATCGCGCCGGTCGTCAGCACCTCGCGCACGCCTTTTTCCACTGCGGGGATGAACTGGCCGGGGATCGTTCCGCCCTTGACCTGGTCGACGAATTCGAACCCGCCGCCGCGCGCCAGCGGTTCGATGCGCAGGAACACCTCGCCGAACTGGCCGGCACCGCCCGTCTGCTTCTTGTGGCGGTGATGGCCCTCGGCCGGCGCCGTCACGGTCTCGCGGTAGGCGATGCGCGGCGGGCGTGTGTTGACCTCGAAGCGGTAGACCTCGCGCAAACGGTCGAGCAGCACGCGCAGGTGCAGTTCGCCCAGCCCGTAGACCACCGATTCGTTGGTGGCGGCCACATGCTCCACCCGCAGGCAAGGGTCTTCGCCGACCAGCTTGCCGAGGATCTCCCACATGCGCTGTTCATCGCCGTGCCGCTTCGGCTCGATGGCCAGACCATGCACGGGGATCGGAAAATCCAGCGGCGCCAGGTGGACGTGGTCGTCCTCGGCCGCGTCGTGCAGGACGGAATCGAAGCGGATCTCGTCGACCTTGGCCACCGCGACGATGTCGCCGGGCAGCGCGCGCGACACCTCCACGTGGTCCTTGCCCTGCAGCATGAAGAGATGGCCCACCTTGAAGGGCTTGCGGCCGTCGCCGACAAAGAGCTGGCTGTTTTGGGTGATGGTCCCCTGGTGCACCCGGAAGATCCCCATCTTGCCGACGTAGGGATCCACCGTGATCTTGAACACGTGCGCAAGCACGTGCAGCGAAGGGTCCGGCCGAGCCTCCATGGGCTTCGCCAAGGCCCCCTCGCCCACCAGGAAGTCCGGCGGATTGGCCTCGGTCGGGTCGGGCAGCAGCTTGACGATCACGTCGAGCAGTTCCGCCAGTCCGGCGCCTGTACGTGCCGAGACGAAGCACACCGGAATCAGGTGGCCTTCGCGCAACGCCTGTTCAAGCGGTGCGTGCAACTCGCTCGGATCGACGTCCCCATCGTTGAGATAGCGGTCGACGAAGGCCGAGTCCACCTCGACCACCTGCTCCACGAGCGCGCGATGTGCCTCATCGACGGCGCCGAAGTCGCAGTGCCCGTCGCGGTTGTAGAAGCAGTCGACGACCCGCGCGCCACCTTCGTCGGGCAGATTCAGCGGCAGGCATTCACGACCGAAGGACGCCTGGATCTGCGCCAGCAGTCCCGGCAGATCGACACCCTGCGCATCGATCTTGTTCACGATGACCATGCGCGTGAGATGACGCGACGCCGCATATTCCATCATCCGCACTGCCATCTGCTCGATGCCGGTGCTGGCGTTGATCACGATCGCCGCCGTTTCGACCGCTTCCAGCGCAGGCAGGCTCTGCCCCAGGAAGTCCGCGCCGCCGGGCGTGTCGATGAAGTGGATCCGCGTGTCGGCGTGCGTCAGGTGCATGATCGACGCGTTCAGCGAGTGCTGCATTCGTCGCTCGAGCGGATCGTGATCGCTGACAGTGCTTCCGCGTTCGATGCTGCCCGGTGCGCCGATGGCGCCCGTTCTCAGGAGCAGCGCCTCGGCGAGGGTGGTCTTGCCGGAAGCGGACGCTCCAACGAGCGCCAGTGTCCGCACCGCTTCCATTTCGGCCGCAAGGCCGTTCGATCGGCTTGGCATGAGTGGGTCTCCTCGACTCCCGGGAGACGGTCGCGCGGCCCGCCCGGGCTGCGCGTCGTCTAGACGGCAATCCAGCGTACGGGATTGACCGGCCGGACGCAAGCCGCCGCTGTTGCCGGACAATTGCGGCCCGAACGCACGCCCATGGCCTTCCCACCCGATCCACCCTCCGTCCCTCCCGGCGACAGCGCCGGGCCGCCCGCCCGAGCAAGTGCCTATGCGCGCTCGCAGTTCATGGTCGTCAAGATTCCGATCGACGCGGACACGGACGACCGCATCCACCAGCGCGAAGAACGGATCGACGAGGCGCTTCGGGCAAAGGGTCTTGGATCGGTGCTCGGCTGGGGCGGCTCCTACGGCAGTGCGTCCACGGGCGGATCTCGCCGCGTCGCTTTCACGCGCGTCGATCTCGACGTGGTGGACGTCGGTGCGACGCGTGTCGAACTGCAGGCGATCCTGGCCGGCATCGGCGCGCCGGCCGGGACCGAAATCCACTACAGCCTCGACGGCGCGAGCTTGGCCGACGTCTACGCGCCACCCGATTGGCGTCCCGGACAACCGATCAGCTGGGGGCCCGAGGCATCGTCCGGTCGACGACGCCGATAGCAGGTTCCTCTCAGGCCATCGGCTGGGTCACCAGCTCTCCGGCATGCAGCCACATCGCGACGGCCGTGTAGTTGTCGTGGCCCGGCGCCGCGCGCGACCTGACTTCCGCATCGATCTTCCCGATCCATTGATCGGGATCGCGCGAGTCCCGCAGCGTCTCGGTCAGCCGTACGTCGCCGAGCACCTCCCAGACGCCGTCGCTGCACAGCAGCACGACGTCGCCGGCAACGAGCGGGATGCGCTCGCAGGCATCGACGTCCAACTCGCCGTCCGGCGCGCCCAGCGCCGACAGCAACAGATTGCGCCGCGGGTGTTGCCGTGCGCGCTCCTCGTCGATCAAGCCGCTGCTCACCATCTGCTGGACGAGGCTGTGATCGACGGTCCGTGTCATCAGTGCGCCACCCCGAAACAGATAGGCCCGGCTGTCTCCGGTGTGCGTCCAGGCGAGTTCGTTGGCGTGCAGGTCGACGGCAGCGAGGACCAGGGTGGAGCGCATCGCCGCGAGCCTGCCGCCCTCGGCCTGGCGCGCGACCACGTCACGGTTGGCCTGCTCGACCAGATGCCGAAGCCTGCCGCTTTCGAGCCCCGGCGCCGCCGCGAAGCCATGGAGCACGCTCGCGCAGGCGATCTCGGCCGCGACGTCTCCGCCGCCGTGTCCACCCGCGCCGTCGGCCACGAGGCAGGCGACGAAGCGCTCGTCGTTCCATTGGCCGAACACGTCCTCGTTGTACGGACGGCCGCCCTGCCTCGACAAGGTGACGATCTCTATGTCCACCGGGCCTCCTTCACTCCGATCGCTTCTTGATTTCATCGGGCGCCGAAGGCCCCCAGGGCGACCAGGGCGGCGATGACGATCGGGACGGCCATCGCCAGCATCACCGCGGCAATCAGCGCAAAACGCCTCTTTCGTTCAAGACCTGCCGGTAGCGGCGCTGCCGATGCCGCTGACGGCGCGGCGCGTGCTGCACGCCGCCCGGTGACCAGGCGCATCGGGGCCGCCACAGCTTCGAGGCCCATGGCCTCCCGAAAGGCAGCCATCGATTGCGGACGCGATTCGGGCCGCACGCCAAGGCCGGCATCGATGGCCGCCAGCAGCCGCTGGCTGTATCGCTGCCGCAATGCTTCGTTCTGCATCAGCGGCACATGGCTGTCTTCCAGCAGGCGGGCCACCGAAGGCGGCGGCGCGCGGCCGCATACCGCGACGTGCATCACGGCGGCCAGCGCATAGACATCGGTCCATGCCCCTTGCGCCATGTCCGGCATGCCGGCGTACTGCTCGACGGGCGCGTAGCCCGGCTTGAGGATGACCGTGATGGTCTGCGTCCTGTCGCTGATCACCCGGCGCGCCGCGCCGAAGTCCAGCACCACCGGTCGCCCCGAGCCTTCGAGCAGGATGATGTTGTCCGGCGCGATGTCACGGTGGTAGCAATGGGCTTGATGCATCACTGCCAGCGCCTGCGTGACGCCGTCCATGATGCGCAGCAGCCAGCCCTCATCGACGCCGCCCGGCGCGGCGGCCAGCGCCTGCTTCAGTGTGTCCCCGCGATAGAAGGGCATGACCATGTAGGTGGTGCCGTGCTCCTGCCAGAAGCGGTAGACCTTGAGCAGCGACGGATGCCCGAACTGGGCCAGCAGGCGCGCTTCCTTGATGAAGCTACGCATGCCGAGCTCGAAGGTCTCGCGATGCCGCTCGGACAGCGGCACGACCATGCCATCCATCCGGCGCGCCGACAGCGCCGTGGGCAGGTACTCCTTGATCGCCACCACCCGCTCCAGAATCGGGTCCCACGCCTCATAGACCACGCCGAAGCCACCCTGCCCGACGATGCGGGTCACTTCGAATTCCGCAAGCCGGCTGCCGACGGCCAGGAGACCCGCACCCAGGTTGCGCGGCGGGGGACGCACGGTCGGCGCAACGGTCGGCGTTTCACCGAACGCCGCGGTCTTCGCCTTGGGGGCGAGCGGGCGGGTCATGCCCCCTCCGCACCGGGTGCCGTTCCGCCGGGGCCGCAATCAAAGAGTGCTTCGAACTGGTCGTCTTGCGGCAGGCCCTGGCTGGCCATCCCCAGGCCGCCCTCCGCGCTTGGATCGGTGAACCACAGCGACTGGCCGACCACCGGCAAGGCCAGCACGGCTTCGCTCCCTTCGCCGGGCGTCGCGGCATCGCGCGCGAAGAGCCGGTGCAGCAGGACCTCGAAGCGGATCGCGTCGAGGTGTCCGTCCAATCCTTCCCGCACGGCCCGGGTGGCCAGCAGCCACCATTGCCGCACGCGAGCCAGCGCGGCGGCGGTGAGTTCGCTCTGCGGGGAAACCAGTTCCGTGACCAAGGTGAAGGGAAAGTGCCGCCCCGTTCCATCGACCGATGGAACCAGGACGCCGATCCAGCATTGCCCATTGATCACGCCGTTGCCGAGCACGAAGCACCAGCGCGGCGCATCGAGGTAGCGCTCGGTCCAATCCTGGCGACGCACGCGAATCCGCCCCAGCCCATTGCGCAGCCACCGATCCCAGGCTTCGCTGAAGCCGTCCGGCAGGCGCCGATGCGCAAAGTCGTCCATGCCCGGCAGCTTGCCGAACCAGCCCGGCGCCGCGCCTGAAAGGACGGTATCCGCTTCGCCGTTCACAAACCCTCCGGACAAGGCCTGAATCGAAACATCCAGTTTCCGGCGCCGCCGCGCCGCAACAAATCTGGCTGATGGCCTACAAGTGAAACTGTGGCCTACGGCGAAGGAACTAGAGTTGTCCGAGCGCGGCACGGCGGATCGCCGATTCGCCCTAGGATCGGTCCCGCACTCGACGAATTCATCCAGCCATGTCCAACGTCCTTTTCGACATCGATCACGCGGTCTGCACGATCACGCTGAACCGCCCCCGCAAGCGGAATGCCGTCGACGGGCCGACGGCCCTCGAACTGCGCGCCGCATTCGAGCGCTTCGAATCGGATCCGGCGCTGCGGGTCGCCGTGCTGACGGGTGCGGGCGGTCATTTCTGCGCCGGTGCCGATCTCGCGGCGGTGGGCGATCCCGGGCTGCGCAACGAACTCGATCCGGACGGCGGCGGCAGCGGCCCGATGGGTCCGACGCGCATGGCCCTGTCGAAGCCGTTCATCGCGGCGGTCAACGGCTATGCCGTCGCCGGTGGACTGGAACTGGCACTGCTGGCTGACCTTCGCGTTGCCGACGAAGACGCGGTGTTCGGCGTCTTCTGCCGGCGTTGGGGCGTGCCGCTGATCGACGGCGGCACCGTTCGCCTGCCGCGCGTCGTGGGCATGGGTCGCGCGCTCGACATGATTCTGTCCGGCCGCCCGGTCGGCGCATCGGAAGCCCTGGGAATGGGCTTGGTCAATCGCATGGTCGCTCCCGGTGGCGCGCTGGCCGCGGCGCAGGCACTCGCACGCGAGATCGCCGAGTTCCCGCAGCAATGCATGCTGACCGATCGCCGCTCTGCCTACGCCCAATGGGACCTACCGCTGGCCGATGCGCTGCGCCAGGAGGGCGCACACGGCGTGCCGATCGTCGCCGCCGAAGGCGCGGCCGGCGCCGATCGATTCGTCAAGGGTGCCGGGCGGCACGGTCAGTTCGGCAGCCGCTGAACGAGATCAGCGCCCTTCGCCGCGAAGCGCCGCCGCCTGTTCCGCGTAAGCGCTTTCGATGCGCGCCAGCCGGGCCTGGCGAGCGGCCTCGTCCACCCATCGCCCATTGAGTGCACTCTGCCGGGCCAGCTGGTACCCGAGCCTGGCGGCCGGCAGCAGGGCCCTGTTGTCCGCGGCGACATAGCCGAGGGACGCATGCAGCGCCTTGAGCGTCTCGCGCTGCGCGTCGCCGCGCGCGCCGCTGGCATGTCCGTAATTCACAAGAAAGGCGCGAAGCTTCTTCTGGAGTTCCGGCGGCAGATTGCGCCGCGCCACGATGGGTGCCTGCGGCGTGGGCTCCGAACGCCAGATCACCTGCAGCCGATCGGCCTCCTCAGGGAACTGGTCCCTGAACCTGGCGAAATCCGTGGTGTTGTTGGTGGCGACGTCCGCATCGCCGTTCGCCACTGCCAGCGCGGTGGCCTGATGGGTGCCGACGATCTCGCTGCGAAAGCGCGTCTCCATCTCGATGCGGTGAGGCAGGAAGAGCTGGACCTGCGGCAGCACGAAGCCCGACACGGATCGGCTGTCGCCACGTGCGAGGCGCCATTGCTCCGGATGGGCGAGCAGGTCGTCGAGCTTGTTGAGGGGCCCGGCCTTGCGCGCGAGCAGCACCGCGCGATGGTCGGGCTCGCCCGGATGGCGCTTCACCAGCGCCAAGACGTTCATGCGCCGGTGGGAGACAGCATCGAGCGCCATCTTGGCGGACAGCATCGCAAGGTCGACTTCGTTGCGCTGGATGGCCTGGTCCAGCGACGCGTAGTTCGTCACCGAAAGCACCGTGACCGGCCGGCCGATCGCGCGGCTCAGGTCGGCCAGGAGCGGCGTCCAGTGGGTCTTCGACTCGACGGCGTCGCCGATCGGCAGGACGCCGAAACGCAACTCCGCGGGCTCCGCCGCCTGCCCCGCCTGCGCACCGGTGACGACCTGCCATCCCAGCGCGCAGACCAGCGCGCAGCGGCCCGCGAACACGAGCAAGCCTCGCCTCACGATGAACTCAACGCGCTGCCTCGCGCAATGCTGCCACCTGTTCGGCGTAGGTCGTCTCGATGCGTTGCAGGCGCGCTTGCCGCGCTGCCTCGTTCACCCACTGCGAGGTCATCGCGCTTTGGCGCGCCAACTGATAGGCCAGCTTGGCCGCCGGCATCAGCGAACTGTTGTCGGCCGCCACGAAGCCGGCGAGATCGTGCAGCGACTTCAGGACGGCACGCTCCGCGTCGCCGCGCGGCCCCTTGCCGCGCGCGTAGTCGACGAGGAAAGCCTGCACCTGCTTCTGGAACGCGGGGTCGTATTCGCGCCGGATGACGATCTGCGCATGGGGGATGAGTTCGGATTCCCAGATCACCTGCAGCCGATCCGCCTCGGCCGGGAATTGAAGCTTGAAGCGTTCGAAGTCGGCCGTGTTGTTGGTCGCCACGTCGGCCTCGCCGTTGGCGACGGCGAGCGCCGTCACCTGGTGCGTGCCAACCAGTTCGCTGCGAAAGCGCGTCTCCATCGCGATGTGGTTGGGCAGGAAGAGTTGCAACTGCGGCACGATGAAACCCGACACCGACCGGCTCTCCCCGCGCGCGATCCGCCATTTCTCGGGGTTGGCCAGCAAATTCTTCAACGAGGTGTAGTCACCCGTCTTGCGCGTCAGCAACAGGGCGCGGTAGCCGGGCAGGCCGTCGTGGCGTGTGACCTGTGCCAGCACGGTCATGCGGCGCAGCGTCACCGCATCGAGCGCCATCTTGCCGGAGAGGAAGGCCATGTCGACCTGGTTGCGCTGGATGGCCTGTTCGAGCGCCTCGTAGGAGGTCACCGACAACATCGCGACGGGCCTGCCTATCGCACGGCTCATGTCCGCGAGCAGGGGCTCCCAGTCGTTGCGCGACTCGAAGGCACCGCCCAGCGGCAGGATGCCGAAGCGCAAGGCTGTCGTCGAGCCGACCGCCGGCGCAGCGGTCTGCGCCGAAACGACGGCCTGATAGGCCAGCAGCATCGCCATTGCGCCGCGCAGCAGCATCGCGCCCGCGCAGCGCGCCAACGACCGGAAACTATCTGGCCGAGGTGCAATGGGGGCAAGGCTGGTCAAACCCATACAGTCGAGAACACAATTAGAAACCATCTTGAACACCGCCCGTGTCGTTTTTCTCCACGCATGTTTTGCGATCAGTAACGTATAACTGGCTTGGCGCGCCCGCCGCCATCCGCCCATGAATTGGCCTTTCCGTGCCCTCCGCCTCCTCCGTCTGACGCTCGCGCAGCAGCTTGTGCTGTTGGCGCTGCTGCCGGCCATGGTGGCGACCCTCGGCGCGATCGCGGTCCTCACGCGCCAGCACCTCGCCAACGTGACCGAGCTGATGCGCGCCAATGCACAGACCGTCGCGCTGCAGGTGGCGACGGTGGCCCAGTCCCAGATTCAGCACATGGATCGCCGCGCATTGCAACGCACGGCGCAATCGGGCAGCTACCAGCCTCATGTGCAGCAGGTGCAGATCTGGTCGGAGGACGGGGAGATCGTCGCCAACTCGGAGACCACCGACCGCCAGCGCGGCGAGGGGCTGCGCGTGGTCGCACCCATCATCGGAGACGACGGCAGGCATGCCGGCAAGGTCATGGTCGAGACAAGCCTCGCGGCCGTCGAAAGCGCCAGGCAGGCCGTGTGGCTCAACGTCCTGGCGGTGCTCGGCGCGAGCCTGGTCGGTGTCGGCCTGGCGGGTTGGTGGGCAGCGCGGCGAATCAGCGCGCCGATCCGCGCGCTCGGCGAAGCCGTCGACCGGCTCGGTGCCGGCGAGGATGCGCAGGTCAAGGTCCAGGGCACGGCAGAGGTCCGCCGCCTGCAGGACGGCTTCAATCAGGCGGCGCGCGCGCTGTTGGAGAGCCGGAACCACCTCGAGAGCCGCATCACCGACGCCACGGCGGAATTGGCGAGGAAGAACCAGCAACTCGAAGTCGCCAGCCAGGCCAAGACGCGACTCCTTGCCGCAGCCAGCCATGACCTGCGGCAGCCCCTGCATGCGCTCACGTTGTTCTCGGATGGCCTGGCCAACGGCGAAACCGACCCGGCACGCCTGCAGCGCATCGGCCACATCCGCGAATGCGTCGATTCGCTCGACCGGCTTTTCACGGAACTGCTCAACCTTTCGCAACTCGACGCGGGCGTGCTGCAGCCGCAATGGGCGGACTTCGCGCTCGACACCCTCTTCGACGAAATCAGCCGCAACTTCCGTGCGGTGGCCGAGCAACAGAATCTTCGGCTGGTGGTGCGAAAGACGGACGCATGGGTGCGCTGCGATTACGTGATGCTGTCGCGCATCCTCAACAACCTGGTGTCGAATTCGCTGCGCCATACGGCCGAAGGCGGCGTGCTCATCGGTGCGCGGCGACGCGGCAAGGGCATCCGCATCGACGTCTGGGACACGGGCGTCGGCATCGCACCGCACCATCAGGCGCGTGTCTTCGAGGAGTTCTACCAGATCGACCCGAACGGCCGGGCGGGCGGCCGCGACGCGCGCGGCATGGGACTCGGCCTGGCCACCGTGCAGCGGCTTGCAGCGCTGCTGAACACGCGCGTCGCGCTCAGCTCCCGGCCCAACAAGGGCACCTGCGTGCGGGTCATGGTGCGCGCCACCGAGCCGGTGATCCCGATGAGCCCGCCACTCGTCCCGCTCTCCGCCGCGCTCGCCGACGACGATGCGGGCCTGAAGAACATCCGCGTGCTGGTGATCGACGACGAGCGCACCATCCTCGAGGGATTGCAGGTCGTGCTCTCGAACTGGGGCGCCGAGGTCATGGCTGCCCAGAACCGCGCCGAAGCACTGGCCCTCGCGAGCGCTTGGGATCGCCCGCCCGACGTGGTGGTCAGCGACCTGCTCCTGCAAGGCGGCGACAACGGGCTCGATGTGCTGGCCGCGTTGGAGCGCCACCCGAACGGCATCGGCGCGTCGACCGCGCGCCTGCTCGTCACCGGCGAGACCAAGCCCGACCGCCTGCGCGAAGTCGCAACCGCAGGCGTGGCCGTGCTCTACAAACCCGTCTCGCCAAAGGTGCTGCGGCAGGCGATCAACGCCCAGCTCGCCGCGGTGCGCGAACTCGCCTGACCGGCCCGAAGGCGCGAGGGCGGGGTTCGGCCTTACTCCGTCTGACATAGACCGTCGGGCGGCGACCGCGGACAGGCGCCCTCTCACAATGCGGGCACGCTCAAGCGACATAAGCCCTCTGCCTTATCGCGCACAAAGAGCCTCGTCCGTACATTGGCCCCAACACCCACTGCGGATGCAGTCCATGCTTGCGAACCGTTTCCTACCGTTGCTTCAGAAGCGGCGAGCCATTGCGGCCATCGCCTGCGCTTGCGCGGCGACGGTGAGCGCGGCGAGCGCGGCCGGGCTCACGGTGCTGATGGCCGACGACAGCGCGGCCCACACGGACTTCGTTCTCCAGTTGCGAGAATCCCAGGAGGCGGGCAGCCGCTTCGACCTGATCCATATCGCCGCCGGAACTGCCGGCGCGGAGCAGGAAAGTACGACAGCGCCTACACGAACACGCGGCGTACGCAGCGCCACCGCAGCCGAAATACAGGTCACGATGGCCGTCGGGATGGTTGCCGCGCGCATGGCGATCGAGCGACCCGGGCAGGACCCGCTGGTGCTCGTGATGTTGAGCCGACTCGACTACGAAACCCTGAAGATGACCCCCGCCCTTCGGCACCCCGACCGCCAGATCGGCGTGCTGCTGCGCGAGCCGGCCATGACGGACCAGCTGGCGTTGATCGATGCCGTGCTGCCGCGCAAGCGCCGGCTGGGCGTGGTGGCGACCGCGGAATCGGAACCGGTCGTGCGCGAACTGCAAGGCGCTGCACAGGGCTGGGACCTGCAGGTGGAATACGCGCCCGACGCAAAATCGCTGGCTGCGGCGCTGCGGGTCCTGGTGCCGCACAGCGACGCACTGCTGGTGTTGCCCGACATGATCGGCGACAGCCAGGCCGCCACGCTAGCGGTGCTGCGTGCCGGAGCGAGTGCAGGTCTCCCGGTCTTCGGAACGAACGACGGACTGGTGCGCTCCGGTGGGCTGGCAGCCGCGGTGTCCACGCCGACGCAACTGGCCCAACAAGCGCGCGCACTTGGCCTGAAGCTGGCCGCGAACAGCGTCACAAGCAGTGCGGGCGGTGTGATGGTCGAGGCGGCGACACCGGCGACGGTGCGCGTCAACACCACCGTGGCGCGCGGGCTGGGGCTGCGCCTGCCTGACGAACGCGAACTCACGGAGCGGGTCACCGCAGTTCGATGACCGCCGCCCCACATTCACTGCCCGCCCCGGCTTCGGAGGTGCGCCCGACCGACCCGCCAGCGGTGGAAAGCCGAGACCTGCCGGTCGACGGAAGCCTGCAGCGCGACCTGTTCCGCCTAGGCGTGGTGCCGTGTGCGGCGGTGGCACTGGCGCTCACCGGCTGGTTCACCAACGGCCGCCTCGCCACGCTCGAATCCGCCTTCGACGCCGAAGGACAGGCCGTCGCGAAGCAGGTCGCTGCAATGTCCGACTTGAGCCTCTACGCGGGTGACGTGCCGGCGCTGCAGAACGTCGCCAATGCCGCACTGCGCGGCGGCCAGGCCACGCGGGTCGAGATCAGCAACGGCGCCGGGATCTACGTCACCGCCGGGCCGAAGCCGGCCTCGCTCGGGCAGTTGCGCATGTTCACGGCGCCGATCACATTGCGCGAAGCCTCGCGGACCAGCGCCTTCGCGCCCGCCGGTGCAACCGCCTCCGGCGACGCGCCGATCGGGCTGGTCCAGACCTTCCGCGACACCACCGCCTACACCCATGAACGCACCCGCTCGCTGATGGCGGGCATCGGCATCGCGATGATCGCCCTGCTGCTCGCATGGGCCTGGGTGCGGCACATGGCGCGCGCCGTCGTCCAGCCGCTGCGGCGCATCTCGCGCACCGTCGCGGCACTGGAGGCCGGCCGCTTCGACGCGCGCTGCAACGTCGTCACGCTGACAGCGGACGACGACCGCGACCCGAAAGCCGGCAAGCGCCGCGCGCAACACGAGTTCGTCAACCTCGCGCACGACATCAATCGCCTGGCGGAGCGCCTGCAGCGCCACCGGCAAATGAGCGATGAAAAGGTGCGCGAAGCCACTGCCGTCGCCCTGCAGCGCATGGCCGAGGCCGAGCAGGCGGCGCTGTCCCGCGCCCGCTTCCTTGCGGCGGCGAGCCATGACCTGCGCCAACCGTTGCACGCGATGGGCCTGTTCATCGACGGCCTGCTGCCCACGGCGAGCCCCATGCAACGCCCTGCCGTGCTGCGCCTGCAGGAGGCCACGGATTTCATGGGCGTGCTGCTCGACGATCTGCTGGAGATCTCGCGGCTCGACGCGCAGGTGCTGACGCCCACGATCGCCGGCGTGTCCTTGGCCACGGTGTTCGATCAACTCGACGCACAGCATGCCGCGCCCGCCACGGCCGCACGCGTACGGCTGGTGTGGAAAGACCGCGGACTGGCCGTGCTCAGCGACCCGGCACTGTTGCAGCGCATCGTCGGCAACCTCGTCAGCAACGCGATCCGCCACACACCGCCGGACGGGACGGTGCTCGTCGCCGCGCGCCGCAGGGGCCGCGGTGTTCGCATCGAGGTGCGGGACAACGGTGTCGGCATCGCGCCGATCCACCAGGCACGCATCTTCGAAGAGTTCTACCAGGTCGCGAACACCGAGCGCGACCGCCGCCAGGGCTTCGGGCTCGGCCTGTCGATCTGCGCGCGCATCGCCCAGTTGCTCGGCACGCGCGTCAGCCTGCGATCGGCCCTGCAGGCCGGAAGCACCTTCTCGCTCGACCTGCCCGCGGCCGACCCGCGCCACGTAGCGACACCCAAGGCAGAACCGGCCGTCTCGACACCGCTGGCCGGCCTGCACTGCCTCGTCGTCGACGACGATCCGGCCATCCTCGACGGCAGCCGGACGCTGCTCGAGCAATGGGGCTGCCAGGTGGACTGCGCCTCCACGCGCGGGGAGGCGCTGACGCGGCTCGACGAATCCCATGCGCATTTCGACGTCGTGCTCTGCGACCTGCAACTGGCCGGCGACGAAGACGGCATGGAAGTGATCGAGGACACGCGCCGGCTTCAACCCGACGCCCTGGCAGTGCTGGTGTCCGGCGCCACCGGACCTGAATCGCTGCAGCGCCTGCGCCAAGGTGGGGTGATGCTGCTGACCAAGCCGGTCGCGCCGGCGAAGCTGCGAGCGCTTCTTTCGACCCGCCGCACTCCGACGCTGGCCTGCTGCTAATCGGCCCTCCGAGCCCGTCGGGCCGGAAACGCGACAGAAAGTATTCTTTCGCGAATCGGCGCTGCACAAAAGTCGCGGAAGCCTTGGCCCAATCCCCAAAACTCGTGGCTACCATTGCATCCTGGAGAGAGGAAGGACGGGCAATCAGATGGAACCGATGCATTGGCAATACATGGGCGCCTTGGGCGGGGTCATCGGCATCGGCTGGCTGGTCGTCGTGCCGATGTACCGCGGCTGGACCCATCTGAACGAGAAGATGACGGGCCGCGTCGAGCGCAGCATCCGGATGATGGCCGAGTGCGACGACGGTCAGGCGGGCGCCAAGGCGGTTCCGAGCGCGAAGCACACCGAGTCGGGTTCGACCGACAAGGAATAGCCCAGGCCTTCGGCCAGCGATTGCAGCGCGATCGCATCGATGGCCAGCGCACGCGGAGCGCGATGCGCATCGGCCAGGGGATCGGTGGGCGTGGACTCGCCGTGCCGGGCCGAGAAGCGCAATGCATCCTCGCCTTCCGCTTCGACGCGGATCTCCGCGATATTGGGCGCACTGTCGTGCAAGTAGCCCAACGCACCGAGGAACATGTAGCGCAGGGCCGCACCGGCCGGGAAGCGCCGCTCGCCTTCCGCCGGTGACAGTCCCTCGCCCACATGGATGCGGATGCCGCGCAGCTCGAAGGCCACGCGCATGAGCGCAGTACAACGCGCCACGAGGTTGCCTCGCGTGATGCCTTCATCGTCGGTCGACAGCTCCCAGTCGCGCAGCGCATGCACGCCGAGCGCGAGTGCCGCGACCTGTTCTTCGATGAGCGCCACGCGCTCTGCCCACGCAGAAGCATCGCCTGCCGCTGCGCCCGACATCTGGCGCTTCAGGAGCAGCGCGCTCATGCGAATCACCGACACCGGCGCTGCCATCTCGTGGCGAAGCGCCGGTAGCGCGCGCGTGAGGAGTTCATGGCGCACACCCGCCGCCATCCAGCTGCGTGCACCGGGCGATGCCTTCATCCGACGGCAGCGCGCGACAGGCAACGGCCGCGTGCCGCCCTGTCGTCAGCGATCAGAACGTTCATTCGGAATCCCCCGAAAGCAAAAAGGCAGAGCAGTATGGGACGGCATGCGCCTGGCGCGATGTAGGACACCATCTCTCGTGGGCCGTCGTTCACCGCCCGTATGCAATCCGACGGGGGTCGGCGGGAATTCAGACCGTCTGGCCCAGGGAACCACCATCGATCTGGCCGAGCGCACGAACGAGGTCGGGCAACGATCTCGCACCCATTTTTTCCATCGCATTGGCGCGATGCAGCTTCACTGTCCGCTCCGCGGTGCCGAGCGCCGCGCCGATATCCCTGTTCGGCGCTCCCGTCACGACCATCGCCGCGACCTGCCGCTCTCGCGGCGTGAGCGTGGCGAAGCGGGCCTTCATTGCATTGATCTGCTTCAAGGCCTCCCGCCGAGAGATGTGATGGGTCACTGCATTCCGCACGGCGGCCACGAGCGCCTCGCCGTCGACAGGCTTGAGAAAGAAATCCTTGGCCCCCGCTTTCATGGCCCGCAGAGTGTCACGCGCGCTGGCCTTGGCCGTCACCACGATGACCGGAAGCGGCTCGGCGCTGCGCGTGATCACGTACTGCAGGTCGAGCCAATCGGGCCGCGCCATGTGGAGATCCAGAACAAAGCATGCTGGCTCGTCGCCGATGTCCGTATGCAGCAGCTCGCCGACCGAGCCGTGGCCGCGCACCCGATAACCCGCGGCGACCAATTGATGGCAAGCGGCTCGTCGAAATGTCTCGTCGGTGTCGACGACGCAGACCACGGGCGTCTGCACAGTGTCGTGATTCATGAATGAGCGGATGAATGCCGGAACGCCCGGCCGCAAGCCCATCATACGAAGCCGGATGAAAGCGACCTTGCACGCGGTGTAGCCCTTGACGCACAGTCTTTGTAGGACCCGGCGAATTGACAGGCGGCTCGCATCGGCGATGCTTTGCTCGTATCCGGTGCCTTCGCACCGAGGACAGGAAAGGAATGCATGGAATCGACTTCGCTCGACCAACCCGTCGCACCGACGGGCAAGTCACCCAAGGCGCTCTGGGTAGCGATCTGCGTGTTGGCGATCGCCGTGGCTGCGCTCGGAGGCGCGCTGGTCCACAAGGAAGTGAGCAGCGGCGCGACGCCGACCACCGTGGCGGTCGCGCCGCCGCTGAAGGCGCCGGACGACTTCCCCGCGCCTCCGCCCGCGCAGGCCGCGCCGCCTCCGCCGCTGGCCGCTGCCGCCCAGGCGCCAGTCCGGGCTCCCGAGGTCATCCCGCCGAAGGTGGCGCAGGCCAATACGGAAGCCGGCGGACTGGGCTCAGCGCCGGCGCCCATGACCGCACCTGCACCCGCGCCGGTCAAGGTCTGCTCAGTCTGCGGTCACGTCGAATCAGTCCACACCGTGCAACACCAGCAGCCCACTACCGGTGTTGGCGCCGTGGCGGGAGGCGTGGTGGGCGGCCTGGTGGGCAACCAGATCGGCAGCGGCAATGGCCGCACGGCGGCCACCGTGCTCGGCGCGGTCGGCGGAGGTTTCGCGGGCAACTCGATCGAAAAGCACACGCACACGAAGACGGTCTACGAAGTCAGCGTCCGCATGCAGGACGGGTCGTTGCGCAGGGTGGAGACGAGCAGCGCGCCGCCCATCGGCAAGGCCGTCACGCTGAAGGGCAACGTCCTGCAACCGGCCGACGGGCACAAATGAGCGACGGCACGGCCCATTCGCCGACCTGGCGCGCAAGCCAGGGGCCGTCATCCAGCGCGAGGTCGTGACCGGCCGTGGGGTGCTCGATGATGGCGACACCCCACGCCCGCGCGAGCGCCCGTGAGCATTGCACGTCCACCAACGCATCGCGCCGGCTCGACAGCACGAGCAGCGGCACGACAGGCGCCTCGGCAGGCGCGCGATAGCGCGTAGCGGCGAGCAACTGTCGCAAGGAGTTTGCAGCGCTCACCGGATGCGCCTCGCGCAAGGCCGTCCATTCGCCGATGACGGCATCGCGCCGCGGCGGATGGCGGCTGGTCAGCCGCAAGATCGTCTCCTCGCGCCGACGAGCATCTTGCCCAGGACGCAACAGGCCGAGCAGCGCGCCGTAGTTGGCCGGCCGCAGGCGCCGGTACCACGGGCTGAAGGGCCTCAGGCTGGTGTTGACGAGCACGCATGCGGCCAGTTCGGCGGGATGACGCCGCGCCCACTCGACGGCCACCATCGCGCCGAGCGACATGGCGAGCAGATGCACCGGCGTTTCGATCGCCATCCCCTGCAGTTGGCGTCGGCAGCTTTCGACCGTGTCCTCGATGCAGGCGGGGCTTCGCTCGTTGTGCAGACTGCCGTTCCCGGGCAGATCGATCGCAACGACGCGCGCGCCGGGCAAGCGCTCGCGCAGCATTCCCGGGAACGCGCCCCAATGGCCCGCTTCGCGCGCGAGTCCTCGCAACAGGAGCCAGGTGCTCATCGTCGGGCTTCCTTCGCGTACCACCGCGCCAGCGCGCGCTGCGTGTGTTCGTCCCTGCGGGCGCCGGTCGGCACCCAGCGCTCGTGGCTGCAGGCCGCGCGCATGAGGAAATCCAGCCAGCCGACATGGCGGCGCAGCACGCGCTGCTGCCGATGCGCAATCACCGGATTGAAGATGCCGTGGCGCGAAAAAATCTGCCTCGGATTCTTCTTGACCCAGAGCCACGAACCCATCTCCAGCGTCAGGGGAAGGAAGACTTCCTCTCTTTCGCAGGCGCGCAGGTAGAGGTGATCCCACAAGTCGCCGTGCGTCAGGTACTGCCGGCTCTGCGGCTCCAGCACGTAACGATGGTGAAGCAGCGTGTCGTCGAGGATCGCGCACAGCGCATGCATCTCCGCGAGATGCGCGATGGGCCGGGACGTGTGTGCGAAGGGAAACCAGATGCGATCGGCCAAGCCGAAGCCCGAATGGCAATCCACCGCGATGCTGAATGGACGGCCCAGCAGTTCCGCCTCGACGAGCTCGCACAGCGCGGCGCTCTCCCGCTCCATCGGCGCACCCGCCGCGCCGCGATACCAAGGCAGCGCCGCGCTCACACGCTGCCCGCCGATGAGGAAAGGTACGCGCTCGCGAGATTCCACTGGCGCATTGCGCATCAGATCGACCCCATTCGGATTCGCGCGTGTGCCGAGCCACAGTCCTCCGGGGTTGACCAGCGGCATGAACACCAGGCGCACGGTCTCCAGTTGCCGATGCAGGGTGTCGTCCCATTGCAGCCGCATCACGAGACTGCGGAGATAGGCGATGGTGACCTCCGCGCCGATGCGCTCCAGGCCGTGCACGCCGCCGAAGAATCCGACGGCCGGCGCGTCTGCGCGCTGACTGCCGAACATGAAGGCCTCGACGGCGAAGCGCTGCTGGCCCGCGTTGACCTCGCACAGCACGCGCCGCGTGATGTGCGCGCCCGCCAACTCGGCGAGCCTTTGCAGTTCCAGCAGTTCGGGCAGGTCCGTTGAAGTCACTCGCGGATGGAAGAGTCGGGTGCGCGCAGGATAGCGACACCGGCGGACATCAATACGTCACATGCGCACGCTAGCGTGGCGTGATCATGACCCGTCTCTTCCGACTCTCATCCGGCTCTCTGTGGCGCGGCATTGGCCTGGCCCTTCTGTGGGGCGCCGCCGAGTTCATCGCGCTGGCGCGCTCGCGCTGGTCCGCGCGTTAAGGCCTGTTCACACTACTTCCGGGGTCGCGAAGGTATGCCAGGACGGGCCAATCAAGGCGCGCGACGCCGCATGTGCGTTGGCACATGCAAGGAGCGCAACGCCGAGTGGCCCGTCCTGGCATACCTTCCCTTCGGGTTGTCGTGCAAAGGGGCCGTCTGCGGCGTTGCCCACGCTTGCAAGGCCAAAG
>NZ_JBFTNY010000042.1:0-33596 GCF_056397705.1 Variovorax sp. 05L425 | reverse complement strand
GCCGGCCAGCATGATCAGCGCCGACACGGGCGGCAGCGCGTAGGTGGCGGGCAGCAGCATCGCGATGGTCGCCACCGGGCCGATGCCCGGGAGCACGCCGATCAGCGTGCCCAGGATGCAGCCGACCAGGCAATACAGCAGGTTGGTGAGCGTGAAGGCGACGCCGAAACCGGTCGCGAGGTTGTGAACCAGATCCATGAAGGTCTCCTCAGCCCGAAATGAAGGTGGGCCAGACCTGGATCTGCAACTTGAGCGCCCAGATGAACGCCACGTAGCTGCCTGCCGCCAGGATGGTCGAGAGAACCAGCACGTCGCGCAGCTTGAAGTGCTCGCCCGCGAGGCTGGAGATGATGGTCAGGGCGTAGATCGCGAGGATCATTCCCATGGCCGGAAGGCCGATGCTCGGCAGTCCGCCGAGCAGCACGCCGAACGCGAGGTTGGCGGCGAGCACGAAGAAGAGCGGCTTCCATGCCCACTTGCCGATGGGGTCGGCGTCGGCCGTCTCGACCACCAGCGACTGGAACATCACCGCCGCGCCGAGGATCGCGAGCAGGATCCCCAGCATGAGCGGGAAGTAGCCGGGGCCCATGCGGGCTCCGTCGCCGATGCTGTAGGAGGTCGCGCCAATGGCGAAGGCCCCTCCTATGGCTGTGAACATGACTCCTGAAAAGAAGTCAGCCTGACTCTTGATGCGCATGTCTCGCTCCTCGTTGTAGTAGGAGTGAGGGTCGTCGCCTGAAGCTGACCATTGGCTGACCAGTACTGTACGGACTTCCACGTACCGTCAGTGGCCCGTCAGGCTCAAGACTTGCGGCGAAGCGGGTTCAGCAGCCCCTTGAGGCCGTTGTGATCGATCTCGTGCATGAGTGCCAGGAGCCTGCCGATCTCCCCCTTGGGGAAGCCTTCGCGCGCAAACCAGGTCAGGTAGTTGCCGGGCAGGTCGGCGATCACGCGGCCCTTGTACTTGCCGAAGGGCATTTCGAGGGTGACGAGGCGTTCGAGGTCTTCGGGGCTCATCGATATGGTTCCTGCTGGCTATGCTGCTTCATCTTTGCGCCCTGTGCTGTTGCTGTTCCAATCCACCATGTCATTCAATTCCCTGGGACTCGATCCCGCCCTGGTGCGTGCCGCCGCCGACAAGGGCTATGCGGCGCCCACGGCCATTCAGCTCGAAGCCATCCCGCCGATCCTGCAAGGTCGCGACCTGCTGGGCGCGGCCCGCACGGGTTCCGGCAAGACGGCGGCATTCTCGCTACCTCTTCTCCAACGGCTGGCCGGCGAGCCACGCCGGACGCCGAGGCCGTTGCGCGCGCTGATTCTCGTGCCCACGCGCGAGCTGGCGGCGCAGGTGGGCGAATCCATGCGCGGCCTGGCGCAGCACCTGCCCGTGTCGCTCAAGATTGCCGTCGCCTTCGGTGGCGTGTCGATCAATCCGCAGATGATGGCCTTGCGAGGCGGTGCCGACGTCATGATCGCCACGCCCGGCCGCTTGCTGGATCTCATCGACCATCGCGCTCTCCGGCTGTCGTCGGTGTCGATACTGGTGCTCGACGAGGCCGATCGCCTGTTCGACCTCGGCTTCGCGGAAGAGCTGAATCGCATCCTCTCGCTGTTGCCGGAGCGGCGCCAGAATCTGCTGTTCTCGGCCACCTTTCCGCAGGCGATCCAGTCGCTGGCCGAGGCGCTGCTGCGCGATCCGGTCCGGGTGGAGGTTGCTTCCGAAGCGGTGGATGAGCCCGCGATCCTGCAGCGAGCCATCGAGGTCGACGCGAGTCGGCGCACGCAGCTGCTGCGCCAGCTGATCGAAAAGAGCGGATGGTCCCGCGTGCTGGTCTTTGTTGCCACCAAGCACGCGTCGGAGATCGTGGCCGACAAGCTCCGCAAGGCCGGTATCGACGCCGAACCTTTTCACGGCCTGCTGAGCCAGGGCAAGCGCACACAGGTGCTCACCGACTTCAAGGCTTCCCGAGTGAAGGCGGTCATTGCCACCGACCTTGCGGCGCGCGGCATCGATGTGGTTCATCTGCCGGTCGTCGTGAACTACGACTTGCCGCGCTCGGCCGTCGATTACGTGCACCGCATTGGCCGCACGGGCAGGGCGGGGGCCAGCGGCCTGGCGGTGACCTTCGTCAGCGCGGCAACCGAGGCGCATTTCCGACTCATCGAAAAGCGCCAGGGCCTGAACGTGCCGCGCGAGCGTGTCGCGGGATTCGAGCCGGTGGAGACCGAGGCACCGGCATCGGTCGCGGCCGACGGTACCGGCGGCATCAAGGGAAAGCGGCCGAGCAAGAAGGACAAGCTGCGCGCAGCCGCGGCGCGCTGAGCGGCCGGCCTTTCAGCGCGCCGGAACGGCTGCGCGCGTCCGGTAGGTGTCCCAGGCAGCGACAGCCAGGATCACGAGCGTCGTCAGCATGTTCATCGTCAGCAGGTCGAGCATCGCGGCGGCAGGCAGCAGCGCAGCCACCGCGATCACGCCGACGACGTGCGAGACCGGGAAGGACCCGTAAACGATGCGCTTGTAGAGCCCGTTGCCCGCCAGATAAGCGACCGGCGCGCCGGCCATCACGATGAGCGCCGGCAGGTCCATGTGGCCATGCGGATGCGCAATGACGAGTTCGTTGCCCACGGCCGTCACGATGATCCCACCGACGATCAGCACGTGCACGTAGTGGAAGTAGGCGCCGATGCGGCCCGGATCGTCGGAGTGCTCGATCACGTGGCTGCCGTCGGCGCTGCTGGTGTCGAAGTAGAGCCACCACATCGCGAGGCTGCCCGCGAAGGCACTCAGGAAGGCCACCGTCGAAAGAGTGCCGAGGGTCTGGGTCTTCGCGAAGGTGTCGCCGATGAGCAGGATCGATTCGCCCAGCGCCATGATCACGAAGAGCTGGCAGCGCTCGGCGAGGTGGCCGCCTTCGATGGTCCAGTCGGAAGTGTGCGAGCGCCCCAAGCCGAGCAGCGGGAAGCCGAACATCGGCGAGATGTATTCGCAGGCGACGGCCACGGCCCAGAAGCCCATGCGCACCGGTCCGGCCGCGATGGCGCCGGCGATCCAGAAGACGGCGGCGATGCAGCTCCAGCCCAGGATCCGCTGGAAGTTCGGGGCCAGCACATGGCGGCCGCGCAGCAGCATGACCACGAAGAGCGAGCGCCCCACCTGGATCGCAACGAAGGCCGCTGCGAACACCGCCCCGCGTTCGGCAAAGGCGCCGGGGATCGCCGCCGACATCACCAGCCCTGCCAGCATCACGCCGAAGAGCAGCAGCCGGATCGGCGCTGTCCGCGGGTCGAACCAGTTGGTCACCCAGCAGGTGTATTGCCACCCCAGCCACACGGCGAACCACAGCAGCAGCGTTTCGAGCGCGCCGAGCGGTGTGAGGTGGCCGAGCAGATAGTGCGACAGCTGCGTGACCGCGAAGACGTACACCAGGTCGAAGAAGAGCTCTTCGTAGGTGACCTTGGCTTCGGCGCCGTCGCGACGGCGCAGCGCCGGATGCGAGTTCGAGGCGTGGTTCTCGGGCATGGGCGGATTCTCTCCGGGCCATGGCCCGTTTCGGTCATTCCCGCGGCGGCTTCTTCGCGATGCCCATCGTCTTGGCGAGGATGCCGAGCATCACCTCGTCCGCGCCGCCGCCGATCGATGCCAGCCGGCCGTCGCGGTACAGGCGCGAGACGCGGTTTTCCCAGGTGAAGCCCATGCCGCCCCAGAACTGCAGGCAGGTGTCCGCCACCTCGCGCGTGAGCCGGCCGCACTTGAGCTTGGCCATGGAGGCGAGTTCCGTGACGTCCTGCCCCTGCACATGCAGGTCGCAGGCGCGGTAGGTGAGCGCCCGCAGCGCCTCGACCTCGGTCTTGAGTTCGGCGAGCTTGAACTGCACCCACTGCTGGTCGGCCAGCGTGCCGCCGAACAGCTTGCGCTGCTGGGCCCACTCGATGGTTTCGGCAATGCAATCGTCCAGCGGCACCAGCGAGCTGGCGGCGCACCACAGGCGCTCTTCCTGGAACTGCTGCATCTGGTAGACGAAGCCCTGGCCCTCCTCGCCGATGCGGTTGCGCTGGGGCACGCGCACATTGTCGAAATAGATCAGCCCGGTGTCGCTCGAATGCATGCCGATCTTGCGGATCTTCTTCGCCTTCTCGATGCCGGGGCTGTCCATCGGAACCATGACGAGCGATTTGTTGCGGTGCACTGGCCCGTCGCCGGTGTTGACCAGCATGCACATCCAGTCGGCCTGCAGGCTGTTGGTGATCCACATCTTCTGGCCGGTGATCAGGTAGTCGTCGCCGTCCTTGCGTGCGTAGGTCTTCAGCCCGGCGACGTCGCTGCCCGCGCCGGGCTCGCTCACGCCGATGCAGCCCACCGTCTCGCCCGCGATGGCCGGCGCCAGGAACTCGCGGCGCAGCGCGTCGCTGCCGAAGCGGGCGAGGGCGGGCGTGCACATGTCGGTCTGCACGCCGATGGCCATCGGCACGCCGCCGCAGCTCACGTGGCCCAGCGCCTCGGCCATCGCCATGGCGTAGGAATAGTCGAGGCCCGAACCGCCGTAGAGCTCCGGCTTGTTGAGCCCGAGCAACCCGAGCGCGGCGAGCTTCCTGAAGATCTCGTGCGCCGGAAAGCTCTCGGCCTCCTCCCATTCGTCCACGTGCGGATTGATGTGCTCGTCGATGAAACGGCGCATCGTCTTCTGGATTTCGAGATGCTCGTGGGTGTATTGCATGCCTGTCTCCGGTCGGTGCTTGTGTCGGCTTCGCCGACTTTAGGCGGCGGCCGGCATGCCCGCTTGCGGGAAGTGGCTACGGGAGCGTCAGCGCTGCGGCCGGATCCGGTAGAGCGCGTTGTTGCGATCGGCCGTCATGTAGATGGTGCCGTCGCTGCCGACGGCGACCCCGGTCGGCACGTAGGGCCGTGGCATGCCCGGACCGCCTTCCAGGCCGATCGGCAACCCTTCGGCCACGGTGCGGCGCGTGCCGCTCGCCGGATCGATCTCCACCAGCCGTCGCGCAGCGGTTTCCGCCACGATGAAGCTGCCCCACGGCGTCTGTGCCACGCCTTCGGGCATCGCGAGCCCTTCGGCGATGACCCGCAGCGGCGCGCTGGCATCGAGCGGGATGCGCGTCAGCTTGCCCGCGGCTTCGGTGACGTAGAGCGCGCCGTCCTTGCCGATGATCATCTGGACCGGTCCGTCGAGACCGCTGGCGATGACTTCCTTGGTCTCGAACTTCGGGCCGCTCGCGCGTGTCACGCTGCCGGTGGCGATCTCCGCGTAGATCACGCTGCCGTCAGGCATCGGGATGGCGTCGTAGGGCGCCTTCAGGCCGTGCAGCACGCCCGTGGTCTTCAGCGTCTTGCGATCGACCAGCTGCACCGTGCCCGTGAACCACGACGCCAACGCGAAGTGCGTGGGCGACAGGCCCACCGAAAACGGATACTCGAGATCTGGATCGCGTTGCATGCGGAAGATATCGCGCACCGCCCCGCTCGTGGCGTCGACCTGGCGGAAGCCGAAGATGTCGGCCACCCAGAGGTTGTTGCCGTCGATCTTGAGGCCGGCCGGCACCGCGAGCTTGCCGCCGGTCAGGAAGCGCAGCTCACCCGTGTCGGGATTGAAGGCCTCGACCGAGTTGTCGGCCATGTTGGAGACATAGATGGTCCCTTCAGGCGCGATGGCGAGGTTGTCGAGCGAGGGCTTGAGCTGCTTGGCGACCGTCTTGCGGCCGGTGGCCAGATCGACCCGCACCAGTTCCCCGCTGCGCGCGTCGACCACCCACAGGTTGCCCTTGCCGTCGAGATTGGCCGCGGCGGGAATCTTGAAGCCGTCGGCGATCACCGTCATCGCGCCATTGGCCGGATCGATCTTCACGACCTGGCCCTTGAACCACAGCGGGCCGTAGAGCATGCCGTCGGGACCGACCTCGAAACCGTTGAAGCCGCCCATGTCCTTCTTGATGAGGCGTGGCGGCTTCTGGCCGGCGAGGTCGATCTCCCACAGCGCGTCGCCGAGGAACACCTGCGAGGCGTAGAGCTTGCCGTTGCGGCGATCGAAATCGAGCGAGTTGAGTCCGGGCAGGTCCTTGGCGACCACGCGCATCGGCGCGTTGTCGTTGTCGCGCATGCGCAGCATGCCCATCAGGTAGTTGGTCCAGGCGAGTTCGCCCTTGGGGCCGACCGCGATGTCGTCGGCTTGCCCCTCGGGGCTCTTGATGAGAACGCGTGCGGTCCCGGTCTTCCGGTCGACCTCCCACAACGAGTTGCCGACCACCGACCCGGCGAGCAGCCGGCCTTGCTTGTCGATGGCCAGGCCGTGCACGCCGGAAAAGGCCGAGGGCGCCACGATCGCCTCCGGCGCGGCCCAGGCGTTCGGCCTCGTGGGTGGCGGTGTCGTCGACGGTGTCGTGGTGCAGGCCCCGAGAAGGAATGCCGACGCCAGAAGAGCGCCGCCGATGATCCGCTTCATGTTGTCTCCTCGCTTTGTAGTCCTCGCGGGACATGCTACGCCCGATGCGGATAAATCAACACGGCCTGAGCCAGGAACCCCGCGGAACCGGCTTCGCCGGGCCGCCGGGGTTGCCCCCGGAGAGGGGGTGCCCGAGCCACACGAAGTGGGCGAGGCTGGGGGTGATCTTTTTTCAGGATCTGAAGCGTTTGCGTGTCAGTCCGAGCGCTATCCAGTACGCCGCCACCGTGTAGACCACCAGCACTACCGCGTGCCGCCACCAGTCCGCCGGCCACTGATCCATGAAGAGTGGCCGCACCAGCATGACCGCATTGGTCAGCGGCAGCCACGCGGCGACAGCGCGCACGGCGCCGGGCAGTTGGTCCAGGGGAAAGAACACGCCCGAAAGGAACATCATCGGCGTCATGAACAGCGTGAAGTAGTAGGTGAAGAAGTCGTAGCCCTTCGCCAGCGCGTTGAAGATCAGAGCGATGCACGAAAAGGTGATGCCGACACCCACCAGCACGAACCACGCAATGATCAGCTTCGGGCTGTGGCTGATGCCCAGCGCGAGCATCACGAACATGATCGCGGTGGTCGTGAAGATCGCCTTGAAGCCGGCCCACAACATTTCGGCCAGCACCACGTCGTCGAGCCCCACCGGCGCGTTCATGATGCCGTCCCAGGTCTTCTGGACGTGCATGCGCGAGAAGGCCGAGTAGAGCGCCTCGAACGAGGCGGCGTTCATCGCGCTCATGCAGACCGAGCCGCTGGCGAGAAACAGGATGTAGGGGATGCGGGTGCCGTCGACTTCGATCTTGCCGACCAGCGCGCCCATGCCGTAGCCGAAGGCCACCAGCCAGATCAGCGGCTCCGCGATGTTGCCGATCAGGCTCGGGATCGCGAGCTTGCGCCACACCAGCAGGTTGCGCAGGAACACCGGCCACCAGCGCATCGAGAGTTCGGGCGGGCGCCATACCGAAGGCGCGGCCAGTGCCTCGGCGATTGGCGATGTCGTATCGATCTGCATGCTCATCGCTGCCCCTTCTTGATCAGCCGTCTTCGCGAATCTGCCGGCCGGTCAGCTTGAGGAACAGGTCCTCCAGATTGGCAGGCCGATGGAAGGTGCGCAAGCCGCTGCGGTCGCCGAGCGCTGCCATCAGGCCGCGCGCGTCCTGTGTGTAGAAGAACACCGTCTCGCCGCTGACCTCGACCCGCGCAGCGTAGTCCTTGAGCGGCGATTGCGCCAGTTCGAGCGCCCCGTCGCCGTACAGCTCGACCACGTCGGGTTCGAGATACTGGGCGATCAGGTCGCGCGGACGACCCTCCGCGATCTTGCGGCCGTGGTCGAGCACGAGCAGCCGCGAGCACAGCCGCTCGGCCTCGTCCATGAAGTGCGTGGTCAGCAGGATCGACTTGCCCTGCTGAAGCAGCACCTGGAGCCGTTCCCACATCAGGTGCCGCGCCTGCGGGTCGAGTCCGGTGGTGGGCTCGTCGAGCATCAGCAGCTTCGGGTCGTTGACCAGCGCGCGCGCCAGCGAGAGGCGCCGCCTCATCCCGCCGGAGAGCTCGCCGGGCTTCGCGTCGGCCTTGTGCGAGAGCGCCGCGAACTCCAGCAGCTTCGGAATGCGCGGCGTGATCTCTGCGCGCCGCATGCCGAAGTAGCGTGCATAGACCATGAGGTTTTCCGCGCAGCTGAAGTCGGGGTCGAGCGAGTCGAACTGGCTCACCACGCCGAGCTGCGCCTTGATGGCGCGCGCATCGCGCGGCATGACCAGGCCGCCGAGCCCTTCGATGGTGCCGTGATCGGGGACGGTCAGGCCGAGGCACATGCGAATGGTCGTCGTCTTGCCTGCGCCGTTGGGGCCGATCACGCCAAGGCACTCGCCGGGCGCGATCTCGAAGGAGAGATCGTCCACCACGGTCGTGGTGCCATAGCGCTTGTGGAGGTTGTTGGCTTGGAAGAGGGGGGTCGGCACCGCTGAATCATAGAGATCTCCCCCAGGTTGGCTCACTTCGTGTAGCCGCCCACCCCCTTCCGGGGGCAACCCCTGCGGCCCGGCGGAGCCGGTTCCGCGGGGTTCCTGGACGGGGCCTGGGGCGGTTTTGATGGGGTGGCCACTGGCTCTACAGCCTTATGCCTGCGAACTCGGTCTTCATCCAGTCGATGAAGGCACGTGTTCGGGCCGGCAGCAGCCGTGCATGCGGATAGATCACACTCACCGGCCGTGGCGGCGGTTCGAACTCTGCCAGCACGATCTGGAGCCGGCCCTGCGCCACCATCGGCAGCACCTGGTAGGAGAAGAAGTTGCCGAAGCCCATGCCCGCCGCGCAGGCCTCGACAGCCGGCGCGATGTGGTTGAACTCCAGGTTGCCGTGGGTCGGGATCGGCAGGGCGCGCCCGTTCTCGCGAAACATCCATGGGCCGATGGTCGTGGGATGAATGCGCACGCAGTTGGCCCGCTGCAAGTCGCGCGGATGCGTTGGCGTGCCGTGCCGCCGCAGGAAGTCCGGGCTCGCGACCACCACGCGGCGGATGCTGCCGAGCTGTTGCGCCACCAGCGACGAATCCTCCAACGCGCTGATACGTATGCCGACGTCGACACCTTCTTCGAGCAGGTTCACGGGGCGGTCGTGCAGCAGCACGCTGCAGCGCATCTTGTCGTGGCGCTGGAGAAAACGAACGATCGCCGGCGAAACGTACATGTGGCCGAACAGTACCGGCGCGGTGACCGTGAGCAGGCCCGCGGGTTCGGTCGCATCCAGTGTGAGGGCGCGGTCGGCGGCATCGGCTGCCGCCAGGACTTCCCGCGCGCTTTGCAGGTAGCTGCGGCCTTCTTCCGTCAGGGAGATGCGCCGCGTCGTGCGGTGGAAGAGCCGCACGCCGAGGTGGGCTTCGAGTGCCGCGAGCGAGCGCACGACGGCCGGGAGCGATGTGTCCAGCGCGTCGGCAGCCTTGGTGAGGCTGCCCTGCTCGGCGATCTGCACGAAGGTCTGCATGGCTTTGAGGCGGTCCATTCGGCGATTAGACCGGAATCCGGAGCAGTCAACTGCATTGGACGCCATTACTCCCCAAAGAGGAGCAAACCAGAATGGAGGCATTCCAACGCACCGCCAGGAGAACCCATATGATTTCCGCCCGCCCCGCCCAGCCCATCAAGCTCTACAGCTCGGCCGTCTCCGGGCACTCGCATCGTGTGCGGCTGTTTCTGTCGATCCTCGGCCTGCCGTTCGAGACGATCGAGGTCGACCTTCGCGCGCGCGCACAGCGCAGCCCCGAATTCCTTCGCCGCAATGCCTTCGGGCAGGTGCCGGTCATCGAGGACGGCGATGTGACCTTGGCCGACTCGAACGCGATCCTGGTCTACCTGAACGAACGCTATGCACCTGATCCGGCGCGCTGGCTGCCTCGCGATCCCCTTGGTGCGGCCCAGGTGCAGCGGTGGCTGTCCGTCTCGGCGGGTCAACTGGCGGGCGGACCTGCGATGGCGCGGGTGATCGTGCTGCTCGGGTTGCAAAAGGACGCGACCGAGGTGATCGCCCGATCCCACGAACTCCTTCGCACGATGGAAGGGGAACTCTCGCAGCGGCCTTTCCTGGCGGGCTCGTCCCCGACGCTGGCGGATATTGCCAACCACACCTACGTAGCGCATGCGCCCGAAGGCAACGTGTCGCTCGCGGACTATCCGCATGTGCGCGAATGGCTGGCGCGCGTCGAGGCGCTGCCGGGCTTCGTGCCGATGGCGGCCTCTCGTGCAGGGCTTGCGACATGAACACCGGTGTCGCGGCGAATGCGTCGCCTTGGCACGAAGGCGAGCGGGCGATGCAGGCGCGCGCCGGCGTGCTGGAGCGCATGGCGATGTTCGGGTCGCGTGTTGTTCGCGACTACATGCCCGATCAGCATCGGACATTCTTTGCGCAGTTGCCATTCCTGATCACGGGCGGCCTCGACGGCGAGAAGCAGCCGTGGGCAAGCGTGCTGGCGGCGCCACCTGGTTTCGCGCATTCGCCCGACGAGCATCACTTGCGTGTCGACGCCCGCGCCGAAGTGGGCGACCCGCTCGCCGATGCGCTGGTGACGGGCACCCCGGTCGCCCTGCTGGGTATCGAGCCACACACGCGGCGGCGCAATCGCATGAACGGCGTGGTCGAACAGGTCGATGCGCGAGGCTTCTCCGTGGCTGTGCGGCAGAGCTTCGGCAATTGCCCGAAGTACATCCAGGCGCGCGAGCCGGTGTTTGTGCGCGATGCACGCGCGTCGCCGCTCCCGCACCGCACCGATGTCCTGGATGCCGCAGCGCGCCGCATGATCGAGACGGCAGACACTTTCTTCATCGCGACCGCGCATCCGGCAGCGGGCGATGAGGCTGCGTCGCATGGTGTCGATGTGTCGCATCGCGGCGGCCGTCCGGGCTTCGTGCGGGTGTCGGACGACGGGACGTTGACGGCGCCAGATTTTGTCGGCAACTCGTTCTACAACACGCTGGGCAACATCGCAGTGAATCCGCGTGCGGGCCTGTTGTTCATCGATTTCGAAACCGGCGATCTGCTGCAGCTTGCGGTGACGGCCGAGGTCATCTGGAACGGCTTCGAGCTTGCTGCCTTCGAAGGTGCGGAGCGGCTTCTTCGCATGCGGGTCGTCGCCGCAATCCATCGGCCGGCCGCATTGCCGCTGCGCTGGGGACCGGCGGAGCAGTCGCCATTTCTGGAAGCGACCGGAACGTGGCCGCGAGCCGCGTGATTCGCGGCGCATTCAGTGAAAGCGTGGAATGCGCGCGTTGACGGATGGGTGGTAGTCCCAGCCGCGCTCCTGCAGCGCATCGGTGGCCAGGCCACTTGCCAGCAAGGCTTGCAGGCCCGCCGCGGCCACCATGCAGGCCAGGGACTGGCCAGGGCAGGCATGCGCACCATGTCCGAACCCCAGCGTTTGCCGGCTGGCTCGCATCAATTCGAAAGTCGCCGGCGCGGGATTGAGGGCAGGGTCCCGATTCGCCGCGCCGAGCACCAGCAGCACCGCATCGCCGGGTGCGAGTTCGGTGCCCGCGACGACGGTGTGTTGCGCGACGAAGCGGCGCGTGTTCTGGACCGAAGGATCATGGCGCGCGACTTCTTCCACCAGCGCTGGAAGCAATGTCCAGTGCGAGGCCAGTTTGCGGCGCAGGTCCGGCTCGCGCGCCAGTGCCGCGAGGCTGTTGCCCAGCAAGCCCGCCGTGGCCTCGCAGGTTTGCGACAACAGGCCGACGAGATTGGCGCGGAGCACCTTCGCGCATCGGTCCGGCGCCTCGGCTTGCACAGCCGCGAGCAGGCTGCCATTGCGCGCCGGACGGGCGGCGACGTGTTGTTCGAATCGCGCCATCAGCGCAGCGGCCGCCCCGCTGGCGGCGTCGAGCTGAGGCTGCGTCGACAGCGGCGAAAGGCAGGCGACGAAATCGCGCATCCACCGCGACAACTGCGGCAGCGCCTCGTCCGCGAATCCCAGGAGATGCGCAACGGCGCTGACAGGAAACCCGAAGCAGAAGTCGCGCAGCGGTTCATCCGCCATCCTTTCGGCGAGCCGCAATGCATCGGCGTGCGCCGTTGCGAGATCGAGCCCCGCCAGCGCGCGCTGGAGCACCGGCTTGTGGGCCATGTGTCGTTCACCGTCGTTCATGCGAACGAGCTGGCCGAACACTTCGCCCGCAGGCGTGCCGGCGATGGCATTCGGCACGGGCTCGGCGAGTGGGCGCACGCGCATGGCATCGTTCGCCAACAGTTCGCGGACGACGTCGGCACGGCTGGCGATCCACAGTCGCAGACGCTCGTCGCGGACCAGTGCAGGGCCGCTGCGTAGCGCGGCGTACCAGGGATAGGGGTTGGCATGCGTGACGGCGGCGATGGCGTCGGTGGGCGGAGCGAGATATGTCATGCGGCGAGTCTGATGCTTTTCAATCGATCACACTTCGCTTACCATCGAAATATGGATGCAACCGCCGACTCCCATCTGGCCCGGCTCGCAGGCGCCATCGCCGAGCCGGCTCGTTCGCGCATGCTGTGCTGCCTGATGGACGGCCACGCGCGCACCGCGACCGAACTGGCCGCCGTGGCCGAGGTCGCGGCATCGACCGCCAGCGCGCACCTGGCGCGCCTGAAGGAACAGAGGCTCGTCGAATCGGTCGCGCAGGGCAAGCACCGGTATTTCCGGCTTGCGGGCAGCGAGGTCGCCGCGGCGCTCGAAAGCCTGCTCGTCGTGGCGGGTGTCACGCGCAGTTCCTTCACGCCGACGACACCCAGTCCGCTGCGCTCGGCGCGCACCTGCTACGACCACATGGCCGGAGCCGTCGGGGTGGCGCTGCACGACCAGTTGCATGGCCAAGGCTGGCTCAAGGTTTCTTCCGACAGCGCCGGCCGGTCGTACGACCTGACGCAGAAGGGCATCGCGGCGCTCGAATCCCTCGGCGTGGATGTCGGTGCGGCGCGCGCCAAGCGCCGACGCTTTGCCTGCGCCTGCCTGGATTGGAGCGAGCGCCGGCCGCATCTCGGCGGCGCATTGGGCGCCTCCTTGCTTCAGCTCTCATTGCAGCGCGGCTGGGTGCGCCAGGACCTCGACAGCCGCGCACTGGCGGTCACGCCGCGCGCACGTCGGGAAGCGCCCACCTTGTTTGGCGAAGCGGCCGAGACCTCCGCCGCCTACTGAAACGCGACTTCCGCAAAGCTGCGCAGCTTGCGGCTGTGCAGCCGGCTCGACCCTTCCTGGCGCAGGATGTCGATCGCCGCCATGCCGATGCGCAGGTGCTGTTCCACCCGCTCGCGGTAGAACTGGTTCGCCATGCCCGGCAGCTTGATCTCGCCGTGCAGCGGCTTGTCGCTCACGCAGAGCAGGGTGCCGTAGGGCACGCGGAAGCGGAAGCCGTTGGCGGCGATGGTTGCGCTTTCCATGTCGAGCGCCACGGCGCGACTCTGGCTGAAGCGGCGCTGGGGTTGGTTGCCGGGCAGCAACTCCCAGTTGCGGTTGTCGGTGCTGGCGACGGTGCCGGTGCGCATGATCTTCTTGAGGTCGGTGCCCTGAGTTCCAGTCACCTCCGCCACGGCCTTTTCAAGCGCGAGCTGGATTTCCGACAGCGCCGGGATCGGCACCCACAACGGAAGCTCCTCGTCGAGCACATGGTCCTCGCGCACATAGGCATGCGCCAGCACGTAGTCGCCGAGCTGCTGCCCCTGGCGCAGGCCGGCGCAGTGGCCGAGCATCACCCAGGCGTGCGGTCGCAGCACCGCGACATGGTCGGTGATGGTCTTGGCGTTGGCGGGTCCGACGCCGATGTTGACCATGGTGATGCCCGTGCAGTCCTCGCGCACCAGGTGGTAGGCCGGCATCTGCGGCAGGCGCGGCGGTGACGTACCTTGTGTGCCGTCGAGCAGCTCACCGTACAGCTCGCTCGACCCGGCAGCCAGCCCGCGACGGCGCGTGACGACATTGCCCGGCTCGATGAAGGCGATGTATTCGCTGTTCTCATCGGTCATCGCCTCGTGGCCGAGCCGCACGAATTCGTCGATGTAGAACTGGTAGTTCGTGAACAGGACGAAGTTCTGGAACCACTCCGGCGCCGTGCCGCTGTAGTGCCGCAGCCGATGCAGCGAGTAATCGACCCGCGCCGCCGTGAAGAGCGACAGCGGCTGCGCCTCGCCCGGCTTGGCCTCGAAAGTGCCGTTCGCGATGCCGTCATCCATCGCACCCAGATCCGGCAGGTCGAAGACATCGCGCATCAGCGCACGGCGCTCGGCGCTCATCGTGCCTTCGATGTGATCGTTCTCCGCGAACGAAAAATGGATGGGGATCGGCTGCGTGCTGGTCCCGATCTCGAGCTCGACCTGATGGTTCTCCAGCAGCAGCCTGAACTGCTCGCGGTAATAGCGCAGAAAGAGATCCGGCCGCGTCAGCGTCGTCTCATAGCGTCCCGGCCCCGACACGAACCCGTAGCTCAACCCCGCATTGGCAACCGGCGTGCGCCGCGAGACCGTGTGCGTGTGAACCCGCACGAACGGATAGCAGGCCCGAACCCTCCCCGGCAGGCTTTCCCCCGCGACAAACCGCTGCATCGCGTCGCGAAGGTGCTGCAACCCCCCGTTGTAAATGAGCCGAACCTGCTCCAGGGCGACATCAGGATCGGTAAACCGGGCGGGCGCAACAAATGCAGGCATGTAAGGCATGAAGCATTGTGGCCCACCAACAAGTCGGCCGCCGCAACCCGGCCCCCTTCGCGAAACACCGCGGAACCGGCTTCGCCGGGCCGCTGGTGTTGCCCCCGGCAGGGGGTGGGCGGCTACACGAAGTGAGCCAACCTGGGGGCGAGCAACATGCCCACCGCGGAACCGGCTCCGCCGGGCCGCCGGTGTTGCCCCCGGTAGGGGGTGGGCGGCTACACGAAGTGAGCCAACCTGGGGGCGAGCCAAATTCAAGGCATGGGCTCGCGCATGGTCACGAACTCTTCGGCCACCGTGGGGTGGATGCCGATCGTGCTGTCGAACAGCGCCTTCGTCGCGCCGGCCCGCATCGCCACCGCAAAGCCCTGCACGATCTCACCCGCATCGGGGCCGACCATGTGCAGTCCGACCACCTTGTCGCTTGCGTGATCGACGACCAGCTTCATGAAGGTGCGCTCCTTGCTCTCCGAGAGCGTGTGGCGCAGCGCGCGGAACTCGCTGGAGAAGATCGTGACCTTGCCGAACTTCATGCGCGCCTCGGCCTCGGTGTAACCGCAGGTGCCGACGTTCGGGTGCGTGAACACTGCGGTCGGCGTGTATTCGTAGTCCAGTTGGCGCTTGCCCTTGCCGAAGAGCGTGTCCACCACCACCATCGCTTCGGCCAGCGCCACGGGCGTGAGCTGCTGGCGGGTCGACACGTCGCCGACGGCGAAAATCGAAGGCACCGAGCTGCGATAGTGCGCGTCGACGATCACGCCGCCTTGCTCGTCGAGCGCCACGCCCGCGGCTTCGAGATCCATGCCTTCCGTATTGGGCACCCGGCCGGTGGCGAAAAGAATGGCGTCCGCCTCCACACGCTGGCCGCGGGTGAGCAAGGCGCACAGGCCGCTCTCCAGTCGCGTGACCATGGTGATTTCGTTGTTGAAGCGAATGTCGATGCCCGTGCGGATCATCTCCTTGGTCAGGAACTGGCGAAGATCCTCGTCGAACCCGTTGAGCAGGTGCGCACTGCGCTGCACCTGCGTGACCTTCGCGCCCAGGCCGTTGAAGATCGAGGCGAACTCGCAGGCGATGTAGCCGCCGCCGACAACCAGAAGTCGCTTGGGAAAGGGATCGAGATCGAACATCGCGTCGGACACGATGACGTGTTCCTTGCCCGACACATCCGGCACGAAGGGCATGCCGCCGGTGGCGACCAGCACATGCTGGGCGGTGAACCGCCGGTCGCCGACCTGCACGGTGTGCGCATCCACGAACTGCGCCCAACCCTGGATGAGCGTGACGCCCGCTCCTTCGAGCAGGCTGCGGTAGACGCCGTTGAGTCGCGTGATCTCGCGGGCACGGTTGGCCTTGAGGCGAGCCCAGTCGAATCGCGTTTGGCCGACATGCCAGCCGAAGCCGGCCGCTTCCTCGAACGCCTCTGCATAGCCAGCCGCGTAGCTGTAGAGCTTCTTGGGGATGCAGCCGACATTGACGCAGGTGCCGCCGAGCTCGGCGCATTCGGCCAAGCCGACACGCGCCCCGCGCTGTGCCGCCATTCGGGCGGCGCGAACGCCGCCGCTGCCGCCACCGATCACGAAGAGGTCGAAGTCGAATGTGCGCATGGGAACTCCTTGGCGCCGACTGTAGCCGGCGCAAGGAGATGCCGCTCTGCGCAGACGGCTAGGGTCGGTCGACCAGGCCCTGCTGTTGATCCGGACGGCCTTGGCCACGCGGGCGCGCTTCCTGCGCCTGGCGCACCGCCTGCTGTTGCTGGGCGTGAAGCAGCTGCTGCGCTTGCTGCTGCTGGGCCCGCATGGCCTGTTGTTGCTGCATTTGCATCGCTTGTGCCTGCGCCGCGCGCTGCTGGGCTTCCATTTGCTGTCGCTGCATCTGCTGGAGTTGCTGCGCCTGTTGCGCTTGCATGGCCTGTGCTGCAGCACGCTGCTGAATCTCCTGCTGCTGCCGCTGGGCCTGCTGGAGTTGTTGGGCCTGTTGAGCCTGCATGGCTTGGGCGGCGGCGCGCTGTTGCACCTCTTGCTGCTGCCGCTGGGCTTGCTGGAGTTGCTGCGCCTGTTGAGCTTGCATGGCCTGCGCGGCGGCGCGTTGCTGAACCTCCTGCTGCTGCCGCTGGGCCTGTTGGAGTTGCTGCGCCTGTTGAGCCTGCACGGCCTGCGCGGCAGCGCGTTGCTGAACCTCCTGCTGCTGCCGCTGCACCTGCTGGAGTTGTTGCGCTTGCTGAGCCTGCACGGCTTGTCCGGCGGCGCGTTGCTGCATTTCCTGTTGCTGCCGTTGCATCTGTTGCACCTGCAGCGCCTGCTGAAACTGCTGTTGTTGCCGTGGCGGCAACGCGCCGGGCGGCGGGGCGGCGGAGCGGCTGAACGCCGCCGGCGACGGACCGCCGCGCAGCGGGATCGGTGCGCCCATCCCGACGGGAACGCTCACCAGGCGGTCTGCCGGCACACGCACGACGTCTCGCCGCCCGATCGGTCCACGGCCGAAATTGTCGGCCGGCACGACCGTGACCGCGCCCGGCGTCAGCCGGTTGGCGAACTCGGCATTGCGCGCAGCGACCCGTCGGTCGAACGCGGCGCGATTGGCTTCGTCGACATAGCGCTGACTGGCACGGTAGCCCGGGCGCCAGGCCTCGCCCGGCGCCAAGGGGAACCAGCCCACACCGTGGCGGCCACCGCCCAGCGCGAGGTTGGCATTGACGCCGGCAGCCGTTCCACCCACGAAGGCCACGAGGGCGGGTGAATACACCGGCCGTGCGTGCGGCCGTCCCGGAACCCAGCACCAGCGGGGACCGACTCGGGCCCACCGGCCGTAGTGGGTCGGCGCGAAACCCCATGGCGCGGCGTCGATCCAGGTCCATCCCCAGGGTGCAACGTTGACCCATTGGCCGCTCTGATAAGGCGCCCAGTCGGTATCGACATCGCGCGGATACCAGACGGCGCCGTAGTTTGGATCGTTCTGCCAGTCGCCATAGGCGTCGAGTTGCTGATAGCCGACGGTGTCGCGGGACACATAGCGTGCGGAGACGGATTGATCGTCGATGCGATCGCGCTCGGCCACCCAGCGGTCGAAGTCGGTGCCGGCGCGGACCGGCATGCCGTTCGCGACTTCGAGATTCCGGCCGGTGACCGTCAGTTGCTGGTGCGCGCCCAGCGGCGTGGATTCGCCGTTCTCGCCGAAAAGCGTGACGTTGCCTGCCGCGACGGAGACCTGTGTCGTGCCCGCGACCGGGTCGACGTTGATGCGGAAGTCGCCCGGCGTATCGACGACCATGGCCATGTTCGCGGTGTCGACCTCGAAGCGTCCGCCGGCGAGATCATCGCGCACGCGAACCTGGAGGCTCCCCTGCGTGGCCGTGATGCGGGCCGTGTTGTCGTCCACCTCGGACATCGTGAGGCTGGTCTGTTCGTCGAGCCGGACGGCGGTCGACCCCACGTAGACCTCCGCGCGCGCACTGCGGTCGGCCCACAGGCGGTCGCCCGTGGTGAGCGGGCGATTGGGTACCGCCTGGTACCAGTTGTCTTCCCCGGCAGGCGAGAAGCTCACCGTGCCTTGCTGGAAGTTGAGACGGCCTACGCGGGCCGGCGGGTCTTGCTGCGCTGCCGCAAGCACGCTTGTCAGGAGCAGCGCGAGTCCCAGCAGCCAGCCAGTCGCGCGGCGTGGAAGCGGGGTGGTGCGTTGGTTCATGGAAAGGTCCTCTGTCACTGACCATTCAACGCACGATGCGGGCTTGGCGCTGGCATCTGCATTGAAAATCAAGGCAAATATCTCGCGCTCGAGGAAACCAGGTGTAAGCCCGGCGCCTTGATCGGCGTGGGGCTTTGCGGTGTGAATGCAGCGTTCAGGCTGCGTTCACTGCGCTGTCTCTGACTGGGGGTGGGCGAGGAAGAAGCGCAGCATTTCGGCGCTCGCGTCAGGGCCGGTCGGGTCGGTGAAGGAACCTAGAGGGCTGCCGCCAGCCCAGGCGTGCCCGGCGCCGTGCAGCAGCCAGTGTTCGACAGTCGCGCGGCCTTGCGCATAGATGCGGCGGGTGTAGCTGCGGCCGCTTGCCGCCTGGCCACTCGATTCATGCGCGTGCGGCACAGCACCGCCCTGTCCGGTGAGCGCCGCGGCGACCAACTGCTCTCCGTTGCGGGCGTTCACCGTGGCGTCGGCGTCGCCGTGAAAGACGATGGTCGGCATTGCCGGCCGGCCGGTCGCGACGGCGGCATGACCGCGCTGCATCACGGCCAGTGCGGACATCAGGTCGTTCGCGGCACCGGCGGGAATCCCCGAATGAACGCCGACCGCGGCGAAGAGATCGGGGTGCGTCCGCCCGAGGATGTCGGCCATGGCGCCGCCCGCCGACAGGCCCGCCACATAGACGCGCGCCGGATCGACGGCCTGCTCCGACATCACGGACCGCGTGAGCGCCGCGAGAAGCGCAGGTTCGCCGCGATCTCGCTGCTGGTGCTGGGGCTTGAACCAGTTCCAGCATTTCGACGAATTGGCGTGCTGCGTCTGCGCCGGATAAAGCACCAGGAAGCCGTGCTCCTGCGCCAGCCGATTCATCTGCGTGCCGGCGGCGAAGTCTTCCGGGTGCTGGGTGCAGCCGTGCAGCATCAGCACCAGCGGACGCGCCGTGCCGGTGCCTTTCGCGGGAACGAAAAGCTTGTAGGCGATGGTGCGGTGCTGGTGGGCGTACAGCCCGTCGGTCCATTGATCTTCGTCAAGATCCGGTGCGATTTCGGGCCCAGGTGGCGCCTCGCGAGCGACAGGCGGCGCTTCGACGAATCGCGCCTCGACGTCGATGACCAGCTTGTCATCGTTGGCGGCATCGACGAGGGGTGGTTCCGCCTCGGCAGGGCGCGTGCCGGCGGGCTCCGGTGCAGGGGCGCCTCTCAGCGCGCGCTGGATGGCGCGTGTCGCCTCCTGGAGATTGCCACCGCGCGTGAGACGGGTGGCCTGGTTCATCAGCCGTTGGAAAAGTGGATTCATGGGAGCACCTCAGCGAAGCCGGTCGGCCAATGCGGCCTTGACGGCCGGGGGCGCGTGCAGGGCGCCGAGGACGGTGATCGATCCGATGGTTTCCCGCGCGAGTTCGGGGGTCACATCGGCCGAGATGCTCGCAAGCCCGAGCACCCTGATCTCGAGTTTTTCGCCGGCACGGCGAACGGCCTCCAGATCGGCGGCGCCGAACTGTTGCAGGCCGAGCACCAGCATCTTGCGCGCGACCACCTGCTTGAGCGCGTCGCCGTGCGCGGAAAGCTGATTGCGGATTGCCGTGCGGATGAAATCGGTGCGGTTCGAATAGAAGCCCTCCGCGACCATCAGATCGATGTGTCCGAGGTCGACGTAGCCGAGGTTGATGGTGATCTTCTCGGCGTCCGGCACTTTGGCGCGCGGGACGGCGGGAACGCGTTGATTTTGCATTCTGCCATCCTACCACCATCCATATGGATGGTTGATGGATGTTTTTTTAATAAGAATGCTGGCAACGTTCGATTGAACGCGGCCGGCGCCTGCGCTTTGTGAAGTGATGAAGAATGTGCGTCCTGAAAGACGCATTGACTCAAGGACACCTACGCAATGACCAAGCCGGAATCGAACTCGCCAACCTCGGCCGCCGTACCCTCTGGGCGCTCTGGCGTCTCGCCGGCCACCGGCTATGCCGGCGACGTGACCCCCGAACAGGCCGCCCAATGGATGGCCGACGGCTCGGCCGTGCTCGTCGATGTGCGCACCGACGCCGAGCGCGAATGGGTCGGCTATGTGCCCGGCGCCATCGGCATCGCCTGGAAGCAGTGGCCGGGCATGGCCATGAACAACGCCTACGACGACGCCTTGCGCGCCGCCGTACCGCCGGGAAAGAAAGCAGTGATGCTGTGCCGCAGCGGCGTGCGCTCCATCTCCGCCGCCAAGCGCGCCACTGAACTGGGCATCGAGGCCTACAACATCCTCGAGGGCTTCGAAGGCGACGCCGATGCAGAAGGCCACCGCGGCCGCAAAGGCGGCTGGCGCCTCCGCGGCCTCCCCTGGAAACAAAACTAAGCTGGGGGCGAGCTAGAGTTTCGGGATGCGCAGCTTCTGCCCGGGATAAATCTTGTCCGGATTGCTCAGCATCGGCTTGTTGGCCTCGAAGATCGCGTTGTACTTGTTGGCGTCGCCGTAGTACTTCTTGGAGATGGCCGAGAGTGTGTCGCCCCGAACCACATCGTGGTACTGGGCCGGATCGGCGGCCGGAGCCACCAGGTTGTTGTCGACTTGCGTCACGTTGGCCACGTTGCCGGCGGCCAGGGACGCTTTTTCGCTGGCCTCCTGAGACGGCGCATTGCCGGAGAGCGTCACCACGCCGCTCGCGGCGGCATAGGTCACCTCGAGCCCGGTCAGCCCGAGGTTCTGCGTCTCGATGTATGTCTTGATCGCATTGGCAGCCACCTTTTCGGCGTCAGGTTCCGCAGCCTGCGCGGTCGACCCGCCGAACAGCTTTTCTCCCGCTTCCTTGATGAAACTGAGCAATCCCATGGTTTTCTCCTTGCGCCTGGTTGATGGAAAGGCGGAATTTAAGGGCGGAAGATGACCGTGCGGCGTAGTCCGTCGCCCCATGTGCAAGCGGCAGTAAGCGCAAAGTCGTAAATAATGCCGCGCATGGCATTCCTCGCGATCGACATTGGCAATACCCGCCTCAAGTGGTCCCTCTACGATGCCGCGCGGCCCGGTGCCACGCTGGTCGCGCACGGTGCCGAATTCCTCGACCACATCGAGCGCCTCGCCGAAGGGCCATGGGCAGACCTGGCACCGCCGACGTCGATGCTCGGTTGCGTGGTGGCGGGCGATGCAGTCCGGCGACGTGCCGAGGAGCAACTGGTGGAGCGCTTCGACTGCTCGCCGCGTTGGGTAGTGTCGAGCGTGGCGGAGGCCGGCATCGTGAACGGCTACGACCATCCGACGCGCCTGGGTGCCGACCGCTGGGTCGCGATGATCGGTGCGCGCCACCGTATGCTGACGCAGGGCCCCGCGCGTCCGATGGTGGTGGTGATGATCGGCACCGCCGTCACCGTCGAGGCGGTGGATACGAACGGCAGGTTTCTCGGCGGCCTGATTCTTCCCGGGCACGGGATCATGCTGCGAGCGCTCGAATCGGGTACGGCCGGCCTTCATGTGCCGACCGGCGAAGTCCGGGAGTTCCCGACCAACACCAGCGACGCGCTGACCAGCGGCGGCACCTATGCCATCGCCGGTGCGGTGGAGCGCATGGTGCAGCATGTGCGGGCGCACTGCGGCGCGGAGCCGGCCTGCTACATGACCGGCGGCGCGGGATGGAAGATGGCGCCGAGCATGAACGGCGACTTCGACCTCGTCGACAGCCTCATCATGGACGGCCTGCTCGTGATCGCCGAGGAACGGATGCTTCCCGAATGAACAAGCCCACCCCCAGCATCGCCCACTTCGTGTGGCTCAGCACCCCCTCAAGGGGACGCACCCCTGCGGCCCGGCCAAGCCGGTTCCGCGGGTGCCTGCGAACAGGCCGGCTGCGCGGCCACGGATGAAGCCCAGGATGTTCAGGCGTTTGTGGTCAATCCATCGACGGCCTGGAACATCGCTTGTCGCGCCTGGCTGATGATCTGGCCGCGCCAGGCGTCCGAGTCCGTGTAGAACGCGTCGAGCATGGCCGAATGGATCGAGTCCGCCAGTTCGGCGGGCGCTTCCGGATGGCTGTGCAGCCAATGGTCTCCGCGCAGTGCGGCCATCACCTCCAGCAGGGGCTGCGTGCCGTATTCGAGGGCCATGCCGGTGTATTCGGCCTTCGGGCACTCCTCGTAGATGGCGCTCCAGTTGAGCCCGGTCAGGAAGGCGGACGCCGACGAGCCGTCATAGATCGAGGTCACCGGGGCCGCAGGCGTGCCCCACCAGGCGTTGGCGCGGTCGTAGGCCTTCCTGTCGTCTCGGCAGGCGAAGATGCGTTCGCCGATGCCGTTGGGCCCGAGGCCCGTGTGCAGATCGATCCATGCCAGGCGGCGCGCGCGCTGGCCGTGCGTGCGCAGCACGTCTCGGAAGGTCTTGTTGCTCCAGGTCGGTGCGTTGCCGCCGAAGAAGAGGCCATCCTCGAACTGGTACTGGCCGCGGGTCACTGCGGCCTGAAAGGCGCTGGCGCCGTTCTGCTCGATCCAGGCTGCAATCGCTGCGCTGTTCTCTTCGGTCGGCGGCCACGTCTCGGGCAGCAGCAGCGGGTGCAGGCTCGCATAAGGCTCATTCACCGGCAGCGGTTGCTCGAAATCGAAGAAGTTGCGATTGAGGTCGACGTTCTCCTGCGTCACGCGCCGGCCGTACGAAAAGCCGTGCGGGTTGAGCGCATGGACGTACAGCACCGCCACCCCCTGCGCGCGGGCTTTTTCGCGCCACTCGTCGTCGTACAGCGCAAAGACCTGCACGCCGCTGCCGCAATGGCCTTCAACGCCGTGGCATGCGCTGGACACAAGCAGCATGCGTTCTGCATCCGGATTGCCGTCGAGGGCCACGTCCATCGCGAGTTCTTCGCCGTCGCGGCCCTTCAGGGGATGCACATGCGACCGCACAGCCAGCCCCGCGCTCGCGCAGGCTTGAAGGAACTTCTGCCGCGCCAGGAAATAGCGGGGCGCGAATGCTTCGCCGATGGCGATCATGCGGCGGCCTCCGCCGTGGCCTTCGGCGTGCTGAGAAACTGCTCCGCCAATTGCACCCAGCAGGTCGCGCCCAAGGGGATCAGGTTGTCGTTGAAGTCGTAGCTCGCGTTGTGCAGCGTGCACGGACCTGCGCCGTGGTGCATGTCGCGGTGCGTCCCGTCGCCATTGCCGATGAAGGCGTAGGCGCCCGGCTTGGCCTGCAGCATGAAGGAGAAGTCTTCGGCTGTCATGGCGGGCTCCTGCACGAGCACGTTGTCCGCGCCGACGATGCCGCCCATCACGCGGCGCGCGAAGTCGGCTTCGGCCGGCGTGTTGATCGTCGGCGGATAGGTGCGGATGAACTCGAAATCGCAACCTGCACCGTGCGCCGCGCAGATGTTCTCGGCGATCTGCTTCATGCGCGACTCGATCAAATCGAGCACTTCCAGCCTGAAGGTGCGCACCGTGCCGCGCAGTTCGGCATCGTTCGGGGTCACCGTGGGGGCCTCGCCCGCGTGGAACATCGTCACCGAGATGACGCCGGCATCGACGGGCTTCATGTTGCGCGTCAGGATGGTCTGGAAGGCCTGGACCATTTCGCAGGCGATCGGCACCGGGTCGATGCTGGTGTGCGGCAGTGCAGCATGGCCGCCTTTGCCGCGCACGACGATGTGGAACTGGTTGCTCGACGCCATCACCGGCCCGGGGCTCACCGCGAACTGGCCGGCCTTCATGCCCGGCCAGTTGTGCATGCCGAAGACGGCTTCCATCGGAAATTGCTCGAACAGGCCTTCCTTGATCATTTCCCGCGCGCCGCCGCCGCCTTCTTCCGCCGGCTGGAAGATCAGGTACACGGTGCCGTCGAAGTTGCGGTGCTTCGCCAGATGCTGCGCCGCCGCAAGCAGCATCGCCGTATGGCCGTCGTGGCCGCAGGCGTGCATCTTGCCGTGGTACTTGCTCGCGTGCTCGAAGGTGTTGAGCTCGGTGACCGGCAGTGCATCCATGTCAGCGCGCAGGCCGACGGCGCGGCTGCTGGTTCCGTTCTTCACGATGCCCACGACCCCGGTGGTGCCGAGCCCGCGGTGAATGGGAATGCCCCATTCGGTGAGCTTCGCCGCCACCACGTCGGCGGTGCGGACTTCCTGGTAGCAGAGTTCGGGATGGGCGTGCAGGTCACGTCGGACCGCGGCGATACCGGCCGCCTGGGTGACGAGGGAATCGATGAGTTTCATGGGCAGAGTCTAGGCTTTGCCGCAGATGCCCGCAAAGCCCGTGCCTGCCCGGATCAGCGCGCCCACCCCGGACTTCCGGGACAATGGATTGCATGTCACATGTGCTTTCCACTCGAAGCCTCGAACTCGCGCAGACGCTCGTGCGCATGAACACCGTGAGCGCCAACAGCAACCTCGAACTGATCGACTTCGTGCGCGATCACCTTGCCGGTCTCGGGGTGCGCAGCCGGCTCACGTACAACGCCGACAAGACGAAGGCGAACCTCTTCGCCACGCTGGGCGCCGGCAAGCAGGCGGGCGTGATCCTCTCCGGCCACACCGACACCGTGCCGTGGGACGGGCAGGACTGGACCGTCGATCCGCTCTCCGCCATCGTGCAGGACTGGCCGCAGGACGACGCGGACTCGGACACGGCGATCGTCGAGCCGCGACTCTACGGTCGGGGCTCGGCCGACATGAAGAGCTTCATCGCGGTGGCGCTGGCCAATGCCGAGCGCTTCATCGAGAGCGAATCGCCCTTCGCGGTGCACTTCGCCTTCAGCTATGACGAGGAGGTCGGTTGCTTCGGTGTGAGGGAACTCATCGCCGACATGAAGGACCAGGGCATCAAGCCGCTGGCCTGCATCATCGGCGAGCCGACGCTGATGGTGCCGGCCATCGCGCACAAGGGCGTCTATCGCTACAAGTGCTGCGTGCGCGGCAAGGAGGCGCATTCTTCGCTCACCCCCCAGTCGGTCAATGCGATCGAGATGGCGGCCCGCGTCGTCGGCAAGCTCCGCGACATGGCCGAGGGCTTCGAGCGCGACGAGCGGCGCTACGACGGTTTCGACGTGCCCTACAGCACGGCCAGCGTGGGCCAGTTCCATGGCGGCATCGCCGACAACGTGGTGCCGCGCGATGCGGAGTTTCGTTACGAATTCCGCAACCTGCCCACGAGCGACGTGGCGCAGATGCAGAAGGAAATCACCGCCTTCGCGAGCCGGACGGAATCCGCGATGAAGAAGGTCGCGCCCGAAGCCGGCTTCCGCTTCGAGACCATCTGCGAAATCCCGAGCTTCCTGAGTTCGGCCAGCGAGCCCGTGACGCGACTGGCGCAACGACTCGCCAATGAACAACGCACCACGCTGGTCGCGTTCGGCACTGAAGCCGGCATCTTCAAGAGCGCGGGCATTCCGACCGTGGTATGCGGCCCCGGGAGCATCACGCAGGCGCACCAGCCCGATGAGTACGTCACGCTGGAGCAACTCGCGCGCTGCGAAGACTTCTTGCGCGGACTCGCCGCGACGAAGGAGATCCGCTGAAAAGGATCGCGCTGGGTCTGCTGTGCGCTGCCGCGCTGCTGTATGTGGCGGCGACGGCGCTTGAATCACGGCATGCGGCCTGGAGCTACGTCGCCGCATTCGCCGAAGCCGCGATGGTCGGGGCGATCGCCGACTGGTTTGCCGTGGTTGCGCTGTTCCGGCATCCGCTGGGCTTGCCCATTCCGCACACCGCGATCATTCCGGCGAACAAGGACCGCATCGGCGCCAAGCTCGCCGGCTTCATCTGCAACAACTTCCTGAGCACGCCGCAGGTGCTGGCCAAGTTGGCGCAGTTCGATCCGGCGGCGCGGCTGGCGGACTGGCTGTCGCGGCCCGACCGCGCCGAGAAACTCGCCGAGCACCTGATTGCAGCGGTCCGCTATGGGCTGAGCGCCTTGGACGACGCGCGGGTGCGCGACTTCCTTGGCCGGATGGCTTCTGCGGGCCTGAACCAGGTGGATATCTCGCGCCTGGCGGGGCAGGCGCTCGACGCGCTCACCGCGGACGGCCGACATCAGGCGCTGCTGGACGACGTGCTGGTGCAGGTGGCGCGCGTGGTCGAGGGCGACGAAGTGCAGGAGCGCATCACCGAAGCCATCGCCCGCGAAATCAAGGCGCTGCGCTACGTGGGGCTCGATCAGGTGGCTGCCAAGCTGGCCACCCGCAAGATCGTAGACGCTGTCGCGCGCACCATCGCCGACATGGCGGCCGAGCCGGAGCATCCGCTGCGGTTGCGCTTCGATGTGTTCATGGCCGGCTTCATCGAGCGCCTCAAGTCAGACCCGGCGTTTCAGCAGCGCGGCGAGGCCATCCGCGCAGAGTTGCTGGCACATCCGGCGCTGGGCGACTACCTGCATGGCCTGTGGAGCGCACTGCTCGGATGGCTGCACGACGATCTGACGAAGACCGATTCGAGCATCCGCCTGCGCATCGTTGCCATGGCCGGGACCCTGGGTGCGCGGCTTCGGGCCGACGAAGCAATGCGCCGATGGATCAACGAACAGATCGTGGATGCCGCACCGCGTGCGATCGAGCGCTATCGCGAGGACATCCGCCGCTACATCGTCGAACGTGTGGCCGAGTGGAACGCCGACGAGATGACGAACGAACTCGAACGCCACATCGGCCGAGACCTGCAGTTCATTCGCGTGAACGGAACGCTGGTCGGCGGCCTGGTCGGCCTCGCCATCCACGCCGCTACGCAGATATGGAAGCAGTAGACAGCGGCCCGCGCAGCGAGGCCCGTTCGGGAAACACCGCGGAACCGGCTTCGCCGGGCCGCTGGTGTTGCCCCCTTTCAAGGGGGGAGGCGGCTACACGAAGTGAGCAAGCAACGGGGGTTAGGTTCTAATTCTGCCGTCCGCCGTGATCATCGACAGTTCGACGAACTTCGAGGCCACGTGGTTGCGCGACGAGAACGACACCTCGAAGCCTCCGAACTGCTGGCGGTCAATGGTTTCGAGGCCAGCGATCAATCCGTCGCGGGAGACCTTGCCTGGCGCGCGGCGCAGTCCTTCCGTCAGCACTTTCGCCGCCAGGAAGCCCTCCAGGCTCGAGAAATTCGCCTGGGCCTTGCTGTTGCTCTTGCGCACGGCCTCGGTGAACTCGCGCGTGATGCCGTTCGCCGTGTTGTAGGGCGAGGGGACGACCTGGGTGACCACGACGCCTGCGCCGTCCTTGCCGAGTTCGTCCGCCAACGCCTGCGTGCCGACGAAGGAGACGTTGAAGAAGGTGCCGCCGTAGCCCGACTTTCGCGCTTCGCGAATGAACGCGGCGCATGACTTGTAGGCGCTGATCTGGACCACGGCATCAGGCCGGGCTGCCGTGATGGTCTTGACCGCCGCGGCGACGTTGACGGAGTTCCGCTCGACCGTGGCGAGCGCGGCCGGCTTGAGGTCGAGTTGCGACAACGCCAGCGTCACGCCGTCGAGGCCCGCCTTGCCGTAGGCGTCGTTCTGGTAGAAGACCGCGATCTTCTTGAGGCCCAGGTTGGTCAATTGCCTGACGATCAGCGCGGTCTCGTCGTTGTAGGAAGCGCGCAGGTGGAAGACGTTCTTGCGAAACGGCTCCCGCAAGGCCATGGCGCCGGTGAAGGGCGCGATGAACGGAACCTTGGCATCCACAGCCAGCGGCAGCGCCGCAAGGCTGGTGGGCGTGCCGATGTAGCCGAACAGTGCGAAGACGTCGTCGTCGATCAGCTTCTTGGTGTTTTCCGCGCAGCGATCGGGCTCGTAGCCGTCGTCCAGGAACTTGATCTGCACGTTGCGGCTTGCTTGCGCGTTGTACTGGTCGAGGTAGAGCTTTGCGCCCTCGTAGAACTGGATGCCAAGCTGGGCCGCGGGACCCGTGAATGCCGCGGACTGCCCGAGAACGATCGGAATGTCGCCCTGAGCCCTCGCGAATTGGAAACCCGCCAACGCCGCGGCGCCCGTGGCGATCGAAAAGTGCCTGCGATTCAACATCGTGATAACCCCCACGCCCGCTTTGTCAGGCGCACAACTTAGACTCGACCGGTTTGCTGTTCCCGATTGATTCATGACTTCCCAGACCCCAGTGCACCAAGTGCTCGGCGCATGCCCTCATGACTGCCCCGATACGTGCGCGCTCGTCACGACCGTGCAGGACGGCGAGGCCGTCAAGCTGCAGGGCAATCCCGAACATCGGCACACGGCTGGCGTCCTTTGCACCAAGGTCTCTCGGTACATCGAGCGCACCAACCATCCCGAACGTCTCGCCCAGCCGCTGAAGCGCTCCGGCCCCAAGGGCAGTGGCCGTTTCGAGCCGGTGACGTGGGACTTTGCGCTGGACGACATCGCCGGGCGTCTGAATGCAATCAAGAGTAACAATCCGGAAAAGATTGTGCCCTACAGTTACGCAGGAACGATGGGTCTTGTGCAGGGCGAATCGATGGATCGTCGTTTTTTCAACAAGCTTGGCGCATCTCTTCTGGACCGCACGATCTGCTCCACTGCTGGTGGTGAGGCCTTAGGTTTTACTTTGGGCGGCAAGGTCGGCATGCGGGTCGAATTTTTCGCCGAAGCGAAGCTGATCCTCATCTGGGGCAGCAACTCGATCGGGAGCAATCTGCATTTCTGGCGCCATGCGCAAGCCGCCAAGCGCGCCGGTGCGCGGCTGGTGTGCATCGATCCGCGCAAGACGGAGACGGCGGACAAATGCGACGAACACATTGCGCTGCTGCCGGGCACCGATGCCGCACTGGCGTTCGCCCTGATGCACGAGCTGATCGTGAACGACTGGCTCGATCACGACTACATCGAACGCTACACCGTGGGCTGGGCGCAGCTCCGCGAGCGCGCCCTGCAGTGGCCACCGGCGCGCGCGGCCGCTGTTTGCGGCGTGCCCGAGGCGCAGATCGTCGCGCTGGCACGCGCCTACGGCACCACCCGTCCGGCGGCGATCCGTCTCAACTACGGCATGCAGCGCGTTCGCGGCGGCGGCAATGCGGCGCGTGCCGTGGCCTGCCTGCCCGCGCTGGTGGGTGCATGGCGGGAGCGGGCGGGCGGTCTGCTGCTGAGCAGTTCGGGGCTTTTCCCGGTGGACCGCGCGGCGCTGCAGCGGCCCGACCTGCTGGCGGGGCGGCAGCCGCGCACCATCAACATGAGCGCCATCGGCGACGCGCTGCTCGACGATGCGAATCCGATCGAGGCGCTGATCGTCTACAACAGCAACCCGGTGGCCATCGCGCCCGAATCGGGCAAGGTGGTGGCAGGCTTCGCGCGCGAAGACCTCTTCACCGTGGTGCTCGAACAGTTCCAGACCGACACCGCCGACTATGCCGACTACGTGCTGCCAGCGACCACGCAGCTCGAACACTGGGACATCCATTTCAGCTACGGCCACACCGACGTGCTGCTGAATCGCCCGGCCATTGCGCCGCGCGGCGAGGCGCGCAGCAACACCTGGGTGTTTCGCGAACTCGCCCGGCGTATGGGCTTCGACGAGCCCTGTTTCTCAGACGACGACGAAACCCTGTGTCGCGCCGCGTTCGCGTCTGAAGCGGTGGACTTCGACGAGTTGCAGGCGCATGGGTTTGCCACGCTGAAGCTGCCCGATGCGCCTTACGCGGAAGGCAACTTTCCGACGCCGTCGGGCCGCTGCGAATTCTTCAGCCAACGGCTGGCCGCGATGGGCCAGGACGGCCTGCCCGACCACGTGCCCAACTACGAGCCGGCCGGAAGTTCGAGGGAGTTTCCGCTCGCGATGATCTCGCCGCCGGCCCGCAACTTCCTCAACTCCAGCTTCGTCAATGTCCGAAGCCTGCGCGCGATCGAGGGCGAGCCGGTGCTCGAGATCAACGAAGCCGATGCCGTCGCGCGCGGCATCGCCGACGGCGCCATCGTGCGTGTCTTCAACCAGCGGGGCGAGTACCGCTGCCGTGCCGATGTCTCGCGCCGGGCCCGGCCGGGCGTGGTTCATGGTCTCGGCATCTGGTGGCGCAAGCTCGGGCTGGATGGCACCAACGTCAACCAGCTCACCAGCCAGCGCCTGACCGACATCGGGCGTGGCCCGACCTTCTACGACTGCCTGGTCGAGGTGGAGTCCGTTGCGGAAGCTGCGGTCCCGACATGAAACGCGGTCGATGGGCACTCCTGGGCGGTGTCGCGGTTGTCGGCGCGGCCGCTTTGGCCGGGTGCGCCGACGTCGGCTACTACTGGCAATCGGCGAGCGGCCATCTCGACCTGATGCGCGCCGCGCGGCCCGTGCCCGAATGGCTGGAGGACCCCGCCGCATCCGAATCCCTCAAGACCAAGCTCGAACTCACGCAGCGCATTCGCCGCTACGCCGTGACTGAACTCGACCTGCCCGACAACGCGAGCTACAAGTCCTACGCCGACCTTCACCGCAACGCCGCGCTGTGGAACGTCGTTGCCGCACCACCGCATTCGCTCACGCTGAAGACCTGGTGCTTCCCGGTCGCCGGCTGCGTCGGCTATCGCGGCTACTACGACGAGGCCGCCGCCAATGCCGAGGCGGCAACGTTGCGTGCGCAGGGCCTGGAGACTTCGGTCTACCCGGTTCCGGCCTACTCGACGCTCGGCTGGATGAACTGGGCCGGCGGTGATCCGCTGCTCTCGACCTTCATCGGCTATCCCGAAGGCGAACTGGCGCGCATCGTGTTTCACGAGCTGGCGCACCAGGTGTTGTACGTGTCGGGCGACACCACGTTCAACGAATCCTTCGCGACCGCGGTGGAGCGCATCGGCAGCCAGCGGTGGTTGAAGACCCAGGCAAGCGAAGCGGCCCGGAGCGAATACGCGCAGTTCGATGCACGCCGCCAGCAATTCCGCGAATTGACCGCCGAGACGCGCCGCGCGCTGGAAGACATCTATTCATCCAAGGAAGCCGAGGCGCAGGACTGGGCGACGGTCGATGCCAAAAAGCTGGCGGCGATGGAGGATTTCCGGCAGCGCTATGCGGCGCTTCGCGCGACGTGGACCGGCCCTCGGCAGGGCGCCTACGACGCCTGGGTGGCGCGCGCGAACAATGCGGCCTTCGGTGCCCAGGCCGCCTACGACGAACTCGTGCCCGGCTTCGAGGCCTTGTTCGAACGCGAGGGCGAGGATTGGCCGCGCTTCTATGCCGCCGTCAAGAAACTGGCCGAGATGCCCAAGGCGGGACGCGAACAGGCCCTGAAAATCACCCCCGCTTCACCGGACGACCTCATGCAAACTCGGTCCTCTTGCTGCAAGCGCGAACACAACGGAGACCACGGTGCCTGACATCCATATCGAACGCAATCACACACTGGGTCTACCGGCCGCCCGCGAGCTGGCCCGGCAATGGATGCAGCGCGTCGAACAAGACTACGGCCTGGAATTCAGCTACGCCGAGGGCGAGGCGCGCGACGTGGCCCAGTTCGGCCGCACCGGCATCGATGGCAGCGTCGAGGTCAGCGCCGACAACTTCAGGTTGCGCGCGACGCTGGCCTTTCCGTACGGCAACTTCAGCGAGCAGATCGAACAGCGCTTGCTGAAGAACCTCGATGATCTACTGGGCACCGACGCGCAGGACGACGATGCCTACAACGACAGGGATTGGCTGTGAGCCGAGCGGCTCAGCGCAGCGATTCGATCAGGTCGATGTATTGCTGCTTGGCCTCGTCGGCACTCAGTCCCTTGCGGGACGTCCAGGCATCCCACTTGGCGCGCGCGACGATGTCGCTGAAGCTCGGCTTCTTCTCGGCGTTGTCGCCTGTCGTTGCCTGCTTGAAGAGGCCGTAGATCTTGAGCAGTGTCGGATTGTCCGGGCGCTCGGCGAGCAGTTTGGAGTTGGCTTGGGCGGCTTCGAACAGGGCGTTGAGATCGGACATTTCGGCATTCGACAAATAATGAGCCGCGATCTTAAGTGACGGTGCCGCATCAATAGTCCCGAATTCAATCTCGATCCATGAGCATCGACTCGTCTGACGTCGCCACCTCGTTTGCTCCGGTCGCCCGCAGGCCGCGACTCGTGAGCGCCGTCGCACTGCTGTGGGGCTGCGTGGTTTTCATGCCCGTGGGGCTCAACTACCTTGGCGCCGGCTTGTTGATCCTCGCCGTTCTGCTTTCGGGTGGGCTGCGCGAACGCGCTACGCGCCTGCGCACCGATCCGCTGCGCTGGCCCATCCTGGCCTTCGTGGTCTGGACGCTCGTCGTGCTTGCGTTTCGACCGCATCACCCCGAGACGGGCCTGAGCCTCTGGCATGACGGGCGCATTGCGGCCACGTTGGCGATCACGCTGGTCCTGTCGGTCGAGGAGACGGTGTGGGCGCTGCGTGGCTTTCTCATCGCGGCGGCGTTCTCGGTGATCGTGATCGTCCTGGCGCATACGGTGGGCGTGCCCTTGCTGCCGATCTGGCACAACGTCGTCGTGATGAAGGGCAACAAGTCCATCAACGATGCACTGCTTTTCTCGGTCATCGGCGCGTCGGCCGCTGTGTGGGGGTTGGCGCATCTGAACGACACGCGCGACCGTTGGCACTGGGCGGGGCCGGCGTTTGCCGTGACCATCGCGATGGCCGTGATCGTGACAGTGACGTTGCCCTCGCGCACCTCGCTCCTGGGCCTGCTGTTGGCCGTCTTCGCGGCATGCGTGCATCAATGGCGCGGGCGGTTGCGTGTACTGGCCGTGTCACTCTGCGTGGGCGCGGTGGTGGCGGGCTGCCTGGTCTCGCAGGCGCCATCGGTCCAGGAGAAGTTCACGCTGGGCATCCAGGAACTCGAAGCCGCCAAAGGCGGTGCAGTCTCGGAGGGAAGCTGGGTCGTGCGGTATCACATGTACCGCGAGACCACGTGGATGATGCTCGACGCACCGCTGGCGGGCCTGGGGCTCGGCAGCTGGACGCCGGAATGGCATCGGCGCGGCCCCAAGCTGCTGTACGACTACAGCATGCCGCACAACGACTTCCTCTGGATGGGCGCGGAAACAGGCGTTCCGGGCCTGCTCACGCTCGTCGCGATATTCCTGACGGGGCTCGTCATCGCATGGCGGCGCCACGACATCACCGGCAGGCTGGCATTTGTCGCGATGCTGATCCTGCTGGTTGCGACTTGCGTCAATTCAGCGATGCGCGACGCTGCGATCGGGCTGAGCCTGCCCTGGATCGCGTTCCTGTACCTGCACCTTGTTCGCGCGCCCGGAAACCCCTGGGTCAGCGTGGTGCCGGGCCGCTGGGGCGCGTTGCTGCGCGGCTAGGGCCTGTTCACACTACTTCCGGGGTCGCGAAGGTATGCCAGGACGGGCCAATCAAGGCGCGCGACGCCGCATGTGCGTTGGCACATGCAAGGAGCGCAACGCCGAGTGGCCCGTCCTGGCATACCTTCCCTTCGGGTTGCCGTG
>NZ_JBFTNY010000041.1:0-34537 GCF_056397705.1 Variovorax sp. 05L425 | reverse complement strand
GTTGCGGTCCTTGCCCGGGGGATCACCCCGGGCTGCGGCCCGCGCCTAGCCCTGCACCCCTTGCCGCCCCGGCGCGAGGGTGATTCATGTGTTAACAGGCCCTAGGGTTCGATGTGAGCTTCCTCGACATCGACAAGGTGAGCTTTACCTTTCCCGGCTGGCCGCCGGTGGTGCGCAGCGTCGACTGGAACATCGCGCAAGGCGAGTTCCATTGCCTGGTCGGACGCAGCGGCTGCGGCAAGACGACCTTGCTCAAGCTCGCAGCGGGCCTGCTGCATCCCCAGGCCGGCAGCATCCGCCTGCAAGGCAAGGAAGTGGTTGCGCCCGGCCCGCAACTGGGCTTCGTGTTCCAGTCGCCCACGCTGCTCGAGTGGCACCGCGTGATCGACAACGTGCTGCTGCCTGTTTCGCTCCAGCACAAGCCCACCGCGAACGAGATCGACAAGGCGCAGCAACTGCTGGCACAGCTGGGCCTGGCCGGCCACGCGCAGCATTACCCTCGACAGTTGTCGGGCGGCCAGCAGAGCCGCGTGGCCCTGGCACGCGCCCTGATCCTCGAGCCGTCGCTGCTGCTGCTGGACGAACCCTTCGCAGCGCTCGACGCGATCACCCGCGGCGAGTTGCAGGACGACCTGCTGCAGATGTGCCGACTGCGCCGCACCACCGTCCTGTTCGTCACGCACGACATCGCCGAGGCGGTGTACCTGGGCGACCAGGTCGCGGTGATGGACCGCGGCCGGATCGCCCGCGCCATCCGCGTCGAGGTCAGCAAGCCACGCCTGCCTGCGATGCGCTACGGCGAAGCCTTCAATCTGCATTGCGCGCAAGTGCGCGATGCGATGGACATGGTGGCGGCATGAAGAGCGCCTCGGCACGCACGCGGCTTGGCGCCTGGGCGCTGCTGCTCGCCCTGCTCGCCGGGTGGGAGCTGGCATCGCGCGCCTCAGGCGTGTCGGCCCTCGTCTTGCCGCCGCCTTCGGCGGTGATGAAGTCGCTCTGGATGGGCCTGTCCACCGGCTACCTGTGGCCCCACATCCGCGCGACGGGCCTCGAACTGCTGCTCGGCCTGTTCATCGGCTGCGTGATCGGTTTCGCAAGCGGCGTGGCCTTGGCCGAGTCGACGCTGCTGCAACGACTGCTGAAGCCCTACATCGTCGTCAGCCAGGTTGTCCCCAAGCTGGCGTTGGCGCCGCTCTTCATCGTGTGGTTCGGCTTCGGCATGACGTCGACGGTGGTGATCACGGCGCTGATCTGCTTCTTTCCCTTGATGGAAAACACCGTGACCAGCCTCCAGCAGGTCGACCCGCAGCGGCTGGAACTGTTCCGCATGCTGGGCGCCACGCGGCGCCAGACACTGCTGCGCCTGAAATTGCCCGCCGGCCTGCCCGGCATCCTGGCAGGCCTGCGCGTGGCTGTGGTGCTCGCGCTGGTCGGAGCGGTGGTCGGAGAGTTCATCGGCGCCAACCAGGGACTCGGCGCGCTGATCATCGCCTCGCAAGGGATGATGGACACGCCGTTGATGTTCGCGGTGCTGGTGGTCATCGCCGTGCTCGGGCTGCTCCTCTACGAAATCACACTGGCCGTCGAAAGACGACTGTTGCTGCCCTACACCCGAATCACATGAAGGAGCCATTGTTCATGCAAAGACCCATCGCACGCCGTACCGCGCTGCTCGCGAGCGCCGCCATCCTGGCCTTGACGGCCGCTCGCGGCGCCAACGCCGCCGACCCGCTCGACAAGATCACGGTGGCTGGCTGGAGCAAGCCGATCACCGAGATCACGCATCTGCTGGTCGAGCCCGATAAGGGCTTCTTCAAGGCCAACGGGATCGATCTTGCCTATGTGCCGGGCGCTGGCGGGGGCGACGCGATCCGCAACATCCTCACCGGCCAGGCGGACGTGGCCTTCACCGACCCGGGGGCGTTCTTTGCGGCGCTCGACAAGGGTGAGAAGCTGCGGGCGATCTACGACATCTACCCGCGGAACGTCTTCAACGTGGTCTCGCTCAAGTCCGCCAACATCACCAAGCCAGCCGACCTGAAAGGCAAGAAGATCGGCGTCTACAGCCTGTCCAGCGGCACCCGCCAGAACCTGCTGGTGCTTCTGCACCAGGCCGGCCTGTCCGAATCCGATGTCACGATCGTCGTCACGGGACTGCTGAACTTCGCGCCGCTGCTGCAGGGCCAGGTCGATGCAACCGCAGCCACCGACACCGGCTTGCTGGTGGGCAAGCGCAAGGGGATCGGCGACGTCAACGTGATGGAGGTTCGCAACTACCTGAACGTATCGAGCGACCTCTTCGTGGTCCGGGAAGAGGTCTACCAGCAGAAGAAGCCGCTGCTCAAGCGGTTCCTCAAGGCCTATCGCGAGAGTGCGGCCTGGATGATCGCCAATCCTGACGAAGCGGCGGGCCTCGCAATGAAATACGCCATCGACGGTACGGACCGTCCGACCAACCTGGAAGTGATCCGCCTGCGCAACGCCGCTACCGTGTCCGCCGTCACCGAGAAGAACGGCCTTGGCGCCTTCGACCTGGAGTCGCTGCAAAGGGCTGCGGATGCCTATCGCAAGCTGGGCCTGATCGAGCACGACATCAGAGTCTCCGACGTGGTCAGCACAGATCTACTGCCGTCGCGATCGAGGTCGACGCCATGAAGTTCGACGCCAAGGTGGTGCTGGTGACCGGTGCGAGCCGTGGCATCGGCGCAGCCATTGCGCGGGCCTTCGCCAGCGAAGGCGCGACGGTGGTGGTCAACCATCTGCGCAACGAAGAGGCCGCTGCCGCCGTGGTTGCGGATTGCAAGGCCGCCGGTGGCGATGCTTGGGCGGTAAAGGCCGACGTCGGTTCGGCCACGGCCGTCCAGGCCATGGTGGAACAGGCCTTGGATGAAGCGGGCCGCATCGACGTGGTGGTCAACAACGCATTTCGCCCCTATTCATTCGACCCGCAACGTCGCGCCCTGTTCGACGAGACGGCGTGGCAGGACTACCAGGCACAGTTCGATGGCGCCGTCGGCGGCGCCTACAACGTCTGCAGGGCCGTTCTGCCGCACTTCAGGCAGCGCGCGCGGGGCAGCATCGTCAATATCGTCAGCGACCTGGACGAGCGTCCGACGATTCCGTACCACGACTACACGACCGCCAAGTCGGCGCTGGTCGGCTTCAGCCGCAATCTGGCTGCCGAACTGGGGCCGTTGGGCATCCGCGTCAACTGCGTCGCCCCGGGCCTGGTCTATCCGACGAAGGCCAGCGGCGCGACCCGCGAAGAGTTCCGCGAGTCGCTGATCGCCGCGACCCCACTGCGACGCATCGCGCGGCCCGAGGACGTGGCGGGTCCCGTGCTGTTTCTCGCATCCGAGTGGAGCCGCTTCATGACGGGCCAGGTGCTGTTCGTTGACGGCGGCCTGGTGATGAAATGAAGCACGAAAAAACTGTCTCGCTTGCTGGAACGCGTGGCGCTTGCAGCGAGCCCACGAGACCTTGATCTCGCTCGCGCCCATCGGCAAGCCGTATACATGCATGCAGACCGTTTGACGTCATCGAAAAGAGCTTGCAAAAGGCGCACTCCGGCGTCCTCGCGCATCTTCAGGAAGTGTTGGCCGGCAAGCTCACTCGGGAGGCGCTTGCCCTTCTGGCTGCTCTCCGTCTAGAAGGCCCGGGCCCGGCAGCCATTCAAGCCATCGCCGCGCGGGCGCATGCGATGAAGGGCTTGATCAGCGGGCTGTTCAGATCACGACGCCAGCAGACAGCGACGTCCATCCCCTCCGTCACGTCGAGCAGCGGCCTGAATGCCAATCCTGGCGGACTGCCGAGCGCCGCACAGGCCGGCACGATGGCGAATCCTTCGCCGGCCATGACCAGACCCAGGGCCGAGTGCACCGTCTCGACCCGATGGGTGATCTGCATCGTGATGTGATTCTTCCTGAGCAGGGACGCGACCAGCGAAGTGTCTGCGGCTTCCTCGAATGTCGGCAGGCCGATGAGCTTGCGGCCTTGGAGCTTCGACAGCGGCACGGCGGTCAGCCTGGCCAGGGGCGAGCGTGCCGGCATGGCCACGCGCAGCGCTTGCGTGCCCAGCAGGGCGGCGGCGACACCCTTGCGCGCGACGGGCGGCATGCACAGCCCCACCGTGACCTTCAGGTCGGCGATCAAGGCCTCGTGGGTTGCGGCACTCATCTCGACGAACTGGAGGTCCACATCCGGCATGACGCGCCGGAGCTCGGGCACCAGCCGCGGCAGGACCGCATAGCCGAGCGCAAACATGTAGCCCACCGTCAACCGGCCGCGGCGTCCGGCGGCGACGGCACGGGCCGCTTCGAAGCCTTCGTGAGCGAGCGTCAGCGCTTCCCTGGCACGCGACAGCAGTGCGCCGCCGGCATCGGTCAGCTGCATGCCGCCGGGCTCGCGCCGGAACAGCGGCGTGCCCAGCTGAGCCTCCAGATTGCGTATCTGGACCGACAGCGGCGGCTGCGCCATGTGTAGGCGCAGCGCGGCCTTTCCAACGCTGCGGGCTTCGGCCACCGCGACGAAATAACGCAGGCTTCTCAGATCCACCGACCCATACTAGTTTCGTATGGCTTTGTTGTAAACGAGTATTGGACCTGAGCTTGCTCGCGCGCCAAGCTGTCGTCCAGGCGGAAGAAAGCGAACTGCCGCAAACCGAAGGATGACTGCACATGAGTGAAGAGCTGTGTTTCATGTCCGCGACCGCATTGCGGGAGCAAATCGCCCGCCGCGATCTGTCGCCGGTGGAGATCACCCGGGCCGTGCTCGACCGTGCCGATCGGCTCCAGCCCGAGCTCAACTGTTTCATCACTCTCTGCCGCGATCGGGCCATGCAGGAGGCGCGCGCCGCCGAGCAGGCCGTCATGCGCGGCGCTGCCCCGGGCCTGCTGCACGGCATTCCGTTCACGTGCAAGGATCTTGTCAACACGGAAGGCGTGCGCACCACCTTCGGCTCCAGGCTGTTCGAACACAACGTGCCCGGCGAGGATGCGGAAGCCGTTGCGCGGCTGCGTCGCCAGGGTGCCATCCTGATCGGCAAGACCACCACGTCGGAGTTCGGCGCGAAGTGCCTCACCGACGCCCCGCTGTTCGGACGCACGCGCAATGCCTGGAGTCCGCGCCACACCAGCGGAGGTTCCAGCGGCGGTGCGGCCGTCGCCGTGGCCGCCGGCATTGCGCCGATCGCCGTGGCGACGGACGGCGGAGGCTCGACACGCATCCCGGCCTCCTGCAACGGCGTGGTCGGACTGAAGCAGAGCAGCGGCATCGTGCCCCACAGCCAGGTCGAGGATGTGTTCGGAAACCTGACCTATGTGACGCCGATGACGCGGAACGTCGCCGACACGGCGTTGATGCTGCAGGCCATGGGTGGCGAGGACGCCTCCGACCCGTGGTCGATCGATACCGCGATTCCGGACTACGAGAGCGCAGCGCAGGCGCGCGGCGACTTGCGCGGCAAGCGGATCCTGTTTTGCGCCGCGCCCGAGGGCCGCCCCATCGCGGCCGAGGTTGCCGCAGCATTCGAAGCATCCCTCGTGCATTTGCGGGCGCTGGGCGCGGAGCTGATCGAGATGCCGGGCACGCATTTCAATATCGAGCCCCTGTGGCGCACCATCAACCACACCGTCTGGCGCGCCCGGTTCAGCGAGATGGCACGGCAGCATCCCGACCAGCTCAGCCCTTCGCTGCTGCAGCAGATGGCGCTGGCCAGCGAGGTCAGCGGGGCCGACTATCAACGGGCGATGTTCGATCGCACGCTGCTGTTTCGCCATGTCCAGACCCTGCTGCGGGACAGCGACTTCATCGCCATGCCGACCCTTTCGCGCACCGCACTGCCGATCGAACAGGACTTGTTCGGTGCCATCGACATCGACGGCGAGATCCTGCCCGAGGTTCGCGCCAACTGGTTTCCCTGGACCATGCCGTTCAACCTTACGGGGCATCCCGCGATCAGCTTGCCTTGCGGCTTCGGTTCGGGCGGATTGCCGATCGGCATCCAGCTGGTCGGGCGCTTCAAGCGGGACAGCGATCTGTTGCGCCTGGCGTCCTTGCTGGAGGCATCGCAGGGGCTTCTGTCTCATCGGCCCGAGCTGGGGTGACGCATGACCCATCGACTTGCAGGAATCCTGAAGGTGTCTCTCGCGGCGCTGGTCGTGGCGGGCACCGCCATCACGTCACCGGTCCGCGCGCAAGCGTCCACCGCGGCACCCGTCAAGCTGGTGATCGGCTTCCCGCCCGGCGGTGCATTGGATGTGCTTGCGCGCGCCGTTGCGGAGCAGCTGCGGCTGGCCACGGGCGAGCCGGTCATTGTCGAGAACAAGCCCGGTGCGTCGACGCGGATCGCCATCGAGACCGTCAAGCGTGCGAGTCCCGATGGAAAGACCATCCTGCTGGCTTCCAGTGCGCCCTTCGTGCTGTTCCCGATGACCTATAAGCGCCTGAGCTACGACCTGGACCGCGACTTCATTCCGGTCGCTCTTCTTGCGGACGTTCCGACGGTGGTCTCCTGCGGCGTGGCCCAGCCCTATCGGACGCTGCCGCAGTATGTGGCCTGGGTCCGCCAGCATCCCGACCAAGGCGGCTTCGGCCTGACCTCGCTGGGCGGCGCCTTGCATTTCGCCGTGCTGGGCATGTCCAAAGCGATCGGCGTGCCGCTGAATGCCGTGGCCTACAAAGGAGGCGCGCCGCTGGCCACCGACATCATCGGCGGCCACGTGCCCATCGGCACGGACGCGATGGCGAGCCAGCTGGAGCTGCATCGATCCGGCCAGATTCGCATCCTGGGTGTGTCGGGCCTGCGGCGCAACCGCGCGCTGCCGGACGTCCCCACGCTCAAGGAGTCCGGCATCGATGCGTTCGATCACGCCAATGCCTCGTACAGCGCCTACGTGCCTGCCGGCACGCCGCCCGATGTGGTGGCGCATCTCGAACGCGCTCTGATTGCAGCGGTCCATCAGCCGCAGGTCCAGACGCAGCTCGCACGCATCGGACTCGACGCGACCGGATTGTCCGGCGCTGAACTCGCCAGGATGATCCAGGCCGAGCGCGTTTTCTGGCGTCCGGTCGTGGAGGCGTCGGGCTTCAAGAATGATGACTGATCGATCCGCAACCCACTCCGAAGGAGACGCGCCATGCTGAACCTGTCCGTTCCCATCCCATCGACGAAGCGCAGACGCAGGATTGCGCAAGCGGTCCTTGTCTGCAGCGCGGGCCTGTGGCTTTGCGCGACGGAGGCGGCCGCCGGGTCCTATCCGGAGCGGCCTGTCACGGTCGTGGTCGCGTTTCCTCCGGGCGGCATCGTGGACGTGATCGCCAGGCGGGTTGCGCTGCGTCTCGCCGATCGATTCAAGCAGAGCTTCATCGTGGAGAACAAGACAGGTGCGGCCGGCAGCATCGGCTATTCGTTTGCCGCCCGTTCCGCCGCCGACGGCTATACGCTGGTCCTTGCGAGCGGACCGACGACCATGACACCGCCGAACGATGGTCCCGTGACCTGGGACCCATTGAAGAGCTTCAGCGCCGTCGGAATGATCGGCACCATCCCGCAGGCCATCGTGGTGAACAACGATGTTCCCGCGCACACTTTGCAGGAGTTCGTCGCCTACGCGAGAACAAAGAGCGGACAGGTCAACTACGGCTCGCCCGGCCTCGGCACCACGCCGTACTTCACGATGGAACTGTTCAAGCGCCAGCAAAAGGTGAACTTGACCCACGTCGCCTACCGTGGACAACCCGATGTGATGGTGGATCTCATGCGTGGCGATCTGGGCATCACGTCGGTGACGGCCCCGCTGGTGTTGCCGAATGTGCTGAGCGGCAAGATGCGGGCGCTGGCGGTGACTTCGAAGGCGCGTCTGGCGGCACTGCCCGATGTGCCTACCGTCTACGAGCAGGGCATGGCCGATCTCGACATCTCCAACTGGTTCGCCTTGCTGGGGCCGGCCCATCTTCCGCCCGATGTGGTGGCGGCACTGGCCAAGGCGTTGAACGACACGCTGGCCTCGCCGGAGACGCAGGCCAGCCTCGCCGAGGTCGGCCTGCTCGTGCAAACGGCGCCGCCCGCCGAGACGCTGGCATTCGTCAAGAGTGACCTCGCCAAATGGATCACCATGTCGAAGGAACTGGGCAGCGGTCAGGCTGCCTCCGGGAGGTCGAATTGAGCGCAGCGCACCCACCCCTTGGCATGGAGCCCGCTCCCACCGGTATGAGCACCGAGGAATGGCGGCTGCGATGCGAGCTCGCCGCCTGCTATCAATTGACCGATCTGTACGGCATGTCCGACCTGGCATCGACGCATATCTCGGTCAGCCTGCCGGGGCCGGGGCATCACTTCCTGGTCAATCCGCTGGGCGTTCTGTTCGACGAGATGACGGCATCCGCACTGCTGAAGGTAGACATCGACGGACGGGTGGTCGACGGCGACCCGTCGCTGCTCAATCCGGCTGGTTTCATCATCCACAGCGCGATCCACATGGCGCAGACCGATCTGGTCTGTGTCATGCATTCGCACACGCGGGCCAACAATGCGGTGGCGATGCAGGTCGAGGGTCTGCGTCCGCTGAGTCAGAAGGCGGTCGTGATGCTCGACTTTCTCGGCTACCACGACTACGAGGGCGCGGCGTTGGATGAAGACGAACGCGAACGACTGGTACGCGACTTGGGTCCCGCTGGCCGGGTCCTGATCCTGCGCAACCACGGCGCTCTCACGGTAGGCCGCAGCGTCGGCGAGGCGTTCTGCTGGATGCATCGGCTGGAGACGGCGTGCAAATACCAGATCGATGGTCTGGCTGGCAATGCCGCGCCGCATGAACTCTCGGAAGAAACCATTCGGCACACGCGCGCCCAGGGTCGCAAGATGCTGGGCGCCGGCGGCTTTCTGGAATGCGGCAAGGTCGAGTGGCCGGGCTTGCTTCGCAAGCTGGAGCGCGAGCGCGGAGGCTCGTACCGCAGATGAAGCGTGCGGCGCCTGCCGGCCATCGGGCTCTCGCCGATCACTTCAGATTGGCAAGGCGCTGGAGGGTGGCCGGCGAACCCAGTGAATCTTCGTAGGCAGCGCGCCCTGCAGCTTCAGACCATGTGGCGAGCGCCAACGCGTCGATGTGCTGCTTCATGGAATTCACTGCCTTGCGTTCGCACTGCAGGATGGCATCCACATAGGCCTGAACCTTGTCCTTGAGCGCTTCGGGCGCCACCAGATCGGTGAGATACCCGATGCGCAACAACTCCTCCGCGCTCAGCGATTGCGCGGTCAGGAAGATCTTCTTCGTGGCTGTGGGGCCGATGCGGGTGACGAAACGCCGCAAACCGCCTGGGTAGTAGTGCAAGCCGAATTTTGCCGCCGGCATGAAGATGCGGCTGCCCTGCACCCCGATTCGGAAATCGCAGCACATGGCCAGATCCGTGCCGCCGCCATAGGCGCTTCCGTTCATCGCGCAGATCGTGGGCACCTTTGATTGTTCGAGGTGGTCCAACATGGTCTCGAAGCTGCGGTCGAGCCGGGAACTGATCTGCGTCAGCGTGTAGCCGGAGCAGAAGGTCTTCTCGCCTTCTCCGGTGATGACAAGGACGGCCACCTCCGGGGACTTGTCGATCTCCTCCAGATGGCGCAACACCACCTGCGGGTCATCCGGATCGATGCGATTGTGTTCGCCGGGACGGCGCAGCGCGATGGTCGCCACGCTGCCTTCGATCTGCAATGCCGGCCTGCCGGAGGCCGTCATGTCCCAACCCTTCCGGCGTCTTGTGCAATGGCGCCTTCGGCGGCGAGCGCCTCGATGTCGGCCTTGCTGTAGCCATACTCGCGCAACACCTCGAAGGTGTGTTGGCCCAGAAGCGGCGGCGCCCTGCGGATGGACGCACCGTTCATCGCCTCCAGCTTGATCGGAGATCCCACCTGGCGCAGCCTGCCCAGCTCGGGATGCTCGACCTCTTCGACGAGGCCGCTGTGCAGCACCTGCTCGTCGGCGAACACGTCCGCCAGATTGTTGATCGGACCCGCGGGAATGTCCGCACCGAGGAGGAGGCGGGACCATGCGTCCCGCGTGTTGGCCTTGAGCTTCTCTTCGATGAGGACCTTCAACTCGTTGCGATGCTCGATCCTCGCTGCGTTGCTGGCGAACCGCGGATCGTCGACCAGCGCGTCGAGTTCCAGCAAGGTGCAGAGCTTGCGCCACATGTCGGTGGTCGCCGGTGCAATGTTCAATGGGCCGTCGGCAGTCTGGAACACGCCATAGGGCGAGATGACCGGATGCGTATTGCCGGCAAGCTGCGGCACTTCGCCAAGACTCAGGTACCGCTGCCCCTGCACGCTGAGCAGACCGACCAGCCCGGCCAGCAGCGATGTCTCCACGCGCTGGCCCTTGCCCGTGCGCTGGCGTTCGTTGAGCGCAGCAAGCACGCCTATCGCGCACCACATGCCGGCGGTCTGGTCACCGATGGCGACGCCCACGCGCATGGGGCCGGACTCTTCCGAACCGGTGACGCTCATCAGGCCCGAATAGCCCTGCGCAATCTGGTCGAAGCCGGGGCGCTGGCCCGCCGGGCCGGTGCGGCCAAAGCCGGTGATGCTCGCGTAGATCAGACCCGGATTCGCTTTGGTCAAGCTCTCATAGGCGAGCCCCATGGACTCCATGGCACCGGGACGGAAATTCTCGGCGACCACATCGGACTGCCTTGCAAGATGTCCCAACAGTTCCAGCGCACGCGGGTCGCGGAAGTTGATCGCGATGCCCCGCTTGTTGCGATTGCCGCTGAGGTAATAGGCGCTCGTGCCGCGGTCGAAAGGGCCCCAGTTGCGGATCATGTCGCCGCCGATGGGCTCGACCTTGATGACGTCCGCGCCGAGGTCCGCAAGGACCATCGTGCAGAAGGGGCCGGCCAATGCGCGCGTCAGGTCGAGCACCCGAACGCCGGCCAGTGGAAGCTCTGAATGTGCCATGGTTGTCTCCAAAAAATACTTGTGCATCAACGCCTCAGACTATATATTGCATACAACGGTTATGCAATGTAAGACCAACCCCAGGAGACATCGATGAAGAAACCCAACATCCTTTTGATCATGGCGGACCAGCTTTCGGCGCCGGTTCTGCCGTTCCACGGCAACGCGGCGGTGAAGACGCCGTACCTGCAAGCGCTGGCCGAACAGTCGGTCGTGTTCGACAACGCGTACTGCAACTTCCCGTTGTGCGCGCCGGCGCGCTTCTCGTTGCTGGCCGGCCAGTTCGCGACCGAGATCGGCGCCTTCGATAACGCCTGCGAGTTCGAGGCGTCGACGCCCACGCTGCCCTACTACCTCGGCCGCGAGGGCTACAAGACTATCCTCAGCGGCAAGATGCACTTCGTGGGCCCGGACCAGAAGCATGGCTTCCAGGAACGCCTCACCACCGACATCTATCCGGCCGACTTCGGCTGGTCGGCGGACTGGAAAGAGGGCGAGTTCAGCTTCTATTCGCCGGGCCACAACCTCAGCACCGTCGACGAGAGCGGCGAGTGCTTTCGCAGCCTGCAACTGGACTACGACGAAGAGGTCGAGACCAAGTCGATCCAGCGTCTGTACGACCTGGCTCGCGACGACGAGCAGCCCTTCTTCATGTGCGTGTCGTACACGCACCCGCATCCGCCCTTTCACATCCTGCCGGAGTACCTGGCCCGCTACGACCGCGCTGAAATCAACCTTCCCAACGTGCGCGACATTCCCATGGAAGAGCGCGACATGCTGAGCCAATGGATCCAGTACTCGCACGGCCTGGACAAGCAGACGGCCACCGACGAGCAGATCCTGCGCGCGCGCCACGCCTACTACGCGATGGTCAGCTACATCGACGACAAGGTGGGCAACCTGCTGAAGACGCTCGAGCGCACGGGCTTCGACAAGAACACCATCGTCGTCTTCACCTCGGACCACGGGGACATGCTGGGCGAGCGAGGCATGTGGTTCAAGCGCGTGTTCTTCGATTGGTCGGCCAAGGTGCCGCTGCTGTTCAAACCGCCCGGCGCGACCACGCCGCGCCGGATCTCGGAGCCCGCGTCGCACGTCGACCTGCTGCCGACCTTGATGGCCTTCGCAACCGGCAAGGAATCTTCAGAATGGGTGGAGCCGATCGATGGCCGCTCGCTCAAGCCCGTCATCGAAGGCGCGGCCGAACACATCGACGCCACCGCTTTCGTGGAATACACGGCAGAGGGCGTGACCGGCCCGTGCTGCATGCTGCGCAAGGGGCACTACAAATACGTCTACACGCACGGCTACCCCGACCAGCTCTATGACCTCGAAGCCGATCCCGACGAACTTCGTAACGTGGCGGCAAAGCTCCCCGACGTCCTGGCCGCGCTGAAGGTCGAGGTGCAGTCGCGCTGGGATGCGGACGACATCAAATCGCGCGTGCTGCACAGCCAGGCGCGCCGCAAGTTCATCAAGGACCTGCCCGACGCGATCCAGCCGGTATGGGACTACCAGGCCAGCGTCGACGACACCAAGCGCTATGTTCGGCGCGGCAGCGCGCGGATCATCAAGGTGAAGAAGCGCTGGCCCGTGGTCGCCGACATCAAGAGCTGAGCGCTCGCCACATCGGAGACACATGCCATGGAACACACCATCGAACGCGAAGTCGATCCCTTGCGTCTCGCACGCACGCTCAGCGGCGTCAACCTCATCAACGGCAAGCTCGTGCCGGCGCACTCCGGCAAGACACTTCCCGTGATCAATCCGGCCACCGGCAGCACGATCGGTTCGGCGCCGGCGAGCGATGCGAGCGATATCGCCAGCGCCGTCGACGCCGCCCACGCCGCACAGCCCGCGTGGGCTGCGATGGCCGCTCGCAAACGCGGCACCCTCGTCGCGGAGTGCGCGCGCCTGCTGAGCGCACACGTCGAGGAACTCGGACGTCTCGTTGCGCTGGAAACCGGCAAGGCACTCAGGACGGAGAGTCGCGTGGAGGCCTCCGTCGTAGCCGACTCGCTCCAGTTCTACGGCGGACTCGGCTCGGAACTGAAGGGTGAGTCCGTGCCTTTCAGCCCCGACATGCTCACGGTGACGACGCGTGAGCCCGTCGGCGTCGTCGGCGTGATCATTCCGTGGAACGCGCCCATGATGCTGATGGCGCTGAAGATTGCGCCGGCGCTGGTCGCGGGCAACAGCGTGGTTGTGAAGTCTGCCGAGGAAGCGCCGCTGGCCGTGCTGCGCGTGTGCCAGATCCTCAACCAGTTGCTGCCGCCGGGCGTGCTCAACATCGTCTCGGGCTTCGGGCCCGATTGCGGCGCGCCGCTCGTCGCGCACCCCAAGGTGCGCAAGGTCACTTTCACGGGGTCCGTCGAGACCGGAAAGATCGTCGCCAGGGCCGCGGGCGAAAAACTCATTCCCGTGACGCTGGAGCTAGGTGGCAAGAGCCCGATGATCGTCATGGGTGACGCCGACATCGACAAGGCGGTGGCGGGCGCCGTGGCCGGCATGCGCTTCACGCGTCAGGGCCAGAGTTGCACGGCCGCCAGCCGCATCTTCGTACACCACAGCATGCACGACACCTTCGTCGAAAAGGTCAAGGCGAAGGTGGACGCGATGAAGATGGGCGACCCGCTCGACGAATCGACCGACATCGGCACCATCATTTCCAAAGACCAGTACAACAAAGTCAGGTCGTACATCGAGGTGGGACGCAGCACGCCGGGCGCGACGTGCCACGAGTGCTCGGCTCTGCCGACGAACGCCGACCTGAAGGACGGCCTCTTCGTGCGCCCCGTGATCTTCACCGGCCTGGACAACGAGAGCCGCCTGGCGCGTGAAGAGATCTTCGGGCCCGTCACATGCGTCATCAAGTTCTCGGACTACGAAGACGCGCTGGCACAGGCCAACGACAGCGACTACGGCCTGGCTGCCACGATCTGGACGCGCGACCTCAAGACCGCGCTGGACGCCAGCCGCAGGCTCGAGGCGGGCTTCGTGCAGATCAATCAGAACATTGTCGTGCAGCCGGGCCTGTCCTATGGCGGCGTGAAGCAGTCGGGCCTGGGCCGCGAAGCGTCGCTCGAAGCCATGCTGGACCATTTCACGCACAAGAAGACCGTGATCTTCAGCCTGGCCTGAAGCGCCACCCCACGAACTGAAAGGAGACAACCCATGTCAGTGATCGGATTCATCGGACTGGGCAACATGGGCATGCCCATGGCCGTGAACCTGCGCAGCGCGGGCCACGAGGTCAAATGCTTCGACATGAGCCAGGCCGTCTTGCGCCAGGCGGCGGAGCACGGCATGAAGCCGCAGCAGAGCGTGGCCGAGACCATCGAAGGTGCGAACTTCGTCGTGTCGATGCTGCCGAGCGGCAAGCACGTGCTCGAGGTGATGGCGACCGAAGGCATCGCCTATCCGCGCGATTGCGTGGCGATCGACTGCTCGACCATCGACATTGCCTCGTGCGCCGGCTTTCACAAGGCGCTGGCGGAGCGCAGCGTGCTCTCGCTCGACGCCCCGGTGTCGGGCGGCGTAGGCGGTGCCGCCGCGGGTACGCTGACCTTCATGGTCGGCGGCTCGGACGACGCCTTCGCCAGGGGCCTGCCCGTGCTGCGCGCGATGGGAAAGAACATCATCCATGCGGGCAAGGCGGGGGCCGGGCAGGCCGCGAAGATCTGCAACAACATGATCACGGGCGTCTCGATGGTCGCGGTGTCCGAGGCGCTGAACCTGGCGCGCAACCTCGGACTCGACATGCAGAAGTTCTTCGACATCGCATCGACCTCATCGGGCCAGTGCTGGGCGTTGACGAGCTATTCGCCCGAGCGCGGACTCGTGCCCACATCGCCGTCGAACCGCGACTACGAAGGCGGCTTTGCCTCCGAGCTGATGCTGAAGGACCTGCGGCTGGCCGAGCAGGCCGCGATGGCCTCCAACTCGCCGGCGCTGCTCGGTGCGGCTGCGGCCTCGCTTTATGCGATCCATTGCCACGGCGGCCAGGGGCGGCTCGACTTCTCTTCCGTCATCCAGATGATGAGGAAACGCTAGCCGACCTTTCTGCTTCAGGACATTCAAAAATGATGGAGACAAAAAATGAAGAGCGTATTGACTGCGATGTTCAGGTTTCTGGTGCTCCTCGGAGCCCTGCATGGCTCGGCTGCATTCGCAGGCCCGACGGTCGGCAAGATCATTGTGGGTTACCCGCCGGGCCAGTCCGTCGACAGCGTCGGCCGACTGCTCGCCGAGCGGCTCGGAAAGATGACAAACCGTACATGGATCGTCGAGAACATGCCGGGCCAATCGGGGAGCATCGCGCTGGCGGCCGTGACCAAGCTGCCGGCCGACGGCAGCGTGCTCACGCTGTCGGCCTCGGCGGCGCTGGCGGGCAACCCGTTCCTTTTCACGAACGTCCGCTATGACCCGATCAAGGACTTCGAACCCATCGGCCTGATCTACGACGCGCCGCTGCTGCTGCTGGTCAACAGCGCGTTGCCCGTCAAGTCCCTGCCCGAGTTGCTGGCCCACCTGCGCGCGAACCCCGGGAAGCTCAGCTTCTCGTCGCCCGGCAATGGCTCGGTCTCGCACCTGGCCATGGCGGAGCTGTTGCGGCGCAGCGGCACGAAGATGGAACACATTCCCTATCAGGGTGCATCGAAGTCGCTGTCAGATCTGGCCGGCGGCCAGGTGCAGGTGTCGTTCGACACCATTGCCCCCGCGCTGCCCCTGATCAAGGCCGGAAAGATCCGCGCCATCGCGATCAGTTCGAAGGAACGCTCCACGCTGCTGCCGGATGTGCCCACCGTTTCGGAAGGCGGTATCGACGGCTTCGACCTCGTTCCATGGGTCGGTCTTCTCGCTCCCGCGGGCACGCCGAAGGACGAGGTCGACAAGCTCAGTGCCGACCTCGCGAAGATCGTTCGCTCCGAGGATTTCTCGAAGCAGATCGTCATGCTCGGCGGCCGACCGCGCACGTCGTCGGCGAGCGAGTTCAAGAGCTTCCTGGATGCCGAAGTGAAGCGCTGGTCGGACGTGATCAAGCGCTCCGGCGCAAAGCTGGAGTAACGCGCGATGCTGATTGGCACTTCGGAACGCGCGCGGATGTCGCGACACGCGCGCGCCCTTCCCGACGGGTTTTCATTCCATCGCAGCGAATGGATGGACGGCGGAAAAGATCCGCTGTGGTCCCCGACCGTCTTCCTCGTGGAACAGTCGCCGGACTCGGTATTGGCCTCGCACTTCCACACGCAGAACCAGTTCCAGGTGGTGATGGCCGGCTCGGGCAAGCTCGGCGCGCATGACGTGCGGCATGGCTCGGTCCACTACGCCGGCGCGTACACCGGCTATGGTCCCGTCGTAGCGGGCCCGCAAGGCCTGAGCTACTTCACGATCCGCGCGGTGTACGAGAGCGGCGCGAACTTCATCGACAGCGCGCGGGACAAGATGATTCGCGGCCCCAAGCGTCATATGCAAGGTCCACCGCTCGATGCCTTGCCGGTTCACGATCTCGCGCGGCTTGCGGAGCCCTGCGTGACTCACCTCATTTCTCCGCAGCCTGATCATCTGGAGGCTTGCGTGTGGTACCTGCCTCCAGACTCACACATCGAGGCGCCGGTGCCCGCACCCTCGGGCCAGTTCCAGTTCGTCATGTCCGGAAGCATGCGCCATGAAGGCACGTGGCTTACCGGTTGGGAGAGCCGTCAGGTGGCGGCCGCCGAGCCGGCCGGCCTGCTCGAAGCGGGGCCGCAGGGCCTGCAGGTGCTGCTGCTTCAGATGCCCGCGAAAGCGCCCGAATACCTGCAGGAGCGCACGGCCAGATGCTGACGTCGACGACCGACCCCTGGGGTATAACCTCGGGCATGAATGAGCCAAGGCCCCAACCTCGTGCAAAGCGAGAAACGCCGACCTTGTCGGCCGAGCAAGTCTGCGAGCGGATTCGAAGTTCGATCCTGGCCGGCGAACTCAAGCCTGGAGACAAATTGACCGAACAGGATCTGGCGGCGGAATACCTCGTGAGCCGCACACCCATCAGGGAAGCCATTCGCCAACTGGAGGTGGAGCGGCTTGTTTCCCGCACACGCTTCGTCGGCGTCACCGTGGCCCAGCTCAAGCCGTCGGAGATCATCGAACTGCTCGACATCCGGGAGGTGCTGGAAGGACTCGTGGCGCGGCGCGCGGCCAAGGAGATCAACCCGGAACAGCGAGCCCGCCTGCGAAAGATCCTGGAGCGCATGGCCAAGGCCGAAGAGGCCCACGATGTGTCGAAGTACCTGGATGCCGCGCTCGAATTCCGAAGGACGCTGGCCGAGTGCTCTCGCAGCGAGACGCTCATCCAGTACGTGATGGCAATCGAGAACCGCCTCCGGCTCATGGGCAAGCGCACCGCCCTGATACCCGGGCGTATGGCGGCTGCGATCGTTGAACACAAGAAGCTCATGAAGGCCATCGAGGCTGGCGACCCGGAGGCCGCCGAGCGGCTCAACAGGGAACGCATTCAGCACATTCGGACTGACGTTGAGCGGTCGTTTTCTTTCGCAATTCTCTGAGTCGCATCACTGATTCACGGAATCTGCCTGGCTCCCAGGACGTAGCCACGAGATGCAAGATCGGCCACGTCTTCCCAGCCGGACGTCTATACGTCGCACTCTGGCATGAAGACGTAGAGGAAAGTTCGAGGCGATGTCGAAGGACGACCGGGCTGCCGTGATTGGGTTCCTGAGCTCCCCGTGATGCCCTGGTCATGGCTTGAACGGCTTGCTCAGGAAGCGTGACGCCTTCTCGCCGAAGCGCCAGGGCAGATCGATGGCCCGCGAAATCCCGATGCGGGGTCCTTCGGCCAGCACGGGCCCGGGCTGGTCGTCCGGCAAGGCGAGCAGGCGGAAAGGCGGTGCGTCCAGCGGCAAGCCATTGAAGCTCGCATCGATGCCGAGCGCCTGCCCGAGCCGCCCTGGCCCCGAACACAGAAGCCGCGGATTCTCCAGGCCCCGGCGTCGGTGCATCTGCTCGAGACCGTGCGTGGGCTCGAGCGCGCGAATCAGCACCCGCCGACGCCATCGACCAGCAGCGTGATGCCGATCAGGCGCCTCGCCACGCGAAGGACTCGTCGGTCGTGGGCCCTTCGGGATGGACCCCCACCGAAGGATGCACGTTCATGACAGGATCAACTGCAAGTGGACTCGAATGGAGGTCAACGATGGATGAGCAGAGCATTCGGACGGCCATTGATCGGCATTGGGCTGCCTCCGCAGCAGGTGACCAGGCCGTGGAGCATGAGATCTACCACGACGATGCCGTGTGCACCTATCCGCAGTCGGGCGAGGTCATCCACGGCCGGCACAACCTGCAGGCGCTTCGCAGCCATCACCCGGGCAAGCCGTCGGGGTTTGCGGTTCGTCGAATCGTCGGTGAGGGCGATCTCTGGGTCACCGAATACGCGATCGACTACGAGGGCAAGAGCGCCTTCACCGTGAGCATCATGGAGTTCCGCGACGGGAAGGTGTCGCGCGAGACCCAATACTTCGCCGATCCCTTCGAGGCGCCCGCCTGGCGCGCTCAATGGGTCGAGCGGAGGGCTTGAGCCTGACGTCGCTTGCCTGGTGGCTTGCAGATGGGCGTCCTGCCGGCCAGCCTCCGATCTACGATGACACGGAAGTCGTTGTTACTTCGGTTGGGCCGACTAACGCCAAGTCCTAGGTGTCCGGTGCTACCGGATTTACCATCCGCTTGTTCGCCAGTTCAAGCAGGATGGCCTTCACCGCCTGTGCTGGCTCGGACAATGGAAGGTGATCCGAAAAGCACAACGCCAGCGGCATGTCGATCGTCGGGGAGGCGATACGGCGAAGATCGCATGAGGCCGAGGCCGCCACGCCACGTGCAGCCGAGCCCGGCAGGATCGTAGCCGCTACCCCGGACGCTACCGCCGCCGCGAGCGTATCGGACGATTCCATTTCCGCGACGACACGCGGCACCAAGTGCACCGCCGCAAACGCCTGGTCGACCCGTCGACGCAGTTCGTTGTTGGCGCGTGGCAGCATCAGGTCGACGTCCCGCAGGCTGTCGAGCGTGACCTCGTCCCCGGCCCCCAAGACGCCGGGCGGAGCGACGACGAAGAGGCTCTCCGTCAGCAACTGGTCGAAGCACAGGCCTTGCACACTGCGTCCGCCGCCGTAGAGCACCGCCATGTCCATCCGACCCTCGCGGACGACATCGCACAACGTGGTGCCGAGGTTCTCGTTGATGTGCAGCACGATCTGGGGATAGCGGCCGTGCACGGTCTGGAGCAACGGCAACGCGAGGGTGGAGGCCGCGGAACCGGGGGTCAGCCCCACGGAGACCTGGCCGGACAATGCACGGCCCGCGTTGAGCACATCCGCCTGCGCTTGTTCGAATTGGCGCAAGATAAGTTGCGCATGGCGGTACAGCGCCTTGCCCGCCTCGGTGGGCTCCACGCCCTTCTGCGTGCGCAGCAAGAGTTGCTGCTTGAACTCCCCCTCCAGCGTCGCAATCTGCTGGCTCAGCGCCGGCTGGGCAACATGGAGCACCTCGGAGGCCTGGGTCAAACTGCCGACGTCGACGATCTTCACGAAGTACTTCAAACGCCGGAGATTCAATGGGGCCTCGAGGTTGTTGATGGCTCTTTCAAGCAAGCATCAAGCCATCCTCCGCAAGCGTCAACCGGGGTTACGATCAGCTGACCATGACGGTGAATTTCAAGACGTTGAAGAGCTTTGTCACTGCCGTGGACGCGAGGAGCGTTTCGGCGGCCGCACAGCAACTGGGCGTGGCGCAGTCGGCGCTGAGCCAGCACATCGCTTCGCTCGAGGATCACTTCGGGCACAAGCTGCTCAGCCGCTCCAACACGGGCGTCACGCCTACGCGGCCGGGCCATGCGCTCTATCGGCATGCACAGTTGATTCTCAGCCACCTCGAACAGGCAGAGGGCGAGTTGATGTCCCGCAGCGATGAGGGCTTCATCGCCGGCCCGGTGTCGGTGGGCCTCGCGACCTACAGCACCGCGTCGGCCCTCTCCACGCCGCTGTTGCAGGCTGTTCGTCGCGACTGCCCGAATGTCAGCCTCTTCATCAACGACAACTTCGGACTTGTCCTCAGCGAGATGGTGATGACCGGCCGCATGGACATGGCCGTGATCTACGCTGGCAGCCCGATCAAGGGCCTGCACCTGCAGCCGCTGCTCACGGAGGAGCTGTTCTTCGTAGCGCCGGCCGGGACCACATTGCCACCGTCCGACGACCAGACGATTCCGCTGCGCGCACTCGCTGCGTTCGATCTGCTGCTGCCGAGCCGGATGCATTTCCTGCGCCGAATGATCGACGACGAATTTGCGCGCATTGGCGTCGCGCCACGCATCACGGCCGAGATCGAATCGGCGGCCACGCTACGGCAGGCAATCGATGCTGGGCTCGGCGCCACGATCCTGCCTGCCGCCGTGGCGGGCGTGTCGTCTACCGCCGAGCGGCCCGTTGTCCGCCGCATCGTCGATCCCGGGATGCAGGCGACGATCTCACTGTGCGTGACCGACCACCTGCCGATGTCCGACCAAGCCAGCGCAGTGCTGGCCATCCTTCGCAAACAGGTCGACGAGCTCTTCGTGGAGGGGCGCTTTGCCGGCATCCGTGCACCCGAGGCGCCAGGCTTGCCGCCTCGCTGACGGTGGTTGATCCGTCAGTGCGCTTCGAGCGCCGCCGTCGCCGGCGTGGACAACTGACGCATCGCACCCACGCCCTCCGCCACGAACGGGTCGGCATGGTAGTAAAGCAATTGCGCACCGACCGAGACGAGGTGCTCCACGTCCTGCCGAACCACCAACGTGCCCGCCACCTTGCCCGCTGCTCGAATGCGCTGCAAGGTCTGGTCCACCAGGTCGAGCACCGGCTGGGCGCGGCGCTTGCCCGGCGCGACCGCGGGCGAGTAGCCCATCGACTGCGACAAGTCCCCTGGCCCGACGAAGTAGACATCGATGCCCTCGACGGCCAGGATCTCGTCGAGATTGCGCACGGCTTCGACCGATTCGACCATTCCGACCAGCAGCTTGTTTTCATGGTCGTCCGGCACTGCGTAGCGGAAGGTGTGCACCACCTGCCGTGCGATCTCGGCAGTGTGGATCAGCGGCACCATCACGCCGTCCGCGCCGGCGTTGAGGCAGCGGGTGATGGTCGAGCGTTCCTGGTTCTGAGGCCGCACGATGCCGAAGCCGCCGGCATAGCGCGCGGCCTTGGCCATGTGGTGAACGTCCTCGAAGCTGGCCAGCCCGTGCTCGCAGTCGATGAAGACGGCATCGGCGCCCGAGCGCACGAGCTTTTCGCACAGCGTCGGCGAGACGTGGTTGGGATTGACCATCAGCACGGAGTCGCCGCGTGCCAGGCGTTGGTGAAGTGAAGTGCTCATTGGATTTCTCTCTGCATGTCTCGTTTCAGGGTTTGCCGGGCGTGCCATCAGGAGCGCCAAGCCAGCGGCTGATCTCGACATCCGGCCCCTGGTCGCGCGCCAGCGTGGGGCTGATGACCAGTCGCTCGATCGTGGTGCCTTGCGGCAGCGTGCAGGCCAGCAGGATGGCGCGTGCGACGTCCTCGGGCGCCACCATTGCGGCGCGCTCGTCAGCCGTGGGCGGGCGGACCCGCGTGTCCATGATTGGTGTGTTGACCTCGCCGGGCAGGATCGTGGTCGAGCGGATGTTGTTGTTGCGGAAGGTGCCGTGCAGGAAGCCCATGAGGTTGACGACCGCAGCCTTCGCAGCGCCATAGGGCGCACCGCCCAGCAGGTTCGGCCGCAACGCCGCAAGCGAAGACACCGTGACCACGGTGCCCGCGCCGGCCGACAGCATGCCGGGAAGCACCGCCTGGATCAGCACGTACACGGCCGTCAGGTTGACGGAGATGGCGGACTCCCAGTCATCCGCCTCGATCCAGCGGATGTTGCGCACGCGGCTGGTCAGCCCTGCGTTGTTCACGAGGATGCCGACCGGGCCCACCTCGGCCTCGATCCACCGCACCAGGTCCTGCAACTGTTCGCGGCTTTGCAGGTCGGCCTGCCGGGCCCAGGCCTCACCGCCCGCCGCGCGGATCTCGGCCGCCACTGCTTCCAGCGGCTCCTTGCGCCGGCCCATGACCACCACGCGTGCGCCCTCGCCGGCCAGCATCAGCGCCGTCGAGCGGCCGATGCCCGAGCCGCCACCGGTCACCAGCGCGACCTGCCCTTTCAACGCGGCACCGGCCGTCACGCGAGCACCTTGGCGGGCTTGCCCGCAGGCGCAGCGACGGGCGCCGGTGTGGGCAGGTAACCGTAATCGAGACGCGCACGCTCGGAGCTGACCAGGCCCTGTCTCAGGTCGTCCTCCACCAGTTCGCGCGAGCGCTCCTGCGCGTCGCCCCAGCCACCGCCGCCGGGCAGTTCGATCTGCAGGCGCTCGCCGGGCGCCAGCACGAGCCGCCCCTTCGCAAACACCGCCTTCCCGTCATGCAGCACCGCGCCGTTGCGGCCGGCCTGTCCGCCCAGCACGCCGAGGCAGGGGTACTTCACATGCTCGGTGCTCAGGTAGATGTTCATCTCGCGGTCCGACAGGTTGCGGATGACGCCACGCTGACCCAAGCCGCCACGGAACTTGCCCGGCCCGCCCGAGTCGGGGATCAGCTCCTTGCATTCCGTCAGCACCGGCACCGCCAGTTCGTACATCTCGATCGGCGTCACGCGGCAATTGGACGGGAAGCTCAAGGTGTCGAGGCCGTCCATCGACGAGCGACCACCCTGCCCGCCGTGGAAGTTCTGCGCGCTCCCATAGGCCGTGCCGTCGGAGCGTTGTCCCTGGCAGTTGATGCCCCAGATCGGCGCGCCGCCGCTGTCGCCCATCGCACCCTCCGGCACCACGTCCTGCAGCGCCTTGAAGATCAGGCTGGGAATGCAGTGGCCGACCAGGTTGCGCGCGGCGCCTGCCGCGTGCGGGCGCGGATTCAGGATGGAGCCTTCAGGGGCGGAATCGGTCAAGGCAACCATGCACCCCTCGTTGTTCGGCGTGTCCGGGTCGAGCAGGCACTTCAGCGCATAGACGCTGTGCGCCACGCGATAGTGCGGCACCACGTTGATGCCGCGCGCCACCTCAGGAGAAGTGCCTGTGTAGTCGACATGGATCGAATCGTCGCCTACCTCCACGCTGACGCACAGCTTGACCTCCGTCTCGAAGCCGTCGATGGTCATGTCTGCCTTGTAGCTGCCGTTGGGCCACGCCGCGATGGCTCTGCGCATGTGACGCTCGGAGCGGCTGAAGATGGCTTCGCCGAGGCCTTCGCAATCGTCGAGGCCGTATTCGTCCATGAAGCGCGTGAACTCACGGCACATCACCTCGTTGGCCGCCACCATGCTCTGGATGTCGCCGCGCACCTCGTGCGGCAGACGCACGCTGGCCTCGATCACGGAAAACACGTCGGTATTGGGCTTGCCGGCCTTGAACAGCTTGAGCATCGGGATGCGGATGCCCTCCTCGAACATGTCTGTCGAATCGGGCGACTGTGGACGCCCACCGATGTCGGGCAGATGCGCGATGCTGCCCGCGTAGGCCACGATCTTGCCGTTGCGGAACATCGGCGTGAGCATCACCATGTCCGGCAGGTGGCCGGTGCCGATGATCGGGTCATTGGTCGCAAGCACATCGCCCGGCTCGAGCGACTCTGGCGGGAAGGCCGGCAGGAAGTAGTTCTGCGCGGCCATCGGCAGTGTGGTGATGAACACCGGGATCGACCAGGTGCACTGCGCCAGCGCCCTGCCCTTGGCATCGAGCAGCACGTTCACGTAGTCGTGGTTCTCGCGCACGATCGGCGAAAAGGCGGTGCGCCCGAGAGCGCTGTCGGCCTGGTCGGCGATGAACACCAGGCGGTCCCACATCACTTGCAGCGTGATCGGGTCGTTGAAGTCGGGCTTGAGCATGGACATGACGTGTGGCCTTCAGTTCAGAAGCATGATGAGGTTGTGCTGAGCATCGAGCGAGGCGCTCGCGTTCGGCCCCATGACGACGGTCGACTCGCGCTGTTCGATGATCGCGGGGCCTTGGACAGGCACGCCCGGCAGCAGCGCGTAGTGGTCGTAGACGGGCGTGTCGACGGTCTTGCCGAGTTCGGAGAAGAACACCGGCCGCGTGCCCTTGCGCGGGTCGCGCACCGCGCCCGCTTCGCCGCGCAAGTTGGCCAGCGACACGACAGCCTTGGGGCCGCTGGCACGGATGCGCCAGGTGATGATCTCCGCGTCGGTTCCGGTCACGGCGCGGCCGTACAGCGCCACATAGTTCGCATGGAAGCGCGACAGCAGTTCGGGCAGGAAGGCCGGGTCGGCCGGGTCCAGATCGGGCAACGCGACCGAGATCTCGTAACCCTGCCCCACGTGGCGCATGTCGACCGTGTATGAGAAGGTGATGCGATCAGCCGGCACCTTGCTGGCCAGCACGACCTCACGGCCCTGGGCGGCGAGGCTGGACTTGACCACGTTTACCGCGCTGGGGTTCCATGCCGACAGGCGCATCGGCAGACTGGTCGACAAGTCAGCCGCCACCGGCGCACCAAGCAGGCCGATGGCAGAAGTAACGCCTGCGCCCAGCGGGCAGATCACCTTGCGGATGCCGAGCTTGCGCGCCACGCCATAGGCATGTACCGGTCCTGCCCCGCCGAAGGCGATCAGCGGCAGTGCACGCGGGTCGACGCCGCTGTCGGTCGCCTGCATCGATGCGGCTTCGGCCATGCTTTCGTTGACCATGTCATGGATGCCCCAGGCGGCGCGCTCGGCGGTGATGCCCAGGTCCTTCGCGAGGCGCGCCATCGCTGCTGTGGCTGCCGGCCGGTCGAGCGCGAAGTCGCCGCCGAGGAAGGACCTCTCGTCGAGGTAGCCCAGGAGCAGGTCAGCGTCGGTCACGGTCGGTTCGGTGCCCCCGCGGCCATAGCAGGCCGGTCCCGGTGCCGCTGCGGCGCTGCGCGGACCGACGCTCAGCAGGCCCATCTTGTTGCGCGCCGCGATGCTGCCGCCACCGGCGCCGATCTCGATCATGTGGATCGATTGGATCTTCAGCGGGAAACCGCTGCCCTTGCGGAAGCGCTCGTGGCGCGCCACCTCGAGATCGTTGGCGACCATCGGCTGGCCGTTCGGAATCAGGCACAGCTTGGCCGTGGTGCCGCCCATGTCGAAGGAAAGCACACTCTGCTCGCCGGCCTGGCGGGCATAGTCGGCGGCGGCCACGGCACCGGCAGCCGGGCCCGATTCGATGAGGCGCACCGGCGTGCGCGACGCCGACGAACTGGGCACGACACCACCGCTCGACGTCATCCACAGCAACTGCCCTTCGACGCCACGCTGCGACAGCTCGCGCTCAAGATGGTTCACATGGCCGACCATCATGGGGCGCGTGTAAGCATTGACCACGGTGGTCGATGCGCGGTCGTACTCGCGCACTTCGGGGCAGACCGTTGACGACAGCGACACCGAGATCCCCGGCGCCACCTCGGCGATCAACTCGGCCACTCGCTGCTCGTGCTGCGCGTACTTGTAGGCATGCAGCAAGCACACCGCGACCGATTCGACCTTTCGTTCGAGCAGCGTGCGGGCGATGGCGCGGACGCCCTCCTCGTCCAGCGCCTTGATCACAGTGCCGTCGGCGGCGATGCGCTCTTCCACGCCGAAGCAGAATTCGCGCGACACCAGCGGGTCGGGGTACTGGATGCGCAGGTCGTAGAGGTCGTAACGGCCTTCGGTGCGGATGCGCAGCATGTCCTGGAAGCCGTCGGTCGTGATGAAGGCCGTGTGCACGCCACGGCGCTCCAGCACCGCATTGGTCACCACCGTCGTGGCCCCGAGGATCTGCAAGGCCTCGTTGGCCTTGGCCTTGCCAGCGTCCCTGGCGCGGACCTTGGCCAGCAGCTCGTCCACGCCCTGGAGCACGGCACGCGCAGGTGCGTCCGGCGTGCTCAGGACCTTGTGCAGCAGGATGTTGCCGTCGTCCTCGGTCATGGCGAAGTCGGTGAACGTGCCACCTGTGTCGAATGCCAGTTTCATGCTTTTCAGCTCCTTGTGTGTTCGGTTGAGTTGCCTGGAATCAAGCGGTGGCGGTGTCGGATGCGCGGCGACCTGTCATGAACAGTTCGCCCAGGTCGGCGTTGCTCAGCTCGCCAACCGGGCTGTCCCAGATGACCTTGCCAAGCCGAAGGACCACGGCGCGCTCGGCCGCTTCCATCGCCTTGCGCGTGTTCTGCTCGACCAGCAGGATCGTGCGACCGCCCTTGTGCAGGCGCTTGAGCTCGTTGAAGACCAGCGTGATCGCCTGCGGCGAGAGCCCGACCGACGGCTCGTCGACCAGCAGGATCTCGGGCCGGCGCAGCACGGCCATGGCCATCTCGAGCAACTGCTGCTCGCCCCCCGACATGTTCCCGGCCAGCTCGTTGCGGCGCTTCTGCAGGATCGGAAACAGGTCGTAGACGTAGTCGCGCTCGCCCTTGAGGTCGCCGCCCTTGATGGTGTAGGCCGCCATTTCCAGGTTCTCGTCGATGGTCATCAGCTGGAAGTTGCAGCGGCCCTGCGGCACGTATGCAATGCCGTGGCCCAGCATGGCTTGCGGCTTGAGTCCGGCAATGTCCTTGCCCTTCCAGCGGATGGCACCGCCCTTGTGGGTGGTCATGCCGAACAGGGACTTCAGCAGCGTCGACTTGCCGGCCCCGTTGGGCCCAAGCAGCGTGATGAATTCGCCGTGGCGGATCTTCAGGTCCACACCGTGCAGGATGTCCAGGTGGCCATAGCCGGCGTACAGGTTGTCGATTTCGAGTTCCATGATGTGCTCCGTGCTCAGCCGCCCAGGTAGGCTTCGATGACTTCGGGGTTCTTCACCACGGCTTCGGGCGTGTCGTCCGCGAGCTTCGCGCCCTGGTGCAGCACGACCACGCGGTGACTCAGGTTCATCAGCACGTCCGTGTTGTGCTCGATCACGACGAAGGTCACGCCGAGCTCGCGGTTCGCGTGCTCGATGCTCTGGATCACCTTCTCGATGAGGATCGGATTGATGCCGGCCAGCGGTTCGTCCAGCAGGATCAGCTCCGGCTCGGGCATCAGCATCGAGGCAAACTGGAGCAGCTTCTGCTGGCCGCCGGACATGTTGCCCGCCGGCAGGTGCGCGACGCGCGAGAGGCCCGCGATCTCGATCAGTTCCTTCGCACGCTTGCGCAAGGCGCTCACTCGCCGCTTGGCGGAGGGCCCGATCCAGAAGGTCGACAGCACGTTCGGGAAGCTCGACATCTGGCCCGCGAGCACGAGGTTCTCCTCGCAGTCCAGTGTCGGGAAGACCACCGTCTTCTGGAAACTGCGCAGGAAGCGGCCTTCGCGGGCGATGCGGTTCATCGGCCAGTCGGTGATGTCGACGCCCTTGAGCAGCACGCGGCCCGCGTCGCTCTTCTGCAAGCCGGTGCAGCAGTCGAACAGTGTCGACTTGCCCGATCCGTTGGGACCGATCAGGCCCATCACCTCGCCACGCCGCACTTCGATGTCGACGCCCTGCAGGGCCGCCACCGCACCGTAGTTCTTGCGCAGGCCTTCGATGCGAAGCATGCATGAATCGGCAGTCATTTCGCCGCTCCCTTGTCGCTGCCGACGCCTGCGATGCGTGCGGCAAAGCGCTCGAACAGCGGCGCCAACCCCTGCGGGAACACGAACACCAGGCCCAGCAGCACGATGCCGTAGATCACCATGCGCAGTTCCGGCGTGATGCGCAGCGCTTCCGACACCGCCACGAAGACGAAGCTGCCGATCACCGCACCCGGGATCTTGCCGACACCGCCGCCCAACACGATGATGAGGATGGTGTTGGAGTAGTAGGCCTGGAACACCAGCGGGCTCACCACGGTCGAGAAGTGGGCGTAGAGGCTGCCGCCGAGACCGGCGAACACTGCGCTGAGCATGAAGACCAGCAGCTTGTAGGTCCAGGTCGGCACGCCAAGCGACTCGGCCAGCCGCTCGTTGTCGCGGATCGCCACCATGCAGCGGCCGGCCGGCGAGCGGATCAGGGCGACGAAGCCCAGCAGCGCGAGCGCGGCGATCGCCAGCGTCAGGTAGAAATACTCGGGCGCCTTGATGACGGTAAAGGCCCACTCGCCGAAGCCGAGCCGGGGACGCGGCACGCCCGACAGGCCCATGTCGCCGCGCGTCAGGTCGACCCAGTTCTTCGACACCATCTGCGCGATCACGACCAGGCCCAGCGTGCACATCACGAAGGAGGTGTCGCGCAGCCGCAGCGCCGGAATGCCGAGCGGCAAGGCGATGAGTCCGGCCGCCAGTCCCGCCGCCACGAGGTTCACGATGAACGACGTGCCGAAGTGGATCGACATCAGCGCCGACACATACGCGCCGATGCCGAAGAAGACGCCCTGTGCGAGCGAGAGCATGCCGGTGTAGCCAAGGATCAGGTTCAGGCCCAGGGCGGGCAGGAGGAAGATCATCGCCAGCACCATGGCGTGCAGGTAGTAGTCGCCCAGGAAGAGCGGTGCCGCGAGCAGCGCGACCATGGCCAGGGCGCAAGCGCTCCAGTTGACCGTGGCAAGCCGCGCAGCGGGCAGGCGGGGGGTGTCCAGCGTGGTGGTTGACATGATGGCCTGTTGCATGGGGTGATTTGTCAGAACCTGGCCTTGCTGCTGAACAGGCCGTGCGGGCGCAGCATCAGCATCAGGAGCAAGGCGATGAAGCCGACCGAGTCGCGGTACTGAAGGCCGATGTAGCCGGCAACCAGGCTTTCCACCACGCCGAGCAGGAGTCCGGCGATGAGCGTTCCGCGCACGTTGCCCATGCCGCCCATGACGATCACGGCAAAGGTCTTGAGCGTGATCGACTCGCCCATGCCCCCGTAGATGCTCACGTTGATGGGGCCGGTGAGAATGCCCGACAGCGCGGCGATCGCCACCCCGATCAGGAAGGTCTTGCGAACCACCTGCTCGACGTCGATGCCGTTGACCTGGCAGCACTCGATGTTCTGCGAAACGGCGCGAATTGAACGGCCCAGACGCGTACTGCGCACCATCCACTCAAGGGCGACGAACACGATGATCGTGACCCCGACCAGGATCACGCGCTGCTGCGACATGCCGAAAGCGCCCATCTCGATCGGTTCGATCCAGCCGCCGGAGAACACCTTGTAGCCGCCGCCGAAGGCGAGGATCACGACGTTCTGCAGGATCAGCGACAGGCCGAGCGTGGCCAGCACGCCGGCCTGGAAGGGCTGCCCCACGAGCCGCTGCATGACGAGGCGGCCGATGACCACGGCGATCACGCTGACGATCGCAACACCGCCGATGATCGCGAGGCTGTATTCGGAGGTCAGGTGGCTCATCACCCACCAGGCCGCGAATGTGCCCAGCATGTAGTACTCGCCGTGCGCGAAGTTGATGGCGCGCAGCACGCCGAAGATCATCGTCATGCCGGCAGCCACCAGGGCGTACATCGACCCGGTGATGATGCCGTTGACGATCTGCTCGAAGATGAAGGAGTCCACGGGGTTGTCCTTGGAGCGACGCCCGTGCGCCTTACTTGGCGCTCGCGCCGTAGTCGACCTTGGTCGTGATCATTCCCTTGATGACCGGCTTGGCATCGACGATTTCCACCAGCGCCATCGGCAGGATCGCCTGGTTGTGGTCGTCGAAGGTCACGCTGCCCATCGGGCTTTCGTACTTGATGGTGGTCAGCGCGTTGCGCACGTCATCGCCCTTGGCGCTCTTGGCATTGCGAATGGCCTGGGCCACCAACTGCAGCGTGTCGTAGTGGGTGTAGGCATGGTTGTTCGGCATCTCGCCGCCGTTCGCCTTCTTGTAGTCCTCGACGAATTTCAGGCTGCGCGCCGCCGGCACTTCCGGCAACCATGCCGCCGCCTCGACCGCGCCGTTCATGACCTTCGGCGCCGCGGCGATCGTGTCCTTGGTGTTGAACTCGCCATTGCCGACCAGCGCGATCTTGCCGGCCAAGCCCAGCTCGAGCATCTGGCGGGCGATGATGGGGGTGGTGTCGGCCTGTCCGTAGAGGATGATGGCCTGCGCGCCCGAGCGGCGGATCTTGCTGAGCACCGTGCGGAAGTCGGTCTCCGAGTCCTTGTAGTAGTCCTCGCTCAGGATCTCGGCACCCTCGTACTTCGGCAGGTAGCGCTTGGTGAACTTGATCGCACCGCGGCCGTAGTCGCTGTCGACCGACAGCACGGCAAATTTCTTGAACCCCTTGGTCTTGACCGAGTACTCCAGCACGGTCGCCGCGCGCACCTCGTCCGTCGGGTAATTGCGGAAGGTCCACTTGAATCCGCCGACACCCGCCTTGTAGGTGATGTCGGGGTTGGACGACGCCGCATTGACCAGCAGCACCTTCGATTCCTCGACCAGGGGCTCCATCGCCAGGGTCACGGAACTGCAGATGTCGCCGATGATGATCGGCGTCTTGTCGAGGCTGATCATGCGCTGCGTAGCGGCGACGCCCTCCGAGGGCACGCACTGGCTGTCGCCGCTCACCAGTTCCACCTTGCGGCCGAGCAAGCCGCCCGCCGCATTGATCTCGGCCGCCGCCAGGGCGGCGCCCTTGTTGGCGAAGGCGCCATAGCGCGCATTCGGGCCGCTCATCGGGCTGATGATCCCGATCTTGATCGGATCGCCCGCCTGGGCCGCGGCATACGTGAAGGCACACAGGCCCAGCAGCGCAACGGCGGCGCCCCGTGCAGCCGCGCCAACGGTGGGGGTCGTGGGATAACAGCTCATCGCATTTCTCCGGTCGATTTCAGGTGAATGGTGGGAACGTGAACGAATGGTAGGAACGGCGCTTCCAAAGGGCCAATACGGAATCCGGCTTCGGGCATCGCCTTTCCTGATGGGGTTCAGACCAGCTGGACCACCGCGCGGGCGATTCGCCTGCAGCCTTCCTCGATCTGCTCGACGCTGGTGGCGGTGGACATCCGGAAATACGGCGACAAGCCGTAGGCCGTGCCCGCCAGCACCATGACGCCGCCCGCCTCCAGGAAATGGATCACCACGTCGTTGTCCGTCTCGAGCGCCTTGCCCTCGGGCGTTCGCTTGCCAATCAGGCCCCCGCAGTGCGGATAAAGATAGAAGGCGCCACCCGGCGCGCGCGCACGGATGCCGGGAATCTCATTGAGCAGCCGCACGGCCGTGTCGCGGCGCTGACGATAGGTCGCCACCCATTCCGGCAGGAAGGTCGCTTCCGTGTTGAGGGCGACCACGGCGGCTGCCTGACTCATGGACGACACGCCGCTGGTGGACTGGGACTGGAGCATGTCCAGCGCGCCGATGATGTCGGCCGGGCCCGCCGCGTAACCAATGCGCCAGCCGGTCATGGCATACGTCTTGGAGACTCCGTTGACCAGCAATGTCCGGTCGCGCAATCCAGGTTCGATCACCAGCAGGTGCTCTGGCGCGGCATCACCGAAACGAATGTGCTCGTAGATGTCGTCCGTCAGCACCATCACCTGGGGATGCCGCATCAGCACGTCGGCCAGCGCGCGCAACTGCGCCGACGAGTAGGTGGTACCGGTGGGATTGGTGGGAGAGTTGAAGACCAGCCAGCGCGTCTTGGGTGTGATCGCCGCCTCCAGGGCGGCTGGTGTGAGGCGGAAGTCATCCTCTTCACGGCATTGGACGATCACAGGTGTTCCGTCGCAGGCGAGCACCATGTCGGGGTACGACACCCAGAAAGGCGCGGGAATGATGACCTCCATTCCCTCCTCCACTGTGACCGACAACGCATTGAACAACGCATGCTTGGCGCCGCAGGTCACGATGATGTCGCGCGCCGCGTAGTCCAACTCGTTTTCCCGCTTCAGCTTGGCGGCGATGGCCTGCCGCAGCGCAAGGGTGCCGGCCACGGGGGTGTAGCGCGTGTCGCCGCGTTCGATTGCCTCGCAACCAGCCTTGGCGATGTGGGCTGGCGTATCGAAATCGGGCTCGCCGATGGCCAGGTTGATGATGTCCTTGCCTTGGCGCCGCAGTTCTGCGAAACGCTCGGCGGCCGCACTGCTCGGCGAAGGCTTGATGCGCCGGATGCGCGACGAGATCCGGGATGGGTTCACTGAAATTCCTATGGCGGTTTCTACGAAACGAACAGTAGGAGGTATCGGCTCGCGCCGCCAAGATGCCTTCGCTCTACGGCGATCGCATTTGCTGATGGCCCTCCTCTCTCATCCGGCTTTCTCGCGATGTGGCATCAGTTTTCCGGATGGGATCAGAGCGAAGTCGTCTTGGTGCAACCGGGGCGTGTGCGTAAGGTCGCGGTCTCGTACTTCCACCATCGAAAACCCGGAGACATCTTGCGCCCTTCCGTTCTGGCCACCCGTGCCACCTTTCCCGACATCGCCGAGCGCCTGCGTCTCTATTTCGACGTCGATGACAACCCCGAAGACACCATCTGGAGCGCGGCCGAACTCCGCCAGCGCCTCCAGGGCAAGCAGGGTGTGATGAGCACCGGCAGCGAGCGCATCGACGCCACTTTGCTGGACGCCTGCCCCCAACTCAAGGCGGTCTGCAATGTCGGCGTGGGCTACAACAACGTGGATGTCGCCGCGTGCACGGCGCGGGGCGTGCTGGTCACCAACACGCCCGATGTGCTGACCGAAACCACGGCCGACTATGGGTTTGCGCTCATGATGGCCACCGCACGGCGTCTCACTGAATCCGAACACTTCCTGCGCCGGGGGGCGTGGACCAAAACCGGCGTGTTCGACATGTTCGCGGGCAGCGACATTCACGGCTCCACGCTCGGCATCCTGGGAATGGGGCGAATTGGCCGCGCCATCGCGCGGCGAGGTGCACACGGATTTGGCATGCAGGTGATCTACCACAACCGATCGCGCCTTGGCGTGGACGCCGAAGCGGAGTCCGGCGCACGCCATGTCGACAAGACGACCCTACTTCGCGAGGCGGACCATCTGATTCTTGTCGTCCCGTACTCGCCCTCTTCGCACCATGCGATCGGCGCACCCGAACTTGCCCAGATGAAGCGCACCGCCACGCTGACCAACATTGCGCGAGGCGGTATCGTCGATGACGCCGCGCTGGCAGCCGCGTTGCGTGACGGAACGCTCGCGGCCGCAGGGCTTGACGTCTTCGAGGGCGAGCCCCAGGTCCACCCCGCCCTGCTGGGCTTGTCCAACGTCGTGCTGACGCCGCACATCGGCAGTGCGTCGATTCGTACGCGCCGGGCGATGGCGGCGCTCACCATCGACAACTTGATTTCGGCGCTGGGCCAGGGCCCGAATGCTGGACGGCCACCGACCCCAGTCAACCCCGAGGTGCTCGCAGGCTGACATGCTCGAATCGAAGCTCGTTGTGATGGGGGTCTCGGGTTGCGGCAAATCGACTGTGGCTGCGGCGGTCGCCAACGCGCTGCACGCTCACCTGATCGAGGGGGACGATCACCACCTCCCTTCAAGCCTGAGGAAGATGCGCGATGGCGTTGCACTGACTGATGCCGATCGCCATCCATGGCTCGACCGCTTGGGGCTGCTGTTGCAGGAGTGCAAGGGGAGCGCTGTCCTCACATGCTCCGCGCTCAAACGAGAATATCGGGACCGACTGCGCAAGGCATCGCCGAGCCTGAAGTTCGCCTACATCGACATCGATCGGCACGAGGCACACAGCCGGGTCGCGAATCGCGCTTCTCACTTTTTCTCGGCGAGCCTGGTTGACAATCAGTTCCAGACCCTTGAGTCGCCTGTCGGTGAAAGCGGTGTCTTGCCCGTCAATGCGTTGTGGCGCGTCGAATCCCAACGAGATGCCATCCTGCACTGGCTGAGACGGCCGTGCATCCAAAACCCTTAGGAAGGTTCGCCTTGAATTCTGTACTGAAGAGCTTCGACCTCACCGGTCGCACCGCCCTCCTCACCGGCTCCAGCGCCGGCATCGGCTACGCGCTCGCGCGCGGACTGGCCGGCGCGGGCGCCCGTGTGATCCTCAATGCGCGCTCCGCCGACAAGCTCGAAAAGGCCGCCGCCCAATTGCGCGAGGAAGGCGCGACGGTCTTCACCGCCGCCTTCGACGTCAGCGATGGCAACGCCGTGAACAGCGCCGTCGAACGCATCGAGGCCGAGATCGGCCCGATCGACATCCTCGTCAACAACGCCGGCATGCAGCGCCGCGCGCCGCTGGACCAGTTCGAAGAGACGCATTGGCACGAGCTGATGAAGACCAATCTCGACAGCGTGTTCCTGGTCGGCAAGGCCGTCGCACGCCACATGATCGAACGCAAACGCGGCAAGATCATCAACATCTGCTCCGTGCAGAGCGAGCTCGGCCGTCCTGGCATCGCGCCCTACACCGCCAGCAAGGGCGCGGTGAAGATGCTCACCAAGGGCATGGCGATCGACTGGGGCCCGCACGGCATCCAGGTCAACGGGCTCGGGCCGGGCTATTTCAAGACCGAACTGAACGACGCACTGGTCAAGAATGCGGACTTCAGCGCCTGGCTCATCGGCCGCACGCCGTCCCGGCGCTGGGGCGACGTGGAGGACCTCGTCGGCGCGGCGGTGTTCCTCGCGAGCGATGCGTCGCGCTTCGTCAACGGCCACATCCTTTACGTCGACGGCGG